>NZ_JAVRIB010000019.1:0-35260 GCF_031846275.1 Spectribacter hydrogenoxidans
GTCCTGTTCCAGATCCACCACTACCGCCTCGGGCGGATTGTTGCGATCCACGCCGATCAGCAGATCGAGCACGGGGATAAGGCCGTAGAAGAACAGCGGCATACCCCACAGCAGCAACCCGGACTGGCTGACGTAGAACAGCGCCAGAAATGCCACGCCCAGGGCCGGCAACAGTGGGCTCAGCAACCATAGAGCCCGCTTCCCGTCCGTCCATTCGACGGGATTGCTTCCGTCCATGCTTCGTACCGTCATGGCTTGTTTCCTCTCACGCTTCAGCGTTGATCAGTGCGGGTGCTTGTAATCACCCTGGATTCATACCATGACAGTGGGCCGCACCCCGTGCTGGTCATTTTTTTGACATCGAGTTGTCATTTTCGGACACTGCAGCCACGGGCTTCCTCCCGGAGGATGCATGTCGACGGAACGCCGAGTCCCCGCACGCTACTACGCGCGGCTGATCGAGGTGCTTCGGGATCAGGACGTCGATACCGACGCGGTGGTCGCGGACAGTGGCATTCCCGCTGATGAACTGTTCGATGTCGACGGCACCCTGCCGCTGGAGCGGATCGAGTCCCTGCTGGCCGCCGCCCGCACCGCCACGGCCCGCACCGACATCGCGCTGGCACTGGCCGCCGCCCTGAAACTGACCTCGCACAGCGCAGTCAGCTACGGCATTCTGAGCAGCCCCACGGCCGGCTATGCGCTGGGCCTGGTCGCCCGCTACTTCGGGCTGATCCTGCCGATGTTCCGCGTGCGCTACGGCTGCCGGGACGAAATCATGCGCCTGCGCCTGACGCCCGCGGCGGGGATGTCCCATGAAAGCTTCGCCTTTCACCTGGAACTGATCGTGGCCTGCGTGCATTGGGAGTTGCGCGATCTCATCGCCGGCGACATGCCGCCCTACGATGTCTATTTCTCGATCGACACCCCACCCCATGTCGCCCGCTACGAGGCGCTGCGGGAGATGCGAATCCATTTCGGCACGCTCGACCAGCCCGGCGCCGAGATGGCCTGGCCACGGGACTTGGCGTCCCGGCCACTGGCGCTGTCGGATCCGACCGCCCTGCGAATGGCCGAAAACCGCTGCGCCGAAATGATCGAGCGGGTGCGAGTGCGGGAGGGGATCGCATCATGGGTCGGCATGATGCTGCGCGAGGCCAACGGACCGCCCCCGGGCCATTGCGAGCTGGCGGCGGCCCTGAACATCTCGAGCCGCACCCTCGACCGCTACCTGCGCAAGGAGGGCGCCACATTTCGCGAATTAAGCAAGCAGGCAACGCAACAACGCGCTGGTCGCCTGCTCTCGGAAGGTCGGCTGTCCGTTACCGAGGTTGCCATGGAGCTGGGGTATTCCGACGTCGCCAACTTCACCCGGGCCTTCCGGCGCGATACGGGTCTGACGCCCAGTGAGTGGCGGCAGCAACCGCCGATCGGCGACGGCGAGTCACCGGACACAGCCGATGCCCGCTGGGTCTGAGAACTATTCGAAGCTGCGCGCCAGATTCAGCAGGTAGCTGGTGTCGAGATCCTCGACCCCGGGCTCGGGATTGTTGTTGTACTGATGCCGGTACTGGGCTGCCAGCGACCAGGCGGGCGACCCGCCAAGCGGCGCTTCCACTGCGAGAGTCGAGTCAACCCTGAAATTGTCGGACGGCGAATCGCTTATCTGCGGAATCACAGTCAGGTTGTGGGTGAACTGGAACCAGTCGGAGACGTCGAGCAGATAGTCATAGCCCAGAGTGACAACCGCCTCGCTTTCGTCCTGACCCACGATGCGCGAGATGTATTCGTAACCAAGACCCATGCGCCCCTTGAGTTCGTGTCCCGGGCGTTGCAGAAAGTAGTAGCCAGGACCGAGCGTGGTAGTGGAACGAAAGTCGATGTTCTCGAAGTCGTCGCGCTCGGCCTCGGTCTGAGCGAACAGGAAGAAGCTGCGGGAGAAATCGCGTTCCAGCCGTACCGTTCCCAGCTTCTCATCAGCCGACTCGACGCCATCCTGCTGTGCCTTGTTAACCAGCAGACTCAGGTAGAGACGATCATCCTCCGCCTCACGCCGGGCGCGCGCGCCAAAGTTGAGGCTACGGCTCTCGGAATTACCCGAGGTGCCGCCAAGCCCAACCAAAAGTTGTCCGGACCACAGGTTGGCCCGCTTCTCCCGCAGTTCCGCGAGGCGAATCTCGGCAGGCGAAGGCTCACCGACCCCGCGCACAGCCGACAGCCGCGAGAGCTCGAAAGTGGTGGTGCCAAAAGCTGAATCGGCAATGCGCTGGCCCTCACCGGGGACATACGCCAACCGGGCTTCCACTTCGTCACCATCCTCGGTGGTAATCACCACCGGCTCATCGGTCGCCAGACCCTCGATGGCATCGCGCTCGATGGTCAGGGTCCCGGCAAAGTCGGTCTCGACCTCGAGGCTCTCGCCGTCGAGGGAGACAATCTCGCCCTTGATGACGCTTTCGTCGTCCAGGTACACCACATCGGCGATCGTGGCGGGCGCGGCAAGTGCCAGTGTCAATACCAGCACGCGATGTAACGCTTTGATCATGATAAACATTTTGAATTCAAATCAAGCGCCGGAGTCTACCAGAGAGGTGTCACTTCCAGTCACCAGTAGATCGTCCCCAAGAAAAAGCCGGCTTGATGCCGGCTTTTCCAGGTGCGCATTTACGGTTACGAGGCTCAGGCCTCGGCGGTTTCCTGCACCCCTTCCTCCTCATGTGCAACCGGGCGGTCAACCAGCTCCACATAGGCCATCGGGGCATTGTCGCCGGCGCGATAGCCGCACTTCAGAATCCGCAGGTAACCGCCCGGGCGCTCGGCATAGCGCTGCCCCAGTTCGGTGAACAGCTTGCCCACCGCCTCCTTGTCGCGCAGACGCGAGAAGGCGAGGCGGCGATTGGCCACCGAGTCGGTCTTGCTCAGGGTGATCAACGGTTCCGCCACCTGGCGCAGAGCCTTGGCGCGCGGCACCGTAGTCTTGATCAGTTCGTTCTTGAACAGCGACGCGGACATGTTCCGCATCATGGCCCGGCGATGATCCGACGGTCGCCCAAAATTGCTACCGCTTTTGCGATGACGCATGACTTAATTTCTCCTGTGCCGACGCGGAGGCATTCAGCCCGCGTTGGCCGTTTCCAGTTCCGCCGGCGGCCAGTCTTCCAGGCTCATGCCGAGCTTGAGACCGTGCTCGCTGAGCACTTCGCTGATTTCGGTCAGCGACTTCTTGCCGAGATTCGGCGTCTTCATGAGTTCGTTTTCGCTGCGCTGGACCAGGTCACCCACGTAGTGGATGTTCTCGGCCTTGAGGCAGTTGGTCGAACGAACCGTGAGGTCGAGTTCGTCGATGGCTTTCAGCAGGATCGGGTTGACGCCGCTTTCCTTGCTGGCCGCCGCTGCCACCGGCTTGGCCTCGAGATCCACGAACACCGACAATTGGTCGTAGAGCGTCCCCGCTGCGAAGCGGATCGCTTCGGCGGGCTCCACGCTGCCGTTGGTCTCGATATCCAGCACCAGCTTGTCGAGGTCGGTGCGCTGTTCGACGCGCGCACGCTCGACGGTATAGCTGACACGGCGGATCGGCGAGAAGGAGGCGTCCAGACGCAGGGCACCGATCTCGGTGGCCCCGGTATCGTCGTCACCCGGCTCCGCCTTGCTCTGGGCCGGCTCGTAACCGCGACCGCGGCGAACCTTGAGGCTCATCTGCAGCGAACCGCTGGTGAGGTTGGCGATCACCAGGTCCGGATTGATGATCTCGACATCATGATCGGTGGTGATGTCGCCGGCCAGCACCGGTCCCGGGCCCTTCTTGTTCAGGTGCAGTTCGGCTTCTTCCCGGCTGTGCATGCGCACAGCCACGTTCTTGAGGTTGAGCAGGACGTCAATGACATCTTCCTGCATACCCTCGACCGTGGTGTACTCGTGCAGCACCCCGTCGATGCTGACTTCGGTAATGGCAGCGCCCGGAATGGACGACAACAGGATCCGGCGCAACGCGTTGCCCAGCGTGTGGCCGTAACCGCGCTCAAGCGGCTCGAGGGCCACGCGGGAGCGGCGGTCGCTGATCTGCTCGACCTCGACCAGGCGTGGCTTGAGCAATTGTGTGGATGCAGGCTGCATTCGCAATCCTCTCAACAAGGCGTTGACTGAAGGTTCAAAGGTCGGCGGCTTACTTGGAGTAGAGCTCGACCACCAGATTTTCGTTGATTTCCTGAAGAATCTGGTCGCGATCGGGCACCGTCTTGAACGTCCCGGTCAGCTTCTTCTCGTCAACATCGACCCAGTCGCTGATGCCGAGCTGACTGGCAACTTCGATGGCCGCGTGGATGCGGGTCTGCTGCTTGGCCTTTTCGCGTACCGCGATCTCGTCGCCTTCCTTGACCTGATAGGAGGGGATGTTGACCGGGTAGCCGTTGACCGCAATCAACCGGTGGCTTACCAGCTGGCGCGCCTCGGCGCGGGTGCTGGCGAAACCCATGCGGTACACAACGTTATCCAGCCGCCGCTCCAGCAACTGGAGCAGCAACGTGCCGGTAGCGCCCTTCTGCTGGGCCGCCTTCTTGTAGTAGTTGCGGAACTGCCGCTCAAGCACGCCGTACATGTGACGCAGCTTCTGCTTTTCCCGCAGCTGCAGCGCGTAATCGGACAGCCGCTGGCGCCGCTGCCCGCCGCCACCGCGCGCACCCGGGGGCGAATCGAGCTTGCACTTGCCTTCCAGCGAACGACCCCGCCCCTTGAGGAACAGGTCCGTGCCGGCGCGGCGCGACAGCTTGCACTTGGGACCGATAAACTTGGCCATATTCGTTGAATCCTCTAGACGCGGCGCTTTTTCGCCGGGCGGCAGCCGTTGTGCGGAATGGGGGTCACGTCGATGATGCTGGTGACCTTGAAGCCGGCACCGTTGAGCGAACGGACCGCAGCTTCGCGCCCCGGACCTGGGCCCTTGACCCGCACCTCGAGATTCTTGACCCCGTAGTCCGCAGCCCCCTGCCCGGCCTTTTCGGCCGCGACCTGGGCGGCAAACGGCGTGCTCTTGCGCGAGCCCTTGAAACCACTGCCACCGGCAGTGGCCCAGGCCAGAACGTTACCCTGCCGGTCCGAAATGGTAATGATGGTGTTGTTGAAGGTCGCGTGAATGTGCGCGATGCCTTCGGCCACGTTGCGCTTGGCCCTGGCCTTGCGCGCTCGCGTGGTCGTTCCCGTGCTCTCTGTCGCCATAGTCTTATTAATGCCCGTGATCTGACCCGGAGGCCGGAATTACCCTGTCGTCGCGACTAGCGACGGATGGGACGACGCGGCCCCTTGCGGGTGCGTGCGTTGGTCTGTGTCTGCTGTCCGCGCACCGGCAGTCCGCGCCGATGACGGATACCGCGATAACAACCCAGATCCATCAGGCGCTTGATGTTCATCGACACCTCGCGTCGAAGATCGCCCTCGATCGTGTACTGACCCACGGCGGCGCGAAGCTGTTCGACCTCGCCTTCGGTGAGATCCTTGATCTTCGTATCGGTGCCGACCTGCGCGGTCTCACAGATGAGTTTTGCCCGCGTGGGGCCGACGCCGTAGAGCGACGTAAGCGCCACTACCGCGTGCTTGTTGATCGGGAGATTGACTCCAGCAATTCGCGCCATTGAAGGACCTTCGCTAACCGTTGATCAAAGGCATTGGCCGCGGCCGCGGGCGGAACCTCGCGGAACCCCCGGGAAAGCCGGCCAATGTACTGTTTCTCGGCGGATATTTCAACCCTGCCGCTGCTTGTGACGCGGATCGGTGGCACAGATGACCATGACCACGCCGTTGCGCCGGACAACCTTGCAATTGCGGCAGATTTTCTTGACCGATGCCCTGACTTTCATTCCCTAAACTCCGTGAATCGTGATTCGTGTGGCGTGACTGGCAGTTGTCCGGTCGCGCCGCCGCGAACGAATCACCAGTCACGAGTCACCAATCACCTTTACCTAAGCATCCCCGCGCCGCCGTGGCCCTTGAGGTTGGCCTTCTTGAGCAGACCCTCGTACTGATGCGACATCAGGTGCGCCTGCAACTGCGACATGAAGTCCATGACCACCACCACGATGATCAGCAGCGAGGTGCCGCCGAAATAGAACGGCACGTTCCACTGCAGGATCAGGAACTCCGGCAACAGGCAGACCGCGGTGATATAAGCAGCGCCAGCCACCGTCAGCCGCGTGAGCACGGTGTCGATGTAGTTGGCCGTCTGCACCCCGGGGCGCACGCCGGGGATGAATGCCCCGGACCGCTTGAGGTTATCCGCGGTTTCACGCGAATCGAACACCAGTGCGGTGTAGAAGAAGCAGAAGAAGATGATCATCAACGAGTACAGCAGCACATACAGCGGCTGCCCCGGCGAGATCGCATTCGCCACCCAGTTGCCGATGGTGCCGCCCTCGCCGAGGAAGCGAACGATGGTGGCCGGAAACAGGATGATGCTGGACGCGAAGATGGGGGGTATCACGCCCGCCATATTCAGCTTCAGCGGCAGATGCTGGGTCTGCGACCCGTACATCTTGCGCCCGCGTTGTCGCTGGGCATGATGCACCGGAATCCGCCGCTGGGCGCGTTCCATGAACACCACGAAACCCAGCACAGCCAGCGCGCCGATGAACAGCACGACCGCGGTGAGTGCATTCAGCTCACCGGTGCGGACCAGATCCATGGTGCCGCCGATTGCCGAAGGCAGCCCCGACACGATACTGGCGAAGATCAGAATCGAGATGCCGTTGCCGATACCCCGCTCCGTGACCTGCTCGCCCAGCCACATCAGGAACAGCGCGCCGGTGGTCAGGCAGATGGCGGTGGTGAAGATGAAGCTGTACTGGGTCACGCCGTCCAGTGCGATGCCCTGGTTCCAGAGCGCAATACCGGTACCGATCGACTGGAAGCTGGCCAGGCCCAGCGTGCCGTACCGCGTGTACTGGGTGATCTGGCGACGCCCCGCCTCGCCCTCTTTCTTCTTTTCCTTGAGCGAGGGCACCGTGGCCGTCATCAACTGCATGATGATGGAAGCCGAGATATAGGGCATGACGCCCAGCGCCAGAATCGACAGGCGCTCCAGCGCACCGCCGGTAAACATGACGCCCAGGTCCAGGATCGTGCCCGACTGGCGCTCGAACATCTGCGCCAACTGTGCCGGGTCGATGCCCGGGACCGGAATGAACGAGCCGATGCGGAAGACGATGAGGGCCCCCAGCAGGAACAGCAGCCGCTGGCGCACCTCGGTAAGCTTGCCTGCATCCGGCATCATGCCGCCGCCCGTGTTTTTGGCGCCTCGTGCCACGTGCTACCCCTCGACCTTGCCGCCGGCGTCCGCAATGGCCTTCGCCGCACCGGCGGAAGCACGAATACCCTGGAGTTCCACCGTGGCGGTTATCTGCCCGGAGGCGATTACCTTGGCCCGCTTGGCTTCGCGCGGCACAATGCCGGCGTCCTTGAGCGTAGCCAGATCCACCGTGCCGCTGAGCTTGTTCAGCGCATCAAGACGGACCGCGACGGTCTGCTCGGTGACCGACCGGAAGCCGCGCTTGGGCACACGCCGCTGCAGCGGCATCTGACCGCCCTCGAAGCCAACCTTGTGATAGCCACCGGAACGGGCCTTCTGGCCCTTATGGCCACGGCCGGCCGTCTTACCGAGACCGGAGCCCGGGCCGCGGCCGACCCGCTTTTCCGTCTGCCGGGCACCTTCGCCCGGATGGAGATCGTTCAAACGCATGATCAGGCCTCCTCGACCGACAGCATGTAGGACACGCGGTTGATCATGCCCAGGTTCTCGGGTGTCGCCGCGACCGTCACCGTCTGGTGCATGCGACGCAACCCCAGCCCGCGCACGCAGGCACGGTGCTTTTCCAGCCGCCCGGCGGTGCTGCGCACCAGGGTGACATTGATTTGTTTCGCGCTATCGTTCGCCATGATGTCCTGCCTGTCCGGAATTACGCGGTGAGCTGCTCGACACTCAGGCCACGCTTGGCCGCGATGAACTGCGGGTCATGCATGTCCCGCAGACCGTTGACCGTTGCCCGAACCACGTTGATGGGGTTGCGCGAGCCGTAACTCTTGGCCAGTACGTTGCCAACGCCGGCAACTTCCAGCACCGCGCGCATCGCGCCGCCGGCAATCACGCCGGTACCATCGCTGGCCGGGCGCATGATCACCTTGCTGGACCCGTGCCAGCCGGTGGTCTCGTGCTGGATGGTGCCGCCCTTGAGGCGTACGTCCACCATGTTCTTGCGCGCGGCTTCCATGGCCTTCTGGATAGCCAAGGGCACCTCGCGGGCCTTGCCATAGCCGAAGCCAACCTTGCCGTCCCCGTTGCCGACCACGGTCAGCGCGGTGAAACCGAACTGGCGGCCGCCCTTGACCACTTTGGCCACACGATTCACGGCGATGAGCTTCTCGAGAAGGTCGCCTTCCGTACGTTCAACCTGTGCCATGTTTGACTCTAGTGATTCGTGACTCTTGTATCAGTAATCGTCTTGGTACACGCGATACTCAAGCCGCGACGCCAAGCCGATCACCTTGCATTAAAACTGCAGACCACCCTCGCGGGCAGCATCGGCCAGTGCCTTGACCCGCCCGTGATAGGCGAATCCCGACCGGTCGAACGAGACCGACTCGATGCCGGCTGCCTTCGCCTTGTCGGCGATCGCCCGACCCACGGCCTTGGCCGCCTCAGTGTTTCCGGTAACGCCCAGCGAAGCCCGCAGATCCTTCTCCAGCGTCGAGGCCGACACCAGCGTGCGGTCTCCGGCCGGCGCAATGATCTGCGCGTAGATGTGTCGCGGCGTCCGATTGACCACCAGGCGGTGTGCACCCTGCGCACGCATCTGCATGCGCGTGCGGCGGGCCCGGCGGAGTCGACTTACCTGTTTCTTGTGCATGATTGCGGTTTCCGTACCAAACGGTTGCAAATGGAGTTTCGGCGCCAGCGCTACTTCTTCTTGGCTTCCTTCCGGATCACCCGCTCGTCGGCGTAACGAACGCCCTTGCCCTTGTAGGGCTCCGGCGGACGGAAGGCACGAATGTTGGCGGCGGCCTGACCGACGGCCTGCTTGTCCGCCCCCTTGACCAGCACTTCCGTCTGGCTCGGGGTTTCCACCGTGACACCTTCCGGCACCTCGTACACGACCGGGTGGGAAAACCCGAGCGCCAGATTCAGATTCTTGCCCTGCGCCTGGGCGCGATAACCCACGCCGACCAGTTCAAGCTTGCGCTCGAAACCTTCCGACACGCCGTGGACCATGTTGGCGACGATCGCCCGGACACTGCCGGCCATCGCCAGATTGGTCACCCGGGCGGTGGATACCGCGCGCGCCTCGCCGTCCTCGATCTCGAGACTAGTATCGACAGGCAGACGGAATTCGAGCACGCCGTTCTTGCCCTTGACCGACACGACACCCCCGTCGAACTTGACTTCGGTACCGGACGGGATGGTGATCGGCGCCTTTGCGACTCTGGACATTGCTTACGTTGCCTCTGACTGGGGTTACGCGACCATGCAAAGCACTTCGCCACCGTGGCCGCCGTCGCGCGCCGCGCGATCAGTCATCACGCCCTGCGACGTGGACACGATGGCAATACCCAACCCCCCGACCACGCTCGGGAGATCATTCTTGCCCCGATAGATGCGCAACCCGGGCTTGCTGATCCGCTCGATTCGCTCGATGACGGGCTGCCCCTGGAAATACTTCAACCGGACCGTGAGCTGCGGCTTGCCGCCCACCTCGGTTTCCGCGAAATCCTGGATGTAGCCTTCGTCGCGGAGCACTTCGGCGATCGCTTTTTTCAGCTTCGACGCCGGCATGCTCACCTGGGTCTTCTCCGCTGTCTGCCCGTTACGAATCCGGGTCAGCATGTCGGAGATTGGGTCAGTCATACTCATATGTACCGATACCTATATTCGGTGATTCCGTGGCTGCTGCGGCCGAAGCCGCCCCATCCACCAACTGTTACCAACTGGACTTCACCAGACCGGGAATTTCCCCGTTCATGGCCGCTTCTCGAATCTTGTTCCGGGCCAGACCGAACTTGCGGTAGTAACCGCGCGGCCGGCCAGTGACCTGACAACGATTGCGCATGCGGGTCGGGCTGGCGTCGCGCGGCAACCGCTGCAACTCCTGTCCGGCCGCAAAACGCTCTTCCGGCGGCAGATTGATGTCGACGCAGCGCGCCTTAAGTTCGGCGCGCTTCGCCGCGTACTTCTTGACCAACTGGGCGCGTTTCACGTCGCGCGCCACCATGCTTTTTTTCGCCATAACGAACGGTTCCGTAGTTACTTGCGGAAGGGGAAGTTGAAGCCCTGGAGCAGAGCCCGCCCCTCCTCGTCGTTTCGCGCGGTGGTGGTGATGATGATGTCCATGCCACGAAGCACGTCCACCTTGTCGTATTCAATTTCCGGGAACACGATCTGCTCCTTCACACCCAGCGCGTAATTGCCGCGACCGTCGAACGCACGCGGGTTCAGGCCGCGGAAATCTCGGATCCGCGGCAGCGCCGCATTGACCAGCCGGTCCAGGAATTCGTACATGCGCGAGCGCCGCAGGGTGACCTTGCAACCCACGGGCCAGCCTTCGCGAATCTTGAAACCCGCCTCGGACTTGCGCGCACGGGTCATCAGCGGCTTCTGGCCGGCAATCGCCGCCATGTCCGCCATGGCGTGATCGATGACCTTGCGATCGGCAACCGCCTCGCCCACGCCCATGTTCAGCGTGATCTTGCTGACCCGGGGCACTGCCATGCGGCTGGAGTAGCCGAACTGCTCCATCAGCGCGGGCACGATCTGCTCGCGGTAGTACTGGCGCAGCCGTGTCGTATCGATTTCTGTTTCGCTCATTACCAGTTCCACGCCTTACGCGTCGACGACTTCGCCGTTGGACTTGAAATACCGGACCTTGCGGCGGCTGCCACTGGCGTCAATCCATTTGACGCCGATCCGATCACCCTTGCCCGTCTCGGGGTTGTAGAGCATGACGTTGGACTCGGCCAACGGCATCTCACGTTCCTCGATACCCCCCTGCACACCGGCATTGGGGTCGGCCTTGACGTGCTTCTTGGCCAAATTGATGCCTTCGACCAGTACGCGGCGATCGTCGCGCACGCCCAGCACCGTCCCACGCCGACCCTTGTCCTTGCCGGCGATCACGACCACCTGGTCGCCCTTGCGGATTCGCTTCAACGCCATGGTTAGAGCACCTCCGGTGCCAACGAGATGATGCGCATGAACTTCTCACGCAGTTCACGCGTCACCGGGCCGAAAATACGTGTGCCCACCGGTTCGTTCTGCGCGTTCAGCAGCACCGCCGCATTGCGGTCGAAACGGATGATCGAGCCATCCGCGCGCCGCACACCGCGCCGGGTACGAACGACCACGGCATTGAGCACGTCACCCTTCTTCACGCGACCACGCGGGATCGCGTCCTTGACGGTGACCTTGATGATGTCGCCTACGCCGGCATAGCGGCGGTGCGAGCCGCCCAGCACCTTGATGCACTGGACCCGGCGTGCGCCGCTGTTATCCGCCGCAAACAGTTGTGATTCTGTCTGGATCATTGTCCTGCCGCCTCCAGTTCACCGGCGCGCTCGACCACGCGGACCAGACGCCAGGCCTTGCGCCGCGAAATCGGGCGGCATTCCTGGATCTCGACCAGATCACCCGCATTCGCCTCATTGGCCTCGTCGTGCGCAGGGATGCGGGTCGAACGCCGCACGTACTTGTCATACAGCGGGTGTTGTACCCGTCGTTCGACAAGCACGACGATGGTCTTGTCGCCCTTGTCGCTGACGACGCGGCCGACCACCACACGCTGTGTCTTTTGTTCACTCATGAGACTCAACCCTTGTTCGCCGTCGCGGCGCGTTCGCGCTGAATGGTCTTGATCCGCGCGATACTCCGCCGGATGGTTCGGAACTGGTGGCTGCCCTCGAGGGCGCCGGTCGCCGCCTGCATGCGCAGGTTGAAGCGCTCACGCCGCAACTCGATCAGTTCCTTGCCCAGATCGGCGTCCGATTTTTCCCGTAGCTCAGACGGCTTCATCGTTTGACTTCCCGTTACAGAATGCTGCGTTCAACAAAGGCGGTACGCACCGGCAGCTTCGACGCCGCCAGGCGAAACGCTTCCTGCGCGACTTCACGCGGGACGCCTTCCATTTCGTAGAGCATGCGACCGGGCTGAATCAGGGCAACCCAGTATTCGACGTTGCCCTTGCCCTTGCCCATGCGCACTTCAATCGGCTTCTTGGTGACCGGCTTGTCCGGGAATATCCGGATCCAGATCTTGCCGCCACGCTTGATGTGACGGGTCATGGCACGACGCGCCGCCTCGATCTGACGGGCGGTGATGCGGCCGCGCTCGACTGCCTTAAGGCCGTATTCGCCGAAGCTGACCTGCGCGCCGCGCTGCGCCAGGCCACGGTTGCGGCCCTTCTGGACCTTGCGGAACTTGGTTCGTTTGGGTTGCAGCATGGCGGTTTATCCCGTTGCCCGGCCGGCTTCCTCGCCTTCCACGGCGACCGGCTTCTCTGCTTCGAAAATCTCGCCCTTGAAGATCCAGACCTTGACACCGAGGATGCCGTAGGTGGTCTTGGCTTCGGCGAGGCCGTAGTCAATGTCGGCACGCAGCGTATGCAGCGGCACGCGACCGTCGCGATACCACTCGGAGCGCGCAATCTCGGCCCCGTTCAGCCGCCCGGCCACGTTCACGCGAATGCCGCCAGCGCCCAGGCGCATGGCGTTACCCACGGCGCGCTTCATGGCCCGACGGAACATGATGCGGCGCTCCAGCTGCTGCGCAATGTTTTCGGCCACCAGCTTCGCGTCGAGTTCCGGTTTGCGGATTTCCTCGACCGACAGATGCACCGGCACGCCCATGAGCTTGCTGACTTCACCACGCAGCTTGTCGATGTCCTCACCCTTCTTGCCAATCACGATGCCCGGACGGGCGGTGTGAATGGTGATGCGCGCGGAGCGGGCCGGCCGATCGATCTGGATACGGCTGACCGACGCATGCGCCAGGCGCTTGCGAATGTACTCGCGCACTTCGAGATCGGTGTTGAGCGTGTCGCGATAGGCCGCGTTCTCCGCGTACCAGCGCGAGCTCCACTCGGTGGTGATCCCGAGCCGAAAACCGGTTGGATGGACTTTATGACCCATATTCGCCTCTTACTTGTCCGCCACCCGGATGGTGATGTGGCTGGTACGCTTGAAAATCCGATCCGCGCGGCCGCGTGCCCGGGGCTTAATCCGCTTCATGGTCGGACCCTCGTCCACCATGATCACGCTGACCTTGAGCTCGTCGATGTCGGCGCCCTCGTTGTGCTCGGCATTGGCGATGGCCGACTCGAGGACCTTGTGAATCGTCCGGGCCGCCTTCTTGGGCTGGAACCGGAGGGTCTCCAGCGCCCGTTCAACCGGCATACCCCGGACCTGATCGGCGATCAACCGCGCCTTCTGCGGCGAGATGCGCGCGAATCGCAACTTGGCAAACGAATCCGTCATGATACTTCCAATCCGGTAACTTAGGACTTCCGGTCGCCGATGTGGCCCTTGAACGTCCGGGTGGGCGCAAACTCGCCCAGCTTGTGGCCGACCATGTTCTCCGACACGAAGACCGGTACGTGCTGACGACCGTTATGCACGGCAATCGTGAGTCCGATCATGTCGGGTGTAACCATCGACCGGCGCGACCAAGTCTTGATCGGTCGCTTGGTCTGACTTTCCTGAGCCTTGGCGACCTTGCTTGCGAGATGCAGGTCGATGAACGGCCCCTTCTTGATGGAACGCGGCATTGCTAAATTCCCCAGTCGAGTGCGATCAACGCTTCTTCCGCTTGCCGCGGCCGCGAACGATCATGCTGTCCGTGCGCTTGTTGGTGCGCGTCTTGAAGCCCTTCGTCTTCCAGCCCCAGGGACTGGTCGGATGACGACCGCCGCTGGTCCGGCCTTCACCACCACCATGCGGGTGGTCGACCGGGTTCATCGCGACGCCGCGAACGGTCGGCCGCTTGCCCCGCCAGCGGGTGGCGCCGGCCTTGCCCAGCGACCGCAGCGAATGTTCCGCGTTGCCCACTTCGCCGATCACGGCGGTGCAGGCGGCAAACACGCGGCGCATTTCGCCGGATTTCAGCCGCAGGGTGGCGTAATCACCTTCACGGGCGACCAGTTGCGCCGAGACGCCGGCGCTGCGTGCAATCTGCGCGCCCTTGCCCGGCCGCATCTCGATGGCATGAATGGTCGTGCCCACCGGGATATTGCGGATCGGCATGGCGTTGCCCGGCTTGATCGGCGCGTCCGGTCCGGCCAGTACCTGGTCGCCGGATTTCACACCACGCGGGGCAAGAATGTAACGACGCTCGCCATCCACGTAGAGCAGCAGGGCCAAATGGGCGCTACGGTTCGGATCGTATTCGATCCGCTCGACCTTGGCCGGCACGCCGACCTTGTCGCGCCGGAAGTCGACCATCCGGTAGCGCTGCTTGTGCCCGCCGCCCCGATGACGGGTGGTGATACGACCGGCATTGTTGCGGCCGCCGCTGCGGGATTGCTTGGAGACCAGCGATTCCTGCGGCTGCCCCTTGTGGAGCTCCGCATTCTTCACGCTGACGACGAAGCGTCGTCCTGCCGATGTCGGTTTGGCCTTTTTCAGTGCCATGACTTAAATCCGTCCGTGTCTAGTAACTTGAACGCCACCTACTCGACGCCGCTCAGAAAATCCAGTTCCTGCCCGGCGGCCAGCGACACATATGCCTTTTTCCAGGCGGCGCGCTTGCCGGGCTGACCGCGAAAACGCTTGGTCTTACCCTTCACATTCAGCGTGGTCACGCCCTCGACCTGAACCTTGAAGAGCCTCTCCACCGCGGTCTTGATCTCGGTCTTGGTGGCATCAACCGCCACCTGGAAGACCACCTGGTTGTGGGCATCGGCCTGGACCGAACTCTTCTCGGACACGTGCGGTGCGCGCAGGACCTCGTAGATGCGTTCCTGGTTCACGACAGCCACCCTTCGATTTGCTTGATTGCGTCGACGGTCACGATGACTTTCTCGGCCCCGACCAGCGACACCGGATCCAGACCCGCCACGTCCGTCAGCGACAGGTAGGGAATGTTGTTGCTCGAATACGCAAGATTCTCGTCCACCTCGGTCACCACGATCAGGCCACGTCGGCCGGCACCTGTCGCGTCCAGGAAGTCGAGCAGCTTGCGCGTCTTGCGCTCTGCCAGACTCAGTTCCTTGACCACGACCAGACGATCCTGGCGAACTAGTTCCGCCAGAATCGAGCGCATGGCGCCGCGATACATTTTGCGGTTGACCTTCTGACCGAAGTCACGCGTGGTTGCCGCGAAGATCCGACCGCCGCCCTTCCACAGGGGACTGCGGATGGTACCGGCACGCGCGCGGCCGGTACCCTTCTGCCGCCACGGCTTCTTGCCGCCACCCCGAACCTGGGCGCGCGTACGCTGCGCCTTGGTGCCGGCACGGCCGCCGGCCAGATAGGCCGTGACCACCTGATGAACGAGTGCCGGCTTGAAGTCCACGCCGAACAACTCGTCGGAAACGTTGACGCCGGAGGCGTCGTTGGCTACCGCAAGTTCCATGATTAGTTTCAGCCTTTCACTGCCGGACGGATGACCACGTCGCCGCCCTTGGCACCCGGAATGCCGCCACGAATGAGCAACAGGTTGCGCGCGGCATCCACGCGGAAAATCTCGAGATTCTGGACCGTGGTGCGTGCGTCACCCATGTGACCGGCCATCTTCTTGCCCTTGAACACATGCCCCGGCGTCTGGTTCTGACCGATGGAACCCGGCGCGCGATGCGCCTTGGAGTTGCCGTGCGTGGCGCGCTGCGCGCGGAAGTTGTGCCGCTTGATTACACCCGCATAGCCCTTACCGATGGAGCGACCGACCACGTCGACCACCTGGCCGTCCTCGAACAGCGAGGCGGTGATCTCGGCGCCGACTTCGATATCGATTTCCTCGAACGCCGGCTCGGCGTCGGCTTCCTCACCCTCGGCGAGCTCGGCCGCGGCCATCGGACGCTTGAGCTTGGGCATGTTCTCGCCCTCGGCCAACCGGAATTCCCAGAGACCGCGACCCGCGTCCACGCCAGCCTTCTTGAAGTGACCGGCGCTGGGCCGGTTCACCCGAGAGGCGCGGCGTTCGCCGGTGGTCACCTGAACAGCGGTATATCCGTCGGTGTCGGCGGTCTTGATCTGAGTCACACGATTGGGCGTGACCTCAACCACCGTCACGGGCACGGAAGCGCCCGCGTCCGTGAACACGCGCGTCATGCCGCGCTTGCGGCCAACCAAACCTATCGCCATTACCAGTTCCTTCTTGCTTATCGCCACTCGCTAACGGGGGCGACAGTTCAAGTGTCAGAGGCCGCCGCCGTGTCTCAAGCAGCGGCCCGTTAAACTCAGTTTTCATCGCCAGCCCCGCGGGCCGGCGGCAGTCAAGG
This sequence comes from Spectribacter hydrogenoxidans, assembly GCF_031846275.1. Classification (NCBI taxonomy): domain Bacteria; kingdom Pseudomonadati; phylum Pseudomonadota; class Gammaproteobacteria; order Salinisphaerales; family Salinisphaeraceae; genus Spectribacter; species Spectribacter hydrogenoxidans. The sequence continues at coordinate 16,464 of NZ_JAVRIB010000019.1, forward strand.
CGCTGCGTTATTACTGCAGCTTGATCTGCACGTCCACGCCGGCGGCCAGATCCAGCTTCATCAGCGCATCGACGGTCTTCTCCGTCGGCTCGACGATATCCATCATCCGCTTGTGGGTGCGAATCTCGTACTGGTCGCGCGCATCCTTGTTCACATGCGGCGAGATGAGCACCGTGTAGCGTTCCTTGCGGGTGGGCAACGGAATCGGGCCATGCACTTGGGCCCCGGTCCGCTTGGCCGTCTCCACGATCTCACGCGCCGACTTGTCGATCAGACGATGATCGAACGCCTTGAGACGGATGCGGATGTTCTGACTCGTTGCCATTGCTTACTGTGTCTCGCTTATCGAAAGGTTGTCGCTTCCATTACTGACCGAGCGTCAGCCCAATCAAGATACGACCCTTACTCCCTGCTCGTGACCCGTGATAGATGACTGCTGGTTCGCGGAATCACGCAAAAATCAATCGGTGATCTTGGTCACCACTCCGGCACCCACGGTACGGCCGCCTTCGCGAATCGCGAAACGCAGGCCTTCTTCCATGGCAATCGGGGCAATCAGTTCCACGTTCATGGTGACGTTGTCTCCCGGCATCACCATCTCGACATCCGCCGGCAGCTCACAGGCACCCGTCACGTCGGTGGTGCGGAAGTAGAACTGCGGCCGGTAGCCCTTGAAGAACGGGGTGTGGCGACCGCCCTCTTCCTTCTTCAGAACGTACACTTCGCACTCGAACTTGGTGTGCGGGGTGATGCTGCCCGGCTTGGCCAGCACCTGGCCACGCTCGATGTCTTCGCGCTTGGTGCCGCGAAGCAGGATGCCAACGTTGTCGCCCGCCCGGCCTTCGTCAAGCAGCTTGCGGAACATTTCCACGCCGGTGACGGTGGTCTTGGCGGTGTCCTTGAGGCCGACAATCGCGATCTCGTCGCCCACCTTGACGATGCCACGCTCGATGCGGCCGGTGGCCACGGTGCCGCGGCCGGAGATGGAGAAGACGTCTTCCACCGGCATGATGAAGGCACCGTCCACGGCGCGGTCGGGCTCGGGGATGAAGTCGTCCATCGCCCGTACCAGCTTGACGATGGATTCGATGCCGTGCTCGGATTCTTCGCCTTCCAGGGCCTTGAGGGCGCTGCCGACGATCACGGGGGTGTCGTCGCCGGGGAAGTCGTAGGCGTCGAGCAACTCACGCACTTCCATTTCCACCAGCTCGAGCAGCTCGGCGTCGTCGACCATGTCGGCCTTGTTCAGGTACACGACGATGTGCGGCACGCCAACCTGGCGCGACAGCAGGATGTGCTCGCGCGTCTGCGGCATGGGGCCGTCGGCCGCGCTCACCACCAGAATCGCACCGTCCATCTGCGCGGCACCGGTGATCATGTTCTTGACGTAGTCGGCGTGACCCGGGCAGTCCACGTGGGCGTAGTGCCGGCCTTCCGATTCGTACTCAACGTGCGAGGTCGAAATCGTGATGCCGCGCGCCTTTTCTTCCGGCGCCTTGTCAATCATGTCAAACGCCGATAGCTCCGACCCGAACAACCGGTTCGATACCACCGTCAACGCCGCCGTCAACGTCGTCTTGCCATGGTCAACATGACCAATCGTGCCCACATTCACGTGCGGCTTGCTGCGCTCGAATTTTGCCTTCGACACGGCTAACTCCCCTTAGGCTTCTGCCGGTTGCTTCTTGATCAGGCCGTCGGCGATGCTCGCCGGCGCCTCGGAATACTTTTCAAACTGCATGGTGTAGGTCGCCCGACCCTGGCTCATGGAGCGCACGTCCGTGGCATAACCAAACATCTCGGACAGCGGCACTTCGGCGGACAGGGTCTTCCCCGTGGGTCCGTCCTCCATCTGCTTGATGGTGCCGCGACGGCGATTCAGATCGCCCATGACATCGCCCATGTACTCTTCGGGCGTCACCACCTCGACGTCCATCATCGGCTCGAGCAGGACTGGCTTGGCCTTGCTTGCACCTTCACGGAAGGCCATCGAGCCAGCGATTTTAAACGCCGTTTCGTTGGAGTCAACATCATGGTACGAACCGTCGTACAGGGTGACCTTGACGTCGACCATCGGATAGCCCGCTATGACGCCATTCCGCATGCATTCTTGGACGCCCTTATCGACCGCCGGAATGTACTCCTTCGGCACGACACCGCCGGTAATTGCGTTAACGAACTCGTAACCCGCGCCCGCTTCTTCCTGCGGCTCGATCTTGAGCCACACGTGGCCGTACTGACCACGGCCGCCCGACTGGCGCACGAACTTGCCTTCCTGCTCGACCGTGGCGCGGATGGTTTCGCGATACGCGACCTGCGGGGCACCGACATTGGCCTCGACATTGAACTCGCGCTTCATGCGATCAACGATGATCTCCAGATGCAGCTCACCCATGCCGGAGATGATGGTCTGACCGGATTCCTCGTCGGTACGCACCTGGAAGGAAGGATCCTCCTGGGCCAGCTTGCCCAGCGCGACACCCATCTTCTCCTGGTCCGACTTGGTCTTGGGCTCGACCGCCACCGCGATCACCGGCTCCGGGAACTCCATGCGCTCCAGGATCACCTGCGAGTCGAGCGCGCAGAGGGTGTAACCCGTGGTCACGCTCTTGAGCCCGACCACCGCGGCGATGTCGCCGGCGCGCACTTCCTTGATCTCTTCGCGGGTATTGGAATGCATCTGCAACAGTCGGCCGATGCGCTCCTTCTTGCCGTCAATCGAGTTGTAGATCGAGTCACCCGACTTGAGCACGCCGGAATAGACCCGGATGAAGGCCAGGGAGCCGACGTAAGGGTCGGTCGCGATCTTGAATACCAGCGCCGCGAACGGCTCGTCGTCGGAGGCGTTGCGCTCGACGGGCTTGTCCTCGTCGTTGGCGTCCACGCCCTTGATCGGCGGCACTTCCACCGGCGACGGCATGTAGTCGACCACCGCGTCGAGCAGCGCCTGCACACCCTTGTTCTTGAAAGCCGTGCCACAAAGGCACAGGCAGATTTCCGTGGAGAGCGTGCGCAGACGCAGGCCGTTCTTGATCTCGTCGTCGGTGAGCTCGCCGCCTTCGAGATACTTGTCCATCAGCTCTTCGTTGGCTTCCGCGGCGGCCTCGATCATGGCGTCGCGGTACTTCTGCGCGTCAGCCTTGAGGGCCTCGGGAATCTCGCGGGCCTCGAACGTCCGGCCAGCGTCTTCCTCGTTCCAGTAGATCGCCTGCATGCGCAGCAGGTCGATCACGCCTTCGAAGTTGTCCTCCGACCCGATCGGCAGCTGCACCGGGACCGGCTTGGTACCCAGGCGCTTGTCGATCATGTCGACGCAGCGATAGAAGTCCGCGCCGAGTTTGTCCATCTTGTTGACGAACACCATGCGCGGCACATGGTACTTGTTGGCCTGCCGCCAGACCGTTTCGGTCTGCGGCTCCACGCCGGCGTTGGCATCCAGCACACACACGGCGCCGTCGAGCACTCGCAGCGAACGCTCCACCTCGATGGTGAAGTCCACGTGTCCGGGCGTATCAATGATGTTGATGCGGTACTGCTCGGGGAACTGCTGCTCCATGCCCTGCCAGAAACAGGTGGTGGCCGCCGAGGTAATGGTGATACCGCGCTCCTGCTCCTGCGCCATCCAGTCCATGACGGCCGCGCCGTCATGCACCTCGCCCATCTTGTGGGAGATGCCGGTGTAGTAAAGAATGCGCTCGGTCGTCGTCGTCTTGCCGGCATCAATATGGGCCATGATGCCGATATTGCGATAGCGCTCAATGGGATGCTTGCGGGGCATGGAAATCTCTGCAGTAGTGTCGAATGTCGCGACCGCTTACCAGCGGAAGTGCGAAAACGCCTTGTTGGCTTCGGCCATGCGATGCGTGTCTTCCCGCTTCTTGACCGCCGCGCCGCGATACTCGGCTGCGTCCATCACTTCGCCGGCCAGCCGCCGGGCCATGGAATGCTCGCCGCGCTTGCGGGAAGCATCGATAAGCCAGCGCATCGCCAGCGTGGTGCGACGCACGGCGCGCACCTCGACCGGCACCTGGTAGGTGGCACCGCCGACACGCCGGGACTTGACTTCGACCGCCGGACGAACGTTGTCCAACGCCTCTTCCAGTACTTCCAGTGGATTGTCGGTCTTCTTGCGCGACGAGATTTCGGTCAGCGCGCCATACATGATGGCCTCGGCCTTGGACTTCTTGCCGTCGCGCATGAGCATGTTCATGAACTTGGCAAGCAGGTCGCTCTTGAACTTGGGATCCGGCAGTATTTCGCGCTTGGGTGCGGCAGCTCGGCGTGACATCGTCTCGACTCCTTAGGACTTCGGCTTCTTGGCGCCGTACTTGGAACGGCCCTGGCGACGAGCCTCGACGCCGGACGCGTCCAGCGCGCCACGCACCGTGTGATAACGCACACCGGGCAAGTCCTTGACACGACCGCCGCGAATCAGCACCACCGAGTGCTCCTGCAGGTTATGACCTTCACCACCAATGTAGCTGGTGACCTCGAAACCATTGGTCAGCCGTACGCGGGCGACTTTGCGCAGCGCAGAGTTCGGCTTCTTGGGGGTGGTCGTGTACACGCGGGTGCAAACACCCCGTCGCTGCGGGCATCCCTGCAGCGCCGGCACGGCGTTCTTGACCGGTTTGTTCTTGCGTCCCTTACGGACGAGCTGATTCACCGTAGCCACGAGCTAAAACCTTGTTTCCGGTAATAAAAGACAGGCCGGGGGCACCCGGCCTGTCACGGCGAGGCGGCGAATACTAAAGACTCCCACCCCGGGTGTCAAGATATACCGCGCCGGGGCCGCAGAACGGGCCCCGGCGCGGGCAAAACGTCTACGCCTGGTCGTCGTCGGCGCTGTCGCCGGCCTCGGCGGACGGTTCCGACTCGAGGGTCAGGGCCTCTTCTTCCACCGCGGCCGCCGGGGCGGCATCGGGGAAACCGAGCAACCCGGCGCGGTCACGCCGACGCTGCTCGTGGTAGGCCAGACCGGTACCGGCCGGGATCAGGCGGCCGACGATGACGTTCTCCTTCAGGCCGCGCAGATCGTCACGCGCGCCCCGCACCGAGGCTTCGGTGAGTACGCGGGTGGTTTCCTGGAAGGACGCCGCGGAGATGAAGGATTCGGTCGACAGACTCGCCTTGGTAATACCCAGCAACAGCCGCTCGCAGGTGGCGGGCTGCTCTTCGCGGGCCTGAATACGCCGGTTTTCTTCCAGGAACGTCTGGTACTCGATCTGCTCGCCCTGCAGGAAACGGGTATCGCCCGGGTCCAGGATTTCCACCCGCCGCAGCATCTGTCGAATGATCGCCTCGATGTGCTTGTCGTTGATGCGCACGCCCTGCAGGCGGTACACATCCTGGATTTCCTTGACCAGGTACTCGGCCAGCTTGGGGATGCCCTGCAGCCGCAGGATGTCATGCGGCATGGGCTCACCATCGGAGATGATTTCGCCCTTGTCCACGTGCTCACCCTCGAACACGTTGATCTGCCGCCACTTGGGCACCAGCAGCTCGGTCTCGCTGCCGTCGGCGTCGACGATCTTGATACGCTGCTTGCCCTTGGTCCCCTCGCCGAAGCGGATGGTGCCCGCGGCCTCGGCCAGAATCGCCGGCACCTTGGGCTTGCGCGCCTCGAACAGATCGGCCACGCGTGGCAGACCACCGGTGATATCGCGCGTCTTGGACGATTCCTGCGGAATGCGGGCGCAAATATCGCCCACCACCACGGTCTGACCATCCTCGACCGTCACGATCGCCTTCGGCGGCAGGCTGTAGGCCGCCGGGATGGAGGTGCCCGGGAAATTGAGCTCCTTGCCCTTGCCATCCAGCAGCTTGATCACCGGCCGCAGGTCCTTGCCGCCTGAGCCGCGCGATTTCGCCTCGGTGACTACCAGGGTGGAGACGCCGGTAATCTCGTCGACCTCTCGCTGCACCGTGACGCCGTCGACGAAGTCCTCGAACTTCACCTTGCCGGCCACCTCGGTGACGATCGGGTGGGTGTGCGGATCCCAGTCGGCCAGCCGCTGCTGGGCCTCGACCGCGTCGCCGTCGGCCACGTGGATGGTGGCGCCATAGGGAATCTTGTAGCGCTCCTTCTCCCGGTGGTTCTCGTCAAGCACGCCGACTTCACCAGAGCGCGACACCGCAACCAGGTGTCCGCCTTCCGCATGCTGCACGGTCTTGATGTTGTGCAGCTTGGCGGTACCGCCGGATTTGGCGGCCACGCCGTCGGCGGACACCGCACGGGACGCCGCACCACCCACGTGGAAGGTACGCATGGTGAGCTGAGTACCCGGCTCGCCGATACTCTGGGCGGCAATCACGCCCACGGCCTCGCCGATGTTGACCAGCTGACCGCGCGCCAGGTCGCGGCCGTAGCACTGGGCGCAGACGCCGAACGACGTTTCACAGGTGATCGGGCTGCGCACGAACAGCTCGTCGACCGAGTTGTCCTCGATGTAACTGACCAGCTTCTCGTCCAGCAGCGTGCCGGACTCGACCAGCACATCGTCGCTGCCCGGCTTGAGCACGTCCTTGGCCAGCACCCGGCCCAGCACCCGCTCGCGCAGGGGCTCGACCACGTCACCACCCTCCACGATCGGATACATCCACACACCTTCCTCGGTGTCGCAATCCGGCTCGGTCACGACCACGTCCTGGGCCACGTCGACCAGGCGGCGGGTCAGGTAACCCGAGTTGGCGGTCTTGAGCGCGGTATCGGCCAGACCCTTGCGGGCGCCGTGGGTGGAGATGAAGTACTGCAGGACGTTCAGACCCTCGCGGAAGTTCGCGGTGATCGGCGTCTCGATGATGGAGCCGTCCGGCTTGGCCATCAGGCCTCGCATGCCGGCGAGCTGACGAATCTGGGCGGCACTGCCTCGGGCGCCCGAGTCGGCCATCATGAAGATCGAGTTGAACGAGTCCTGGTCGACTGAATTACCGTCCGCATCGGTCACGGTGTCGGTACCGAGCTGGTTCATCATCGCCGCGGCGATCTGCTCGTTGGCACGCGACCAGATGTCGATGACCTTGTTGTAACGCTCGCCCTGGGTCACCAGACCCGAGGTGTACTGCTGCTCGATTTCCTTGACCTCGTCCTCGGCGTGGGCCAGGAACCTGGCCTTCTCCGGCGGCACCACCATGTCGTCCAGACCGATGGAAATACCCGCCTTGGTGGACAGACGGAAACCGGTGTACATGAGCTGGTCGGCGAACACCACGGTGTCCTTGAGACCGGCCTCGCGGTAGGCCACGTTGATCACGTCGCCGACCGCCTTCTTGTCGAGTTCACGGTTGATCAGCGAGAACGGCAGCGAATCCGGCAGGATTTCCGACAGCAACGCCCGGCCCACCGTGGTATCCACGATGTGGGTCTTGCGGTGCAGTTCCCCGGCCTCGTCGCGTTCGACGTCATCGATGCGCACCCGCACTTTGGCCTGGAGATCGACCGCGTCGGAATCGTAGGCCCGGCGCAGCTCCGGCACGTCGGCGAAGATCATGCCTTCACCCGGCGCGTTCACCCGTTCGCGGGTCATCCAGTAAAGACCCAGCACCACGTCCTGGGTGGGCACGATGATCGGTGCACCGGACGCCGGCGACAGGATGTTGTTGGAGGCCATCATCAGCACGCGGGCTTCCAGCTGCGCTTCCAGCGACAGCGGAACGTGCACGGCCATCTGGTCGCCGTCGAAGTCCGCGTTGAAGGCGGTGCACACCAGCGGATGCAGCTGGATGGCCTTGCCTTCGATCAGCACCGGCTCGAACGCCTGGATGCCGAGGCGATGCAGCGTGGGCGCGCGGTTGAGCATGACCGGGTGCTCGCGGATGACTTCCTCGAGCATGTCCCAGACTTCCGGCTCCTCGCGCTCCACCATCTTCTTGGCGGCCTTGATGGTCGAGGCCAGACCCAGCCGCTGCAGGCGGCTGAAGATGAAGGGCTTGAACAGTTCCAGCGCCATCTTCTTGGGCAGACCGCACTGGTGCAGTTTCAGCGTGGGCCCGACCACAATAACCGAGCGGCCGGAGTAGTCGACGCGCTTGCCCAGCAGGTTCTGACGGAAGCGGCCCTGCTTGCCCTTGATCATGTCGGCCAGCGACTTGAGCGGGCGCTTGTTGGAACCGGTGATGGCGCGGCCGCGGCGGCCGTTGTCGATCAGCGCGTCCACCGACTCCTGCAGCATGCGCTTTTCGTTGCGCACGATGATGTCCGGGGCGTTGAGTTCCAGCAGCCGGCGCAGGCGGTTGTTGCGGTTGATCACGCGCCGGTAGAGATCGTTGAGATCCGAGGTGGCGAAGCGGCCACCGTCCAGCGGCACCAGCGGCCGCAGATCCGGCGGCAGCACCGGCAGCACGTCCATGATCATCCATTCCGGCTTGTTGCCGGAATGCATGAAATTGTCGATCAGCTTGAGGCGCTTGCCCAGACGCTTGATCTTGGTTTCCGAGCCGGTGGCGTTCATCTCCTCGCGGAGCTTGGCGGCTTCGGTCGGCATGTCGATCTGCTTGAGCAGCTCCAGCACCGCTTCGGCGCCCATGCGGGCGTCGAACTCGTCGCCGTACTGCTCGACCGTATCGAGGTATTCCTCTTCGGTGAGCAGGGTGCCGACTTCCATCGGCGTCATGCCGCCGTCCACGACCACGAAGGCCTCGAAGTAGAGAATGCGCTCGATCGCCCGCAACGGCATGTCGATCAGCAGGCCGATGCGCGACGGCAGGCTCTTGAGGAACCAGATATGCGCAACCGGCGAGGCCAGATCGATGTGACCCATGCGCTCGCGCCGCACCTTGGTCTGGGTGACCTCGACGCCGCACTTCTCGCAGATCACGCCGCGGTGCTTCATGCGCTTGTACTTGCCGCACAGGCACTCGTAATCCTTCACCGGGCCGAAGATGCGGGCACAGAACAGCCCGTCCCGCTCCGGCTTGAAGGTGCGGTAGTTGATCGTTTCCGGCTTCTTGACCTCGCCGAAGGACCAGGAGCGGATCGTGTCCGGCGCCGCGAGGCTGATACGGAGCGCGTCGAACTCCTCGACGTGATCCTCGGTCTTGAACAGGTTAAGCAGATCTCTCATTTCTTGCTCCGCAAGCGTAAGGCGTGAAGGTGGCGGGGCGAGGCCCGGCCGCTGCCGGCCGGGTTCACCGAACCCGCATCAGCGGGTAGCGCACCCCCTCACTTGTCGTCCTCTTCCAGCTCGATGTTCAGACCCAGCGAGCGGATCTCCTTGGTCAGCACGTTGAACGACTCGGGCATGCCCGCCTCCATCTGGTGGTTGCCGTCCACGATGTTCTTGTACATGCGGGTGCGTCCGGTGACATCGTCGGACTTCACCGTAAGCATTTCCTGGAGGGTGTAGGCCGCGCCATAGGCCTCCAGCGCCCATACCTCCATCTCGCCGAAGCGCTGACCACCGAACTGGGCCTTGCCGCCCAGCGGCTGCTGGGTGACCAGGCTGTACGGCCCGGTGGAACGCGCATGCATCTTGTCGTCGATCAGATGGTTGAGCTTGAGCATGTACATGTAGCCCACGGTCACCTTCCGGCTGAAGGCCTCGCCGGTGCGGCCGTCGATCAGCGTGGCCTGCCCGGACTCCGGCAGCCCGGCCAGCTTGAGCAGTTCGCGGATCTCGTCCTCGTGCGCGCCGTCGAACACCGGAGTGGCGGTCGGCAGGCCACCCACCAGATTCCCGGCCAGCGTAATCACTTCGTCATCGCTGAGGCTGCCGATGTTCTCCGGATGCGACCCGGTGGTGGCGTAGACCTTCTCCAGGAAGCCGCGGATATCGGCAACCGCTTTCTGCTGCTCCAGCATCTCGTCGATGCGGTGACCGATGCCACGGGCCGCCCAGCCCAGGTGAATCTCCAGCACCTGCCCGATGTTCATGCGCGACGGCACACCCAGCGGGTTCAGGGCGATGTCGACCGGGGTACCGTCCTCGAGATGCGGCATGTCTTCCACCGGCACGATCTGCGAGACCACGCCCTTGTTGCCATGACGGCCGGCCATCTTGTCGCCCGGCTGGAAGCGACGCTTCACCGCCAGGTAGACCTTGACCATCTTGAGTACGCCCGGAGCCAGCTCGTCGCCCTGGGTGATCTTCTCCTTCTTGTTGGCGAAGCGCCGATCGAACTCGGCCTTCTGATCCTTCAGGCGCTTGGCCATGGCCTCGAGCTGGGCCTGGGATTCCTCGTTGCGCAGCCGGATGTCGAACCACTTGTTGCGGTCCAGTTCATCCAGGTACGCGGCGGAAATCTTGGCGCCGGCCTTGAGCTTGCCGGGACCGCCGTCCGCCACCTTGCCCATGAGCATGGTGCGCAGGCGATCGAAGATGTCGTCCTCGAAGATGCGCAGCTGATCGTTCAGATCCTTGCGCACGTCCTTGATCTCGTCTTCCTCGATGGACAGCGCCCGGGCATCCTTCTCGACGCCGTCACGGGTGAACACCCGCACGTCGATCACGGTGCCGTCCATGCCCGGCGGCACGCGCTGGGACGTGTCCTTCACGTCCGAGGCCTTTTCGCCGAAGATTGCCCGCAGAAGCTTTTCCTCCGGGGTAAGCTGCGATTCGCCCTTGGGCGTGACCTTGCCCACCAGGATGTCGCCGGACTTGACCTCGGCGCCGATGAAGGCGATGCCGGACTCGTCCAGCTTCTGCAGCGCCGACTCGTTGACGTTGGGGATGTCCGCGGTGATCTCTTCCGGGCCCAGCTTGGTCTCGCGGGCCACACAGGTCATTTCCTCGATGTGCACCGAGGTGAAACGATCCTGCTCGACCACCCGCTCCGAGATCAGGATGGAATCCTCGAAGTTGTAGCCATTCCAGGGCATGAACGCGCACAGCATGTTCTGGCCCAGGGCCAGTTCGCCCATGTCGGTGCTGGGCCCGTCGGCCAGCACATCACCGCGGGCCACCACGTCGCCGGGCTTGACCAGCGGCTTCTGGTTCATGCAGGTGTTCTGGTTGGAACGGGTGTACTTGACCATGTTGTAGATGTCGACGCCGGCCTCCTCGGCGGAGGTCTCGTCGTCGTTGACCCGCACCACGATGCGGGCGGCGTCGACCTTGTCCACCAGCCCGCCGCGACGCGCGGTCACGGCATTGCCGGAGTCGATCGCCACCTTGCGCTCGATGCCGGTACCCACCAGCGGCTTGTCCGCCCGCAGGCAGGGCACGGCCTGACGCTGCATATTCGCCCCCATCAGGGCGCGGTTGGCGTCATCATGCTCCAGGAACGGCACCAGGGCCGCGGCCACCGACATGATCTGCTTGGGCGACACGTCCATGAACTGGACGCGGTCCGGCGAAGCCAGGGTGAATTCGTTGGCGTGCCGACAGGACACCAGCTCGTTGACCAGGCGACCCTTGTCATCGGTCTTGGCATTGGCCTGGGCGATCACGTAACGGCCTTCCTCGATCGCCGACAGGTATTCCACCTCGTCGGTGACCTGTCCATCGGACACCCGGCGGTAGGGCGTCTCCAGGAAACCGTAGTCGTTGGTCCGGGCATAGACCGACAGGGAGTTGATCAGGCCGATGTTCGGGCCTTCCGGCGTCTCGATCGGGCAGATACGGCCGTAATGGGTAGGGTGCACGTCGCGCACCTCGAAACCGGCGCGCTCGCGGGTCAGACCACCCGGGCCCAGTGCCGACACGCGGCGCTTGTGGGTGACCTCGGATAGCGGATTGTTCTGATCCATGAACTGCGACAGCTGCGAGGAGCCGAAGAACTCCTTCACCGCCGCCGCCACCGGCTTGGCGTTGATAAGATCCTGGGGCATCAGGCCCTCGCTCTCGGCCATACTCAGGCGCTCGCGCACGGCGCGCTCGACCCGGACCAGGCCGGTGCGGAAGGCGTTCTCGGCCATCTCGCCCACCGAACGCACGCGGCGGTTGCCGAGATGGTCGATGTCATCCGTGGTGCCGATGCCGTTGCGGATACTGATCAGTTCACGCATCACCGCGGCGATGTCATCGTTGGACAGGACCGATTCCCCGGTGACCTCGTCGCGACCCAGGCGGCGGTTGAACTTCATCCGGCCGACAGCCGACAGATCGTAGCGCTCGGCGTTGAAGAACAAATTGCCGAACAGGCTTTCCGCCGCGTCCTTGGTTGGCGGCTCGCCCGGACGCATCATGCGGTAGATTTCCACCAGCGCTTCCAGCGGCGTGGTGGTGGTATCCACCTGCAGCGTGTTGGAAATGTACGGACCGTGGTCCAGATCGTTGATGTAGAGGGTCGGAATATCCTTGATACCCGCGGCCCGGAAGGATTCGACCGTTTCCTCGGTGATCTCCTCGTTGGCCGCGGCCAGCACCTCGCCGCTGTCGGTATCGACGATGTTGCGTGCCAGCACCTTGCCCACCAGGTAGGCCTCGGGCACGTCCAGCTTGTTGACGCCCGCCTCTTCCAGCTGGCGAATATGGCGCACGGTAATGCGGCGGCCTTCCTCGACCACCACCTTGCGGCCGGCCTTGATATCGAAGGTGGCCGTTTCGCCGCGCAGGCGCTCGGGCACCAGCTCCATCTCCACCTTCTTGTCGGTGAGGTGGAACATGTTGGTGTCGTGGAACATCTCGAGCATCTGCTCGGTGTCATAGCCCAGCGCCCGCAGCAGCACCGTCGCCGGAAGCTTGCGGCGGCGATCGATGCGCACGTAGAGGTTGTCCTTGGCATCGAACTCGAAGTCCAGCCAGGACCCGCGGTACGGAATCACCCGGGCGGAGTACAGGAACTTGCCCGACGAGTGCGACTTGCCCCGGTCGTGATCGAAGAAGACGCCCGGCGAGCGGTGCAGCTGGTTGACGATCACCCGCTCGGTGCCGTTGATGATGAAAGTGCCGGTATCGGTCATGAGCGGCAATTCGCCCATGTAGACTTCCTGCTCGCGGATATCCTTGACCGGCTTCGGGTTGGCCTTGCTTTCCTTGTCGTAGATGACCAGGCGCACGGTTACCCGCAGCGGCGCCGAGTAGGTCAACCCGCGGATGCGGCATTCCTTCTCGTCGAAGGCCGGCTCACCGAGACGGTAGCTGACATACTCCAGCGCGGCGCTGCCCGAATAGCTGACCATCGGGAAGACCGAGCTGAAGGCGCTGTGCAGGCCGATGTCGTTTCGGCGGGCGGGATCGAGATCAACCTGCAGGAACTGCCGGTACGAGCCCAGCTGGGTGGCCAGCAGGAACGGCAGCTCCAGCACGGAATGCTGCTTGGCAAAATCCTTGCGGATGCGCTTTTTCTCGGTGAAAGAGTAGGCCATGTCTGTTGCAAACCTCATCGAGATGCGCCATCGGAATGGCGGCGGCACGGGGCCGCTATTGGCGCGGCCAGAGTCGGACAACGGGAAAAGGCCGGCAGCCTCTGGGCTACCAGCCGAATTCTGTCAGCGTTGTCGAAATATGGTCGTGAGCAACTGTCGCGCGATTATAGCTCAATCTGAACGCCGCACGCGAGCCGGGGAATCCCCCGGCCCGCACACGGCGGCCATGTAAACGGATGTCGGCAATGAACCGACGCCGATCACTTGAGCTCGACGGACGCGCCAGCTTCTTCCAGCTGCTTCTTCATTTCCGCGGCATCGTCCTTGGAAACGCCTTCCTTGATCGTGGACGGCGCACCCTCGACCAGTTCCTTGGCCTCCTTGAGACCCAGGCCGGTGATGGCACGGACGGCCTTGATGGCGCCGACCTTGTTTTCGCCGAAGCTGGACATGACGACGTCGAACTCGGTCTGCTCCTCGGCAGCCTCGCCACCGGCGTCACCGCCGGCAGCACCACCAGCGGCAACCGCCACCGGCGCCGCGGCAGACACGCCGAACTTCTCTTCCATCATCTCGACCAGCTCGACCACGTCCATCACGGACATCTCGCTGATCGCTTCGAGTACTTCTTCCTTGCTAGCAGCCATCTTCATTTGCTCCTGTTCAGTATCAGCGGCCGGGGCCGCCTTCGGTTATCGTTAAGACCATGGTGATCCGGTTGTGCCGGACCCGCGGTATCAGGCGGCCTGCTTCTGATCTCGCACCGCCGCCGTGGCACGGGCAACCTGTGCCACCGGTTCGCGCGTGGTGCGGACCAGCTTGGTGATCGGCGCGGTCATCACGCCCATCAGCTGGGCCAGCGCCTCGTCACGGGTCGGCAGCTTGGCAAGGCGGTCGAGCTGTTCGCCCGGCAGCATCTGCCCGGAGAATGCGATCGCGGTCACCTTCAGGGTCTGATTACCCTTCATGAAACCGCTGATCACTCGCGCGGCCGAGCCCGGATCCTCCAGGGAGAATCCCAGGATCACCGGCCCCACGAATGCATCATTCATGCACTCGTAGTCCGTGCCCTTGAGCGCGATCCGGGCCAGATTGTTCTTGACCACCTTCAGGTAGGCGCCGCCCTCGCGTGCCTTGACCCGAAGATCGTCCATCTGGCCCGCGGTCATCCCGCGGTATTCCGCCAGCACGGCGGAATGGGCACGGCCAGCCACGTCACTGACTTCCGCAACCATGGCCTTCTTGGCTTCATAACTCATGGCCATAGCCATCACTCCTTGTCGTTCGACGCCGCAACACACGACGCCGATTCCCTTGATGACGCCGGTCACGGGACCGGTGCCGTTCAACGGCGAATCGCGACAAAAACGACACGCCATCTGCGCAGGCCGGCGTTGATTCGCCTTTAATGCCGACCGTGAGGCCGGCCACCGGCGGTCTTTGACGACGCAGCCTTGTTCGATGGGCTACGCAGCAAAGATTCCTCTGCCGCACCGGTCAGCCGAGGCCGACCGGTGCGGTTAATCGGGTGTCGCCTCAGGCGGCGACGCCGGAATGATCGATGGTTATCCCCGGACCCATGGTCGTGGACAGCGTCATCTTCCGGAGATAAATGCCCTTGGCGTTGGCGGGCTTCGCCTTCTTGAGATCGGCGATCAGCGCATTGAGATTCTGGGTCAATGCCTCGGCATCGAAATCCAGCTTGCCGATGCCGCAATGGATGATGCCGCCCTTGTCGGTACGGTACTGGACCTGACCCGCCTTGGCGTTGGTCACGGCAGTCGCCACATCGGCGGTGACGGTGCCGGTCTTGGGGTTCGGCATCAGGCCCTTCGGCCCGAGGATCTGGCCCAGCTTGCCCACCACCGGCATTGCATCCGGCGAGGCAATGACCACATCAAAGTTGATCTCGCCGCCCTGAATCTGCTCGGCCAGGTCGTCGAAGCCCACGATATCGGCGCCCGCCTCGCGGGCGGCATCGGCCTTGTCGCCCTGGGCGAAGACTGCCACGCGCACGCTCTTGCCGGTGCCGTTGGGCATGACGGTGGAGCCACGCACGTTCTGGTCGGACTTGCGCGGATCAACACCGAGGTTGACCGCGACTTCCACCGACTCGTTGAAACGGGCGCTGGAAAGTTCCTTGAGCAGCGTGATCGCCTCGTCCAGCGAGTAGGCGCGCTCGGCGTCGACCTTTTCCTGGAACAGCCGCTGACGCTTGGAGAGTTTTGCCATGACTTCAGCCCTCCACCTTGATGCCCATGCTCCGGGCGCTACCTGCAATAATCGCCACTGCGGCATCCATGTCGGCCGCGTTGAGATCCGGCCACTTGGTCTCGGCGATCTCCTCGAGCTGCGCACGCGTGACCTGGCCCACCTTCTCCTTGAGCGGATCGGCGGCGCCCTTGTCGATCTTGGCGGCCTTCTTGAGCAGGATCGATGCCGGCGGCGTCTTCTTGACGAACGAGAAGCTGCGATCGGCGTAGACCGTGATCACCACCGGAATCGGCAGGCCGGCCTCGGTGTCCTGGGTTTCGGCGTTGAACGCCTTGCAGAATTCCATGATGTTGACGCCGTGCTGACCCAGCGCCGGGCCCACCGGGGGGCTCGGGTTGGCCTTGCCGGCCGGAATCTGCAGCTTGATGTACGAGCTGATCTTCTTAGCCATGATTACCTCTTTCTGGTGCCAGCGCCAGGGTCGGACGAACCGCCCGCGGCTCCCAGATCAGTGAAATGCCTCGCCTGCCAATGTCGTGAGCGGGGCGCCTGGGCCACCCTTCGGCACGATACCGGCAACACGAAACGCGAAACTGCGTTATCCCTTCTCGACCTGCGAGAAATCCAGATCCACCGGCGTGGAACGCCCGAAGATCATCACCGCCACCCGCAGGCGATTCTTGTCGTAATTGACTTCCTCGACCACGCCGTTGAAGTCGGCGAACGGACCGTCGGTGACGCGCACTTCCTGGCCCGGTTCGAACAGGGTCTTGGGCCGGGGCTTTTCCACCGACTCTTCCACCCGGTTCAGTATCTGCGCGGCTTCCTTGTCGGAAATCGGTGCCGGACGATCCGCGGTACCGCCGATGAAACCCAACACCTTCGGCACGTTCTTCACCAGATGCCAGGTGTCGTCGTTCATTTCCATGTTGACGAGTACGTAGCCGGGGAAGAACTTGCGCTCCGTCGTACGGCGCTGTCCTTCCTTGATCTCGACCACTTCCTCGGTGGGCACCAGGATGTCACCGAAGTGCTCTTCCATCTCGTGGCGCCTGACGTGCTCGATCAGCGCCTTTTTGACCTGATTCTCGTACTGGGAATAGGCATGAACGACGTACCAACGCTTGGCCATCACCACACCCCCCTATCGACCCGTCAACATCTGCACACCCCATGCGAGCATCACGTCCAGTGCCCAGATAAAAACGGCAAGAATCATGACTACAACAATGACCATCAACGTGGTCTGAATGGTTTCCTGACGACCCGGCCATACGACCCGGCGCAACTCGGTGCGCGACCCCTGTATATAGGACCAGGCGGTCTTGCCGGTCGCGCTCTGCAGACCGATGAACACCGCCACGGCCGCCCCCGCCAGCATGCCGAGCACCCGCACGAGATCACTGTACTGCGGCTCGAACCAGTAATAGGCGAACATGCTGCCGCCGAGGACGAGCACCGCCAGCCAGAGCAGCGCGGTGTCCTTCGCGGAACTGCCGTGTTCTTCCTGAGTTGCCATGGAATCTAAAATCCTGAACCGGGTCAGCACACTGATATGGCAGGCCAGGAGGGACTCGAACCCCCAACCTGCGGTTTTGGAGACCGCTGCTCTGCCAATTGAGCTACTGGCCTGTCGATGCGCCGCCGAAAAAGGAGGCGGATGGTACCACAACTGCGGACACCGACAAGCGTCGCTCGCAATCGGGGAATACGGCCTGCTGGAAAGGTCGCCCCGGGCCGCACTGGTCACCCCGGGGCGGCGGCCTTTTCAGCCTACTCCGTAATCTTGGTCACCACCCCGGCGCCCACGGTCCGGCCACCTTCGCGAATCGCGAAACGCAGGCCTTCTTCCATGGCAATCGGGGCAATCAGTTCCACGTTCATGGTGACGTTGTCTCCCGGCATCACCATCTCGACATCCGCCGGCAGCTCACAGGCACCCGTCACGTCGGTGGTGCGGAAGTAGAACTGCGGCCGGTAGCCCTTGAAGAACGGGGTGTGGCGACCGCCCTCTTCCTTCTTCAGAACGTACACTTCGCACTCGAACTTGGTGTGCGGGGTGATGCTGCCCGGCTTGGCCAGCACCTGGCCACGCTCGATGTCTTCGCGCTTGGTGCCGCGAAGCAGGATGCCAACGTTGTCGCCCGCCCGGCCTTCGTCAAGCAGCTTGCGGAACATTTCCACGCCGGTGACGGTGGTCTTGGCGGTGTCCTTGAGGCCGACAATCGCGATCTCGTCGCCCACCTTGACGATGCCACGCTCGATGCGGCCGGTGGCCACGGTGCCGCGGCCGGAGATGGAGAAGACGTCTTCCACCGGCATGATGAAGGCACCGTCCACGGCGCGGTCGGGCTCGGGGATGAAGTCGTCCATCGCCCGTACCAGCTTGACGATGGATTCGATGCCGTGCTCGGATTCTTCGCCTTCCAGGGCCTTGAGGGCGCTGCCGACGATCACGGGGGTGTCGTCGCCGGGGAAGTCGTAGGCGTCGAGCAACTCACGCACTTCCATTTCCACCAGCTCGAGCAGCTCGGCGTCGTCGACCATGTCGGCCTTGTTCAGGTACACGACGATGTGCGGCACGCCAACCTGGCGCGACAGCAGGATGTGCTCGCGCGTCTGCGGCATGGGGCCGTCGGCCGCGCTCACCACCAGAATCGCACCGTCCATCTGCGCGGCACCGGTGATCATGTTCTTGACGTAGTCGGCGTGACCCGGGCAGTCCACGTGGGCGTAGTGACGGCCTTCCGATTCGTACTCGACGTGCGAGGTCGAAATCGTGATGCCGCGCGCCTTCTCTTCCGGCGCCTTGTCAATCATGTCAAACGCCGACAGCTCCGACCCGAACAACCGGTTCGATACCACCGTCAACGCCGCCGTCAACGTCGTCTTGCCATGGTCAACATGACCAATCGTGCCCACATTCACGTGCGGCTTGCTGCGCTCGAATTTTGCTTTGGACATGGATGCTGCCTACCTTTGTATCTAGTCCGTTTCCCGAAACCTTCCCGACAAGGAGACGTCTTACGACTCCCAATGGCACAAGGCCGTGCCAACGGCCGGTATGCCCGGCCGGTAGCGAACCGAGAACCGCGTTCTCAACTCGTCTTCCACCGTGGCGGCTGGAAGCCCCACCGGCGGAATAAACATGGAGCCCGGAAGCGGATTTGAACCGCCGACCTCTCCCTTACCAAGGGAGTGCTCTACCACTGAGCTATCCGGGCGTGATCTGGAGCGGGCGATGGGAATCGACCGATTCGCATGGACCCCGAGGCATGATGCCGAAGGGACGCGAGCTTTGCGAGCCCGCAGGGTCGATGCCACGGATGGCATCGAC
>NZ_JAVRIB010000002.1:0-286570 GCF_031846275.1 Spectribacter hydrogenoxidans
TCCAGTTGACCCTCGACTAGAAAATCTTTTGAGCCTAAAGAACACTCCGCTGAAGAGTCTAGCGGAAGAACTCGGCGCAGATTTAGATGGTGTGAATAGACGGAAAAACCCACCTATTAGGCAGGCGATAAGAAATTTTGTAGGGGGAGAGAGAGCGGAGGCGTTGTTAAAAGTAGATGGGAACGTAGACAACGAAGACAACCTAAAGGCGATTTGGACGTCGTTAAAGAAGTTACTTCCCATTTATTCGCTGTTCAAGTCCGATAAATCTTTCGATGACAAAGACGGTGACGTTAAAAGCCCACTGCAAGCTGCCATCGACGAAGCACTTGCACTTGATGAGATTAGGCAGTTATTGGATACCGTCGAAGAGAAAGTCAGAGAGTTCTCAACCGAGGTTGCTGAAAGAACAATCGAGAAGCTAAAGAACTTTGACGAATCAATTGCTGAAAGGCTACGTTCGGAGTTTGGCAAAACACCGAGCTACAGTAAGATTTTCGACCTAACCTTGCTGAATGATGTTGGAATCCCTCTGAATAAGAGAGGTAGCGGCATCAGGAGACTCGTTATATTGAGCTTCTTCCAAGCCCAAGCAGAAAAGAGAAAGGCCGAAACGGGTGCACCGGCAATAATTTACGCAATTGAAGAACCCGAAACATCGCAGCATCCAAACCATCAGCGGATGATCATTGATTCACTTGCTGAATTGGCTAACTCCGATAATGTACAGGTGTTGTTTACAACTCACAGTTCAAACTTGGCTAGGGAGATTCCGACCAAGTCGTTGAGATATATCTCTGAGGACGATAGCAACTGTTTGGCAATTGAATTAGGCGCTAACGATGGGGAAGAAAATCCACAGGTAATTGATAAAATTATCGCCGCACTCGGGATTTTGCCGAACCCCGCTGATAGAGTGAAGGTGCTCTTATTTGTTGAAGGTAACCACGATGTAAATGCTCTGAAGCGCTATAGCGCCATTTTGTCGAGGCAGGATCAAGAAATACTTAATTTGAATGAATCTGATTGTGTTGGGTATGTGATCACAGGCGGGTCAGCGTTAAAACACTACCTTGAACAAAAGCATCTTGATGGATTAGGAAAGCCAGAAGTACATGTTTACGATAATGATGTGAGAGAATATCGAGATGCAGTAGAGCGGATCAATGACGATCCGAGCACGGATAAAGTCGCATTTAACACAGGCAAGAATGAGCTAGAAAACTACCTGCATCCCGATGCAATTGAGGAGGCATACGCGGCCCAAGGCAATGCTGGCGTTGCGATTGGTGCAATTTCGGATGAAATGGATATTCCACTAGCAGTAGCTGAGAAATTTAATGAATTGAACGCCAACAACTGGGAAGAAGTTGCGGACGACAAGAAAAAGGAACTAGCTAGCAATAAGAAGAAATTACTAAACACGATTGCAGTAGAGTGCATGACAGTCGAGCGGCTACAGGAGAATGGTGGGTACGACGATATTCATGAATGGTTGTCAAAGGTGAGTCAGTTCGCCGCTCAGTAGGGCCGCATATAACAGAGCGAAAGGACTTAGACCCCTTTTCCTGCCTTTTCCCGAGGCGTATAAGCGAAGAGGTATCTGGCGGCCCGAAATGGGACGACCTTTCAGCTTGAGTCGAACGCGCCTCGCAGCTAGTCAAATGACGCCCGGTACAAAGGGCTCTGACCCGTTTCCTCGTCACAATGACCGAGTAAGAGGACAGCTGGGTGAAACGCCAGATTGAAACCGCTGACTTCGGCGATGACGGCGAGTACGTTGGCCGGCGGGATCAGCAGGCCAAGGAAAGTCTGGCCGTGCTGAGGGATGCTCTCTCGGAAGGGGAGTTCAGCGGACAATTCAAGGCGTTGGATATGCCGTCAATAAAGGCTGCGGGCCGCAAGCGGATGAAATCGGCTGAGTAGCGTGCAAGCGGCGCGTCACGCCGCGAGCGAAAGCACTCCGCATCCATTTCCACCGGCACAGGCGAATGGCGCGCTTTACGCTGAGGGGTGATTCAGGGGCAGCGATATGAGCGCGCTTGCAGGTATTACCACTCAAGATCAGGAAATCCTGACCGGCATGCCCGTATTTGCCGGAACCCGGGAACCCGTGCGATCGCTGTTCGATTACCTGGAGGCCGGAGATGCGCTGGAGGAATTCCTGCATCAATTTCCGTCGGTACAAAAGCAACAGGCAATAGCGGTCCTGGATGCTGCCTACGAATCCGTGGCCGCCGACGCGGGTACTCATTGACCGAAGAAGGGGCTCGGACCTTTTCCGCTATTGCCGAGTCGCGTAACTGGTCATCAGGTTGCGGTAGTTGGGGATGTGCTCGGAGAACAGGGCGCCGAGCCCCTCGATGTCGTTGCGCCAGTCGCGGTGCAGTTCGCCGGCCATGGCGAACCAGTTCATGAGCTGCACGCCGGCCTGCTGCATGCGCAGCCAGGCGGAATGGCGGGTGACGTCGTTGAAGGTGCCGGACGCGTCGGTGATCACGAACACTTCGTAGCCTTCCTCGATCGCCGATAGCGCCGGGAAGGTCACGCACACCTCGGTGACCACGCCGGCGATGATGAGCTGCTTCTTGCCGGTGGCCTTGACCGCGTTGACGAAGTCCTCGTTGTCCCAGGCGTTGATGTTGCCGGGGCGGGCGATGTAAGGGGCGTCCGGGAAGGTTTCGATCAGTTCCGGCACCAGCGGGCCGTTGGGGCCTTCCTCGAAGCTGGTGGTCAGAATGGTGGGCAGGCCGAAGTATTTTCCGCATGCAGCCGTTGCCAGGACGTTGTTCTTGAACTCGCCGGGCGAGAAATCCTGCACCAGCGAGATCAGCCCGGACTGGTAGTAAAAGGGCTCTGACCCCTTTTTCCCCGGTCCAATAATGACAATCGGGGATATTTGCCACCCAACAAATCGTTGGAGAGGGGTTTTTACTACGCTGGCTGCGCCTGCTCCGCAAAAGCCCGTCGACTCAGGCGTTAGCGAGTTGAGGAGACTCTAATTATGCCGGACCAATCTGACAGCAAAGTTGCGGCGGCGCTTGAGCTTCCTGCGCGCTTAGTGCAGACCGGGGGCATCGTGGCGGTATTGCTCGTCGCATATGGGGACCTGTTTCATACACTGCTGGGCGTAATCGCAGGTTTAATCTGGATAAAAGTGACAAGCGAAGAACTACCCCAGGAGCTAGGCGATCTACGTGTCAAGAGGCAGCTTTTTCAGGCAGTGGCAGAGTGGTTGGGTCGAAGTGACGGAGGCGAGGTTTTCGATAACGCGTACTCCGAACACCTATACATGGATGAAGGGATACAGGCGCCACGGTACGATGCTGTCGCCAAAGCAAAAGGCATTGCCAATATTTGGACTGGCCTGCTCTCGCTTATTCTGCAGTGCTACCTCGTTGTCGTGATCGTTCAGGTCGCGCTTAACTATGTGTATGGTTGATTGCGGCTTTGTACAACCTGTGCGGAACTCGGTAACTAATAAATACAGCCGACCGCTTTCGTCGGCGGCTGATTGACTCGTTATCCGGCGGTCGAGAAGCTCACTGCCGGGCCGCGTAACTGGTCATCAGATTGCGGTAGTTGGGGATGTGCTCGGAGAACAGGGCGCCGAGCCCCTCGATGTCGTTGCGCCAGTCGCGGTGCAGTTCGCCGGCCATGGCGAACCAGTTCATGAGTTGCACCCCGGCCTGCTGCATGCGCAGCCAGGCGGAATGCCGGGTGACTTCGTTGAAGGTGCCGGAGGCGTCGGTGATCACGAACACCTCGTAGCCTTCCTCGATGGCCGACAGCGCCGGGAAGGTCACGCACACCTCGGTGACCACGCCGGCGATGATGAGCTGCTTCTTGCCGGTGGCCTTGACCGCGTTGACGAAGTCCTCGTTGTCCCAGGCGTTGATGTTGCCGGGGCGGGCGATGTAGGGGGCGTCCGGGAAGGTCTCGATCAGTTCCGGCACCAGCGGGCCGTTGGGGCCTTCCTCGAAGCTGGTGGTGAGGATGGTGGGCAGGCCGAAGTACTTGCCGCAGGCGGCGGTGGCCAGCACGTTGTTCTTGAACTCGCCGGGCGAGAAATCCTGTACCAACGAGATCAGCCCGGACTGGTGATCCACCAGCAGCATGGCGGCGTCGTTCTTGTCCAGGCGGCGATATTGGTAGTCGGCAGTCATGGGAATCCCCGTCATCGGTAAATGGCAGGGATGACTGTGCCGGCATTGCGCGGTCGCGGGAAGACGGATGACCGCAACGCCGTGTTCGCGATGGGCGAACGCCGGTGTCAGATCGTCTGCAACGTTCGCTGCAGGTACTCGACCAGCGCCCGCACCTTGCGCGCCGGCTGGCGCTGGTAGGGATAGAGGGCGTGGATGCCGTAAGGCTCAGGTTTTGCGTCCGGCAGCACCGCCACCAGGCGGCCGTCGGCCAGGGCATCGGCGAGGATGAAGCGGGGCAGCAGGGCCAGGCCCAGGCCGGCCAGTACCGCGTCGCGCATGGCCTCGCCGTTGTTGACCACCAGCCGGCAGGTCATGGGCACGTGCCGGGCGGGGCCGTCGTCGCCATGGAATCGCCACAGCTCGGTGGCGGCGACATGGGTGTAGCCGATGGCCGGATGCTGCGGCAGTTCGTCCAGGCTGGCGGGCAGGCCGTGGGTGTCGGCGTAGTCGCGGCTGGCGACGATCACCCGCTCGGCGGTGCCGAGCTTCCGCGCCACCAGATTGGAGTCGCGCAGGTGGCCGATGCGGATGGCCAGGTCGAAGCCGCCCACGGCGATGTCGGCAGCGCGGTCGTCCAGGTCCAGGTCGAGTTGCAGGCCGGGGTGATCGCGCAAAAAGGCGAACAGGGCGGGGCCCAGAATCAGGGTGGAAAAGCTCATCGGCGCGGTGATACGCAGGCTGCCGCGCAGGGCCTGTTCGTCGGTGGCCAGGTCCTCGCCCGCGGCGTCCAGTTCCGCCAGGGCCGCGCGGGCCCGGCGGTAGAAGTCGCGGCCGGCGTCGGTGGCGGTCATCCCGCGGGCGGAGCGGTGCAGCAGGCGCACGCCGAAGGCGGTTTCCAGCGCACTCACCCGCTTGCTGACCACCGACTTGGTGCGCTGCAGGCGCCGGGCAGCGGCGGAGATGCTGCCGGTTTCCACCACCCGCAGGAAGGCTTCGATGTCGTCTAGGGCGTACGCCATCGTTGCATCATAACGAACACTGCGTTCGCGGTGACGGCCCTTGCTCGGCGACGGTTCGCCCCGACTATGATGGCTAGAGCGAACGCAGGAGAACGCCATGACCACAATCGCCGAGATCAACGATGTGAGCACGCCGCGCCCGGTGACCCGGGTGATCACCGGTCAGCCGACCACCGAGGGTGGCGGGGTCAATCTGACCCGCGTGCTCGGCCAGCCGGCCCTGTCCGAGCTGGATCCGTTCCTGTTGCTCGACGAATTCCGCTCGGACGATTCGGCCGACTATCTCGCCGGCTTTCCGGAGCACCCGCACCGCGGCTTCGAGACAGTGACCTACATGCTGGCCGGGCGCATGCGCCACGGCGACAACCACGGGCACAGCGGGGTGATCGGCCCCGGCGGGGTGCAGTGGATGACCGCCGGCCGCGGCATCGTGCATTCGGAAATGCCGGAGCAGGACGAGGGCCTGATGTGGGGCTTCCAGCTCTGGGTGAACCTGCCGGCGGCCGACAAGATGGGCGAACCCGGCTATCAGGAGTACGCCGCGGACGCCATTCCGCAGGTCGATCTGCCGGATGGCGGGCAGGTGCGGGTGATCGCCGGGCATTACGGCGATGCCGTGGGGCCGGTAGCCGCGGCGGCGACCGCGCCGGTGTATCTGGACGTCCGGCTGAATGCGGACGACACGTTCACGACCGCCGTGCCGGCCGGCCACAACGCCATGCTGTATGTCTACGACGGTGCGGTGGACGTGGCCGGGCAATCGCTGACCCGCGGCCAGTTGGGGCAACTGGGCCAGGCCGCCGGCAGCGAGGACGGCGTGGCGTTCACCGCCGGCGACGAAGGCGGCCGGGTCCTGCTGATTGCGGGGGCGCCACTCAACGAGCCGGTGGCTCGGTACGGGCCCTTCGTGATGAACCACGCCCACGAGATCCGTCAGGCGGCGCTGGATTTCCAAGCCGGACGGTTCTAGAGTCGATCGGTCGCTTCTCCCCCGGCAACGGGGGAGAAGTATTTTCACTCAATCGGTCAGGCGGATCACTGCCCATGAGCAACATCGAACCCCAATGCCGTCTGTCCGACTCGCGGGACTGCCCCGCGGCCGCGGATGCGCCGGTCAGCGAAATCATTGCGGCGCGCGAGGCGGTGCTGGGCAAGGACATGGTCATCCGGCGTGCGCTGCCCAGCCGGCACCGGCGCATGATCGGGGCCTGGTGTTTTCTCGACCACGCCGGGCCGGCGGATGTGTCGGCCAATCCGGTCGACGTGGGCTCGCATCCGCACATCGGGTTGCAGACCTTCACCTGGCCGGTGTCGGGCCAGTTGCTGCACAAGGATTCATTGGGCAGCAATCAGGTCATCGATCCGGGGCAGGTCAACCTGATGACCGCCGGGCGCGGGATCACGCATTCGGAGGAATCCCCGGAGGGTGGCCCGGCCTGTTTCGAGGGCGCGCAGTTGTGGATTGCGCTGCCGGATGCCCATCGCCATATCGAGCCGGCGTTCGAGAACTATCCGAAGCAGCCGCAGATCGACCGCGACGGCTTCCGCATCACGGTGCTGGCCGGCGAGGCCTTCGGCGAACGGGCCCCGGCGCGCATCTATTCGCCGCTGGTCAGCGTGGACTTCACCACCGACGGCGACGCCGCCACCGACCTGCCGCTGCGCGCCGATTTCGAGTACGGCCTGCTGGTGCTGCAGGGCGAGCTCACGGTCGCCGGTCAGTCGCTGGTGCCGGGGCAGTTGCTGTATCTCGGCCGCGGCCGGGAATCCCTGCCGGTGCGGGCCGATGGCGCCGTCCGCGTGCTGCTGATCGGCGGCGAACCCTTCGGCGAGGAGATTCTGCTGTGGTGGAATTACGTGGCCCGCACGAAAGCCGAGATCGCCGAGGCGGACGCGGACTGGAAGCGTCATGACCCGCGTTTCGGCGCGGTGCCCGGTTATGCGGGTGAGCCGCTGAATTCGCCGGCGTTGCCCTGGCGGTAGGGCGGTTCTGACGGCGGCTTGAAAGCCGCCCTACCGGCGGAATCGACCGGGTGGCCTATTCGGTTTCGACCAGTACGCTCTGGTCCACGCCCTCGGCATCGCGCCCGGCGCGGGTCCAGATCTCCGTGCGGCCCAGCAGCGAGATGCCGATGTAGCCGCGCAGCTTGAGCTTGTCCGGTTCCGGCGTTTCCATCCAGGCGGAATAGGTCTTGCCGTTGTTGGGGTCGTAGGCCTCGCCATCTTCCCAGCGGCCCTCGCCGTTGTACTCGAAGCCCTTGAGAATGCGGATGCCCAGCAGGGACCGGTCGCGCTTCGCCGGGTCCGGGTTGTGCACGTCCTTCTCGGGGCCGTCGCTCTCGCCGCTGCCGGGCGGCTCGCCCACGGTCTTGCCGAAGTACGCACCGTTTTCCCCGAATATCTGGATGTAGCCGTCCTCGGCGGCGGTCAGCCAGACGCCGGTGATGGCGTCCGCCCCGGGCTGGGCGCTGACGGCCGTGGCCAGGGCGACGAGTAGGGTGGCGACAAGTCGTGTTGGCTGTCGGGAAATCAATGCAGTCATGTCCGGGGTGCGGCGGTTTCAATGTCGATGGCGATATTCTAGCCTGCGGCCAGTACCATGCATCATCAAACGCCCGTCAGCAGGAGTGGCCATGTCCAACATCAGCGTCGAAACCCGGGGGCACGTGCTGTGCATCGGCATCAACCGGCCGGACAAGCGCAATGCGTTCGATCTGGCCATGTACCGTGATATGGCAGCCGCCTACGGCCGGCTCAACCGCGAGCCCGAGTTGCGTTGCGGCCTGCTGTTTGCCCACGGCGATCATTTCACCACCGGGCTGGATCTGTCGGAGTGGGCCTCGGAGTTCGCCGCCGGACGGTTCCCGCCGATTGATGACGACGCCATCGAGCCCTTCGGCCTGGACCCCGACAACCGGCTGACCAAGCCGCTGGTGGTGGCCACCCAGGGGATCTGCTTCACCGCCGGTATCGAGTTCATGCTGGCCGGCGACATCCGCGTGGCCGCCGACAACACCCGCTTCGGCCAGATCGAGATCAAGCGCGGCATCTACCCGGTGGGCGGCGGCACCATCCGCTTCATCCAGAGCATCGGCTGGGGCAACGCCATGCGCTACCTGCTGACCGGCGACGAGATCAGCGCCGATGAGGCCCACCGCATGGGGTTGATCCAGGAGCTCACGCCGG
Organism: Spectribacter hydrogenoxidans; assembly: GCF_031846275.1. Taxonomy (NCBI): domain Bacteria; kingdom Pseudomonadati; phylum Pseudomonadota; class Gammaproteobacteria; order Salinisphaerales; family Salinisphaeraceae; genus Spectribacter; species Spectribacter hydrogenoxidans. The sequence goes on from NZ_JAVRIB010000002.1 coordinate 8,354, forward strand.
TGGGTCAGCAGTTCGACCGCGCCTTCGAGATCGCCCGGCGGGTGGCGGCCCAGGCACCGCTGGGCGTGCAGGCCACGCTCAGGAGTTCGCGGCTGTCCCTGGACGCCGGTGAGCGCGCCGCCATCGAACGGCTGTTGCCCGACCTGATTCCGATCATGGAAAGCGAGGATGCCCGCGAGGGGGTGCAGTCCTTCGTCGAGCGCCGCGAGGCGCGTTTCCAGGGGCGCTGATCCGGCCGGCGTCCCGGGGCCCGGTGCTAGACTCCGGGCAGTGCCACTGCGCCGGACCACGATCATCTGTTCCGGCCCCGATCAAAAGGAAAAGCCATGGCCGACGAGCCGCTGATCGCCGTCTTCGTCGATTTCGAGAACCTGGCCCTGGGCGTCAAGGACGTGCCCGGCGGCGATTTCCAGATGGAACTGGTCACCAAGCGTCTGCTGGAGAAGGGGCGCATCGTGTTCAAGCGGGCCTACTGCGACTGGACCCGGTACAAGAACACCATGCATGCGTTCCACGCCATGGGGGTGGAGATGATCGACATCCCCCAGTCACGCGTGTCCGGCAAGAACAGCGCCGACATCCGCATGGTCGTGGACGCCATCGACATGTGCTACGCCAAGAGTCATATCGACATCTTCGCGCTGGTATCGGGCGATTCCGATTTCTCGCCGCTGGTTTCCAAGCTCAAGGAAAACGACAAGCGGGTGATCGGTTGCGGGGTCAAGTCGTCCACCTCGGACCTGCTGGTGGCCAACTGCGACGAGTTCATCTACTACGACGACCTGGTCCAGACCGCCCGCAAGAGTGGCACGCGCCGGGCCAAGCGCGGCAACAAGCCGACCGACAAGAGCGCCGAGGCCCGCGAGAAGATTCTCGAGATCGTGCAGTCGCTGGAGTCGGATTACGACCCGGTCTGGGGCTCGCAGATCAAGCAGACGATCAAGCGCGTGTACCCCAGCTTCAACGAGACCCACTACGGCTACAAGGGCTTTTCGGAGCTGCTGCAGGACGCGGAGAAGCAGAAGTTGCTGGCGCTGGAATACGACGCCGATCGTGGCAACTACAAGGTCAGGTCGGTTTGAGTGGAATCGGGAATTTGGTGCGTTTGCGGGCTGGCCGCTTGAAAGCGGCCCTACGCAGGAATCGGGTCCCGACCACCCTGCGGTAGGACGCGATTAATCGCGCCGGCTCACCTGTGCCACGAAAAAGGGCCCGCATCGCGGGCCCTTTTCATTGTCGGTAATGACGGCGTGATTAGTTGATCACCCCGCAGGCAATCCGGCCGCCGGCGGCGCCGACAGGCGGGGAGCTGTGGTCGTTACCCTTCTCGTGCACGACCACGGCCTTGCCGCGGATCACGTCCATCGACAGGCCGCTGAGCGTGATCAGCTCGTTGTCGCTGCCGCTGTCGGCCACGTTGAATTCGCCGAGGTTGCCGTGGATATCGTCGTCCCCGTCGCTCGGGAACTTGAGATGCGGGCCGGCCGCCTGGGCGTTGTCGCCGCAGTCGCCGTTGGCGTGCACATGGAAGGCGTGCTTGCCGGCGGCCAGACCGCTGGCCTCGGCATACACCTGAATGTCCTCGCCCATGGCGGTGAATTCCACCTGACCGGACACGCCGCTACCGTCCACTTCCTCGAGCGTGGCGGTGACCTGGTTGCTGTCGGCCGCCGGCTCCTCGGCCATCGCCTCGTCGGCGGCGTCGTCCATGTCGTCCATGGATTCGCCCGCTTCGGTCATGGCTTCATCGGCGGCATCGCCTGCGTCGTCCATGGCCTGCTCGGCCGTTGTCTGGGCGTCTTCCATGGCCTCTTCGGCCTGCTGCTGATCGCCCTCGCTGCAAGCAGTGATGGTGAAGGCGCCCGCGCAGAGGGCGGCGATCATCCAGAAATTACGCATTGTCCTGGCTCCCGATTGGTTCGAGCTTGGCACGGTGCGCGCTGATGCGCGTCACCAGGTCCCCGTGATTTTCGAGGTCCGAGAATAACACTCCGTAGTTGTCCTGCAGCCAGCTACCGAAGGCCTGCGGGTCGTTTTCCCCCATCAGGCGGGCCAGGGCTGCGGTATGTTCGCCACCACCGGTGGCGGCTTCGCGGCGCACGATATGGAACTGGGAATCCACGAACTCGCGGGCCTCGGCATAACTGGTGTTGGGGCCTTCGGTGGTGGCATCCGAGCTCTGCGATGTGGTGTCGCTGACCTGTTCCAGCGCCTTGGCCGCGGTGTTGGTGGTGCTGGTGACGGCACTGCAGCCGGCCACCACCGGCAGCGTGAACAGCAGGGAAAGAAGTACGCGTTGCATCGGCTTTTCCTCGCGTTGGGGAGAGCCCGAGTCTAGCCCTGTTGGGGCCCCGACGTCGAAGGGATTTGACCGGGCGGGAAGGATGCCCGATTTTCGGGACAGGATTTCACTGCCGCCAAGCCATGGACGCTCTGCGAACCCCCGACGAATGCTTTGCCGGTCTGTCCGGTTATCCGTTCCAACCACGCTACGCCACCATCGACGACCTGCGGCTGCACTACCTGGACGAGGGTGATCCCGATGGCCCGGTGGTCCTGCTGCTGCACGGGGAGCCGAGCTGGTCGTATCTCTACCGCACCATGATTCCGCCGCTGGTGGATGCCGGTTGCCGCGTGCTGGCGCCGGATCTGATCGGCTTCGGGCGGTCGGACAAGCCGGCGGCGGTGGCCGACTACAGCTATCAGCGCCATGTCGACTGGATGCTGGACTGGCTGCGGCAGATCGACCCGGACGGGGTGACGCTGTTCTGCCAGGACTGGGGGTCGCTGATCGGCCTGCGGCTGGTGGCGGCCGAGCCGGACCGGTTCGCCCGGGTGTTCGTGGGCAACGGCGGACTGCCCACCGGCGATGAAAGAGTTCCGGCCGCATTCAGGCTCTGGCGGGCCTTCGCGCTGTACAGTCCCATCTTTCCGGTTGCCGGGATCATGCGGGTGGCCACCCGTGCGCCCATGAGCAAGGCCACGGCGCGCGCCTATGCCGCGCCTTTTCCCGACAAGCGTTATCTGGCCGGTGCCCGCGCCTTCCCCGCGCTGGTGCCGATCACGCCGGACGATCCGGCCAGCGAGCCCAACCGCGAGGCCTGGGCGGTACTGAGAGGGTTCGACAAGCCGTTCCACACCTGCTTTTCCGACGGTGATCCCATCACCCGCGGTCTGGACCGTGGCCTGCGCCGACGGGTGCCGGGTGCCGAAGGGGTGGAGCACACCACCATCGAGGGGGCCGGCCACTTCCTGCAGGAGGACAAGGGACGCGAAATCGCCGCCTTCATGCGGCGGCAGATGGGTTGTTGAGCAGTCGTCTCTCGGCTGGAATGGTTACCGAGTCCCGATCTATGGCAGTGCCCTCCAGAGCGTTCTGAACTGCGTCGTCGCGCGCGACCTTGGCGCGAAACAGGCGACCGGCGCCTGGTATTCACCCATGCGTTCCACATCCGCCGAGTAGCCGATCCATGCAGCCGGCGCGTCACGCATGATGTCCGGCGGATTGTTCAGCATGTCCCGATGCAGCCGTTTGCGGCGGTCGACCATGGAGAAGAACGGCTGCACCCGGCCGGCCTTGCGGCCCTCCTTGCCGGCCAGCGTTTCGATCTGATCCAGTGCCCTGAGCGACAAGGGGCTGGGTACGACCGGTACCACCACGGTATCCGCTGCGCGCAGCACGGCGTTGGCCAGGCTCCCGAGTCCCGGCGGGCAATCGAGTACTACCAGCGTGTAGGTTTCGGAGAAGGGCTCGATCAGTTCGGCCAGCCGCTTCTTGCTGCCGCTGGAGGCCCGCAGCAGCGCATCCATGTGGCGGAAACTGGTGTCGCCGGGAATCGCGTGAAGCCGCTCGTGATGGGCGCTGCGCCGCACGAAGCGGCCCAGCGGCCGGTCGCCGTCCACCACCTTGCGGGCGGCCAGCTTGCGGTCCGTGTCCACCTGCAGGTACCAGCTGGCGGCGGCTTGCGGGTCCAGGTCCCAGAGCAGCACGTGTTCGCCGGCCCGGGCTGCCTCCCAGGCCAGATTGACCGCCGCGGCGGTCTTGCCGACGCCGCCCTTGGCGCTGTGCAGGGCCCAGATGTGCATGACCGCAGCCTCGCGCCGGAATGTGACAAGGAGATGACAACCTGATTTCGGCGCCGGCCGGCCTTACTCGCCGGCGGTCAGCTTCAATCCGATCACTGCGATGATCAGCAACGCCAGACAGAGCAGCCGCGCGGTTTCGCGCGGCTCGTCGAACAGCAGCATGCCCAGGATGGTGGTACCCGCCGTGCCGATGCCCACCCACACCGCGTAGGCAGTGCCCAGCGGCAGGGTGCGCACGGCCAGCGACAGCCCGTACAGGCTGGCCACCATCGCCAGGCCGGTGAGCAGACTGGGCAGGGGGCGGGTGAAGCCGTCGGTGTACTTCAGCCCGATCGCCCAGGCAATCTCGAACGCCGCCGCGATGATGAGAATGAACCAAGCCATGATCCGGCAAGGATGACGCCGCGGCCCGGATTTGCAAGCGCGCGATGGCTGGCCAATGATGCCGCCCATGCGCGTGGTCCTGATCAGCGACACCCACGGCTATCTGGATGACCGGATTGCCGCCTTCCTGCCCGGTTGCGACCGGATCGTGCATGCCGGCGATGTGGGCGCCGGGGTGGCCGAGGCACTGGCTGCGCTCGAGCTGCCGGTGACGGTGGTGACGGGTAACAACGATCCGGCGGACGCCGGCTGGCCGGTCTCGGCGGAGCTCGATCTGCCGGGCGGCCGGCTGGTGGTCATCCACGGTCACCAGTGGCCGGCGGCCCGGCGTCATCGCCGGCTGCGCGCGGCCTATCCCGACGCCCGCGCGGTGGTCTGCGGGCACAGCCATCGCCAAGTCGTGGACCGGGACCAGGCCCCCTGGATTCTCAACCCCGGCGCCGCCGGCCGCACCCGGACCTACGGCGGCCCCGGTTACATTGTTCTCGACGCCGACTCGCAGGGCTGGCGGGTCGACGCCCGGCAATTGTCCCGCCGGCCGTGATCCGAGTGACCGGGCTGGTCGGGCTCGCACTCTGGTGCCTGGCCGGCGCCGCCGAGCCGCCGGCCCTGACGCTGGCCGAGGATTACCAGCGAGGACTGGACGTCGCTGATTACTGGGTGAGCGAGAAGCTCGACGGGGTTCGCGGTTACTGGACTGGCGAGCGGCTGATCACCCGCGGCGGGCATCCAGTGAATCCGCCGGCCTGGTTCGTCGCCGATTTCCCGGACGTGCCCCTGGACGGCGAGCTCTGGCTCGGCCGCGGTCGTTTCGCCGAAACCTCGGGCATCGTGCGCACGGATGAGCCCGTGGATGACGAGTGGCGGCGCATGCGCTTCATGGTGTTCGATCTGCCGGCGCATGGTGGGTCGTTCAGTGCGCGGCTCGAGGCACTGCGGCAGCGGCTGGCAGCACTGGACATCGCCTGGCTGCGCCCGGTTGAACAGTTCCGGGTGGCGGATCATGCCGACCTGCAGCGCCGGCTCGAGGCCGTGGTGGATCGCGGCGGGGAAGGGCTGATGCTGCGCCGGGCCGATTCGCTGCATGAAAGCGGTCGCAGCGGCGATCTGCTCAAGGTCAAGACGCATCAGGACGCCGAAGCCCGGGTGATCCGGCACCTGCCGGGCGACGGCAAATATGCGGACATGATGGGCTCGTTGCTGGTGGAAACCCCGGACGGCCGTCGCTTCCGGCTGGGCACCGGTTTCACCGACGAGCAGCGGGCCGACCCACCGCCGGTGGGAAGTTGGGTAACCTATCGGTTCAACGGATTCACCACCAACGGATTGCCACGATTCGCCCGTTTCCTGCGCGTTCGTCCCGGTTACACACCACCCTGATGCGCCGGCTCGCCGCCGCGGGGCTGATACTGCTGGTTGCCGCCTGCAGCAGCACGCCGGATCACCGCGTGCCGGCGGTGCGGGTGTCCGACGCCGGGGTGGCCCTGGACGACACCGCGGCGGTGCGCGAAACCCTGTATGCGCAGCTGGACGATTGGCGCGGCACGCCGTACCGGGTGGGAGGCATGACTCGTGACGGGGTGGACTGCTCCGCCTTCGTGCTGCGGGTGTTCCGTGACGCCTTCGGCATCCGGCTGCCGCGCACCACCGAGTTGCAGGCCTTCGTCGGCGAACCCGTGGAAGACCGGACCGCCGGGGATCTGGTGTTCTTCAAGACCGGCTGGAAGCAGTGGCACGTGGGCATTTACGTGGAGGAGCAGCGATTCGTCCACGCCTCGACCAGCCAGGGGGTGATTCTCAGCGACTTGCGCAACCCCTACTGGGCCGGCCACTACTGGCATACCCGCCGTCTGCGAATGGATTGACCGCCCCCGGCCACGGGGCCGGGGACGATCGGCCATCAATGCGGATGGCGGATCAGTAGGCGCCGGAATCGTCCTTTTCGGTGTCCTCGACGACGTCCTCCTGGTGTTCGGAGGCCGGCATTTCGTCGGTCGAACGCTCGCCCTCGCTGCGTTCGGCCCCTTCGGCCTTGTCGGTGACGCCTTTGGTGGCTTCTGCCTGGTGCTCGCTGGCCGGCATCTCGGTTTGCTTGTCCCTGTCACCGGCCCAGGCTGGGCTCAGAGTCAGGGCGCCGCCGAACAACAGCGTGGCGATGGTGGTCGTGATGGGGTGTTTGTGCATGGACATGTTGGCGAACCTCTCTTCAGAATCGAATGTCGGTTTGCCCTCGTACACAACACACCCTGCGGACGATGCCGGCGTTTTAAAGGGGCGGCATACCGATAACAAATCCGATATGCCGGAAAGCCGGTCGAAGCGGCGGACATGCGTTCGCCCGGCTACACGACGCTAGACGATAGCCAGCGGCTGCTTGCGGGTGGGCGCCGGGAAGCAGGTTTCCAGTGCCGCCATCGTATCCGCGTCCAGTCGCCTGTCAGAGGCGCCGGCGTTGTCGGCCACATGGTCGAGCGTGCCGGCCTTGGGGATGGCCATCACGTCACCGTTGTGCATCACCCAGGCCAGCATCAGCTGCGCGGGACTCATGCCGGCTTCGGCGGCCAGCCGGTGTAGGCGCGCATCCTGCAGCGGGCCGCGGCCCTGGCCCAGCGGGCAGTAGGCCATGACCGGCAGCGCTCGTTCGCGGCACCAGGGCAGCAGGTCGTATTCGATGCCGCGCGAGCCGAGGTGGTAGAGCACCTGGTCGGTGCTGCAGGCCGCACCGCCGGCCAGGTTGAGCCAGTCGCGCATGCCGGCCACGTCGAAGTTGGACACGCCCCAGCGGCGGATCAGCCCGTCGTTCTGCAACCCCTCGAAACCGGCCAGGGTGTCGGCCAGCGGCACGCCGCCCGGCCAGTGCAGCAGGTACAGGTCGATGCAGTCCGTGCCCAGGCGTTGCAGGCTGGCCTCGCAAGCCGCGCGCATGCGCTTCGGATCGGCATTGTGCGGAAATACCTTGGAGACCAGGAACACCTCGTCACGGCGGCCGGCGATGGCCCTGCCGGTGACACGCTCGGCGCCGCCGCTGCCGTACATTTCGGCGGTGTCGATCAGGGTCAGGCCGTGATCGATGCCGGCCTGCAGGGCGTGGATCTCGGCGTCCCGGGCGGCGGCGTTCTCGCCCATGTGCCAGGTGCCCTGGCCGAGCGCCGGGACGGCGGTTCCGTCCGGCAGGGTGACGGTTGCGGTCATGAATGGCCCTGTTCGGTTGCGCGCGGTTGCTCGGGACGGGTGGCCAGATACAGGCCGACGCCGGTCAGGGTGACAGCTACCACCGGCGGTACCCACCAGACCGGTGCGGTCAGCCAGACGATGACCCAGCTCAGTGCCATCAGGGACAGCGACATCAGCTTGGCGCGACGTGACATCACCCGGTGATCCTGCCACGCCACCAGCGCCGGCCCATAGGTGGGATGTTCGCGCAGACGCCGGCGCAGCTCCGGTGAGCTCTTGCCCGCGGCCCAGGCGGCCACGATCAGGAACGGGGTGGTGGGCAGCACCGGCAGTACCGCGCCGACCGCACCCAGGGCGACGAACAGCATCGCCACGCCCCGCCAGATCCGGCGCGTCAGCGCGGATGACGCGCCGCCGTCATCGCTCACGGCCGGCTCGCCCACGCCGGGACCTGTCCGAATACCACTCCGAACACCAGCGGCAGCAGGCTGTAGACCAGCGCCGTGATCAGCACCAGGAAACCGATGTTCAGCCACAGCCCGGTGCGCGCCATTTGCGGCAGCGAGACGTGCCCGCTGCCGAAAGCGATGGCGTTGGGTGGCGTGGCCACCGGCAGCATGAATGCGCAGGAGGCCGCCAGCGCCGCCGGTACCGCCAGGGTCAGCGGGTTTTCGCCCAGGCCGATGGCCAGTGCCGCCAGCACCGGCAGGAAGGCCGCGGTGGTGGCGGTGTTGCTGGTCAGTTCGGTGAGCAGCAGGATGGTGGCGCACGCCGCCAGCATCACCAGCACCAGCGGCAGTTGATCCAGACCGCCCAGCAGATGGCCGATGTAGTCCGCCAGCCCGGTGTCCTGCACTCCGGCGGCCAGCGACAGGCCGCCGCCGAACAGCAGCAGCACGCCCCAGGGCAGGTCGGCGGCGACTTCCCAGTCCAGTACCGGCTGCCACGGCTGCCGCTGCGCCGGTAGCACGAACAGCAGCAGCGCCCCGGCCATGGCGATGCCGGCATCGGACAGGCCCGGCACGTAGGCCGTCAGCAGCGGCGCCGCAATCCAGGCCGCCGCTACCAGGCCGAACACCACGGCCACGGTGATTTCCGGGCCGCTGACCGGGCCCAGTTCGCGCCGCCGGGCGGCGATGGCGTCGGCGCCGCCGGCCAGCGTCAGGCCGCGCAGCGGGTAGCAGCGGATCAGCACCGCGAACACCAGCGGCAGCCCCAGGCCCACCAGCGGCAGGCCGAAGGCCAGCCACTGGGCGAAGCCGATCTCCACCCCCTGGGTTTCGCGCAGGAACCCGGCGAGCAGGGCGTTGGGCGGGGTGCCGATCAGCGTGCCCAGGCCGCCGACGTTGGCGCCGTAGGCGATCGCCAGCACCAGCGCGGTGGCAAAGGCGCGCCCGCGGGCCTCGCCGGCAGCCGCCAGCCCGGTTACGCTGACCGCAATGGGCAGCATCATCATGGCGGTGGCGGTGTTGCTCACCCACATGGACAGAAAGCCGGTGGCCAGCACGAATCCCAGCACGATGCGCCGCGGTCCGCTGCCCACCGCGGCCACGATGGCCAGTGCCAGCCGCCGGTGCAGGCCGTGGCGCTGCATGGCCAGCGCCAGCAGGAAGCCGCCAAGGAACAGGAAGATGATGGGGTTGGCGTAGGGCCGGGCGGTGGCGTCGATGTCGGCCACGCCCAGCAGCGGGAAGGCGGCCAGCGGCACCAGCGCGGTGGCCGGAATCGGAATCGCCTCGGTGATCCACCAGGTGGCCATCACCAGGCCGACCACCGCGCAGTGCCAGCCGGCGGCCGACAGGCCCGCGGGCGCCGGCAGTGCCAGCAGTACGGCGGCTCCGACCAGACCGCCGACCAGACCGGCGAGGCTCAGGCGACGCGTGGTGGCGGGTTCGGATCGGTCCGGAGGCGACGCCGACATGGCGGTGATCCGGTCGTCAGCGCCCGACCGTGGCCGACTTTCCCACGCGCTGCCGGTTGGCCGCCAGGGTGTCCAGCAGGAAGGCGTAGATCAGGGCGGTCTCGTCCAGCGCCTCGAAGCGGCCGGGCCGGCCGCCATGGCCCGCAGCCATATGTGTCTTGAGCAGCAGGGTGTTGTCGTCGGTCTTGGTGGCGCGCAGTTTCGCCACCCACTTGGCCGGCTCCCAGTAGGTCACGCGCGGGTCGGAGACCCCGGCGATGGCCAGGATCGGCGGATAGGCCTGGGCGGTGACGTTCTGGTAGGGGCAGTAGCCGCGAATGGTGGCGAAGGCGTCCGGGTCCTCGATCGGATTGCCCCATTCCGGCCACTCCGGCGGGGTCAGGGGCAGGCTGGGATCGAGCATGGTATTGAGCACGTCCACGAATGGCACGTCCGCCACCGCCGCGCCCAGCAGGTCGGGCCGGCGGTTGAGCACCGCGCCCACCAGCATGCCGCCGGCGGAGCCGCCCAGCGCGGCGATGCGCCCGGCGCGGGTGTAGTCCTGCGCGATAAGGTATTCGGCGGCGGCGGCGTAGTCGTCGAAGGTGTTGGTCTTGTGGGCCGCCTTGCCCTGCCGGTACCAGGCATAGCCCTTTTCCATGCCGCCGCGGATGTGGGCGGTGGCGTAGACGAAGCCGCGGTCGACCAGCGACAGCCGGTTGCCGGAGAACGCCGCCGATTCGGAGACGCCGTAGGCGCCGTAGCCGTAGAGCAGGCAGGGCGCACTGCCGTCGATGGCGGTGTCGCGGTGATGCAGGATGGTCACCGGCACCGTCTCGCCGTCGGCGGTGGGCGCGGCCAGGCGGCGCACCACGTAGGCCTCGGCATCGTGGCCGCTGGGAATTTCGCGGCGCTTGCGCAGCACGCGCTCGCGGCTGGCCATGTCGTAGTCCCAGGTCTCCGGCGGACGGGCCGGGGAGGTGTAGACGAAGCGCAGGTCGTCGGTGTCGTATTCCAGCCCGGTGGCCATGCCCAGGGCGTAGGCGGCCTCGTCGAAGGCGATGGCGTGTTCGTCGCCGCTGGTCTTGGCGGTGATCACGATGCGCGGCAGCGCGTCCACCCGTTCCAGCCGTACCCGGTGGCGGGCGAACTCCACGTTGTCCAGGATCAGCCGACCCGGCTGGTGCGCGACCAGATCGGTCCAGTTGGCCCGGCCCGGATCGGCCAGCGGCGCGGTGACCAGCTTGAAGTCCTCGGCGTCGTCGGCGTTGGTGACGATCACCAGCCGGCCGGCCTCGCGGTCGTGATCGACGTCGTATTCCACCCCCGGATCGCGCGGCGCGACCACCCGTGGCGCGGCGGTCGGATCGCGGGCGTCGATCAGCCGGACCTCGCTGGTCTCGTGATCGTGGGCGTCGATGAGCAGGAAGTCCCCGCTCTGGGTTTCGCCCAGGCCGACGAAGAACCCGGCATCGGCCTCCTCGTAGACCAGCGTGGCGGATTCGGGCGGCTCGCCCAGGGCCAGCCGCCAGATGCGGCAGGGCCGGTGGTTGTCGTCCAGGGTGGTGTAGAACAGCCAGTTGGAGTCCGCCGACCACAGCACGTTGCCGGCGGTTTCCGGCACCGGCGGCTGGATTTCCTCGCCGGTGGCGAGGTCGCGCACGTGCAGGTTGAACACCTCGGCGCCGGACTCGTCCACGGTAAACGCCAGCTTCGCGTGGTCGTTGCTGTGGGCCACCGTGCCGATGTTGAAATAGTCGCGACCGGCGGCTTCGGCGTCGCCGTCCAGCAGTATCTGTTCGCCGTCGTCGGCGTCGCGCGGGCGGCGGCAGAACACCGCGTGCTCGCCGCCCTCACGGAAACGGCTGTAATAGGCCCAGTCGCCGTCGGGCACCGGCACGCTGGCGTCGTCCTCGAGAATGCGGCCGCGCATCTCGGCCACCAGTGCCTTCTGCAGGTCCTGCAGCTGCCCGGTGGCGGCCTCGGTGTAGGCGTTCTCGGCTTCCAGATAGGCACGGATTTCGGGCGCCAGCTTGCCGGGATCGCGCATGGCCTCGCGCCAGTTGTCGTCGCGCAGCCAGGCGTAGGGGTCTTCCAGCGTGACGCCGTGCAGCGTGCGTTGCGTGGGACGGGGCTCGGCCAGCGTCGGCTGCGGATGATTGGCGGAATCCGGGGTCATGCGCGGTGGGGCGGCAATGGAATGCGGCCGGCAGTCTTGCCGAATCCCGGGGTGAGGTCAAAGCGGCGGCGGCCTGCAGATGGCGTCCGGCCGGGTGCCGCGCTAGTCTCGGCGGCCACGACCACACGCGACCAGGCAAGCGATGACCAAGACCCGCAATCCCATTGGCTGGGGCTATCTCGAGGACCGGCTGGAGGACAAGCAGCGCGAGCGGATACTGCCGGCGATCCAGATGTTTCTCGGCGGCGAGCTGGCCGAACACCGCCCGCCGCCGGATGACGCGGATGTCGCCATTCTTCGGGCAAAGCTCACCCCGCCCGACTCGTTGCGGGAAGTGATGGCCACCGACCACGCGTCGGCACTGCTCCATGCCGCCGGGCGCAGTTTTCGCGATCTGGCCACACTGCGGTCCGGTGAACCGGTGCCGGCTCCGGATCTGGTGGCGACCCCGCGTGACGAAAACGAACTGGCGGATGTGCTGGCCTGGGCCTCGGACCAGAGCATCGCGGTGATTCCCTTCGGCGGCGGCTCCAGCGTGGTCGGCGGGGTGAACCCGGAAGGGCTGGAGGATCGCAACGGCGTGGTCAGCCTGGATCTGCAGCAGTTGCACCAGGTGCTCGAGGTCAGCGAACGCGACCGAGTGGTCCATGCCCAGGCCGGCATTCTGGGGCCCGACCTGGATGCCGCGCTCAAGCCCCACGGGCTGGCTGTTCGGCATTATCCGCAGTCCTATTTTCACTCCACTCTCGGTGGTTGGGTGGCCACCCGCGGGGCCGGGCATTTCTCCACCCTGCGGGCCAAGATCGAGGACCGCGTCCAGGCCCTGTCGGTGATGCTGCCCGACGGCCGCGTGATGGAAACCCGGCCCCTGCCGGCCTCCAGCATCGGTCCCGACCCGAACCGTTTGTGGTGCGGCAGCGAGGGCGCGCTGGGGGTGATCGTGGATGCCCGGCTGCGGGTGGTGGCGGACCCCGAGCACAAGCTGTCGCGGTCGGTGGCGTTCGAGGATTTCCCCTCGGCACTGGAGGCCACTCGGGCGATTGTCCAGGCCGACCTGTGGCCGTCCCAGATGCGGGTGCTGGACCCGTATGAGCATCTCGTCTCCGGGGCCCTGTCGGGCCGGCCGGGGCAGGGGGCGCTGATGATCCTGGGCTTCGAGGGCGAGCGCGATCGCACGCATGACCTGGACGATGCCCTGGCCATCGCGCGTGATCACGGCGGCACCCCCAACCCGCCCGCGGACAATGCCGGCAGCGGCGGCTGGCGTGACACCTTCTTCCGGCAGCCCTATCTGCGCGATGCGCTGCTCGACTACGCCCTGATCATGGACACGTTCGAAACCGCCGTGCCCTGGTCGGCACTGCCGACCTTCTACCACGAGGTGCGCCAGGCCACGCTGAATGCCGTCAACGAGGTGGGCGGTACCGGCGGGGTGACCTGTCGGGTCACCCACGCCTACCCGGACGGGGTCTGTCTGTACTTTTCCTTCTACGCGCCCGGCCGGCACGACTCGCTGGTCCAGCAGTGGCGTGAAATCCGCGATGCCGGTGCCGAGGCGGTGAACGCCGGCGGCGGTACCCAGAGCCATCATCACGCCATGGGCCGCGATCACCAGCGCTGGGCCCGCGAGGAGATTCCTGCCGCCTTCCGCAGCGCCGTGCGGGCCGCCCGCCAGGAGCTGGATCCCCGTGGCATCATGAATCCGGGACTCTGGTTCGACACCTGAAGGGGAGATCGCCATGCGGACGACGGCGGGCAACCTGACGATCGAATGCGAGGTGGGCGACATCGCCGCCCAACCCGACATGGACGCGGTGGTCAACGCGGCCAATGCGCAGCTGATGATCGGCGGCGGGGTGGCCGGGGCCATCCATCGCGCCGCGGGCAAGGGGCTGGCCGAGGAGTGTGCGCCGCTGGCGCCGATTGCGCCGGGCGAGGCGGTGATCACCGGTGGCCATGGTCTGCCCAACCCTTACGTCATCCACTGCCTCGGTCCGGTGTACGGCATGGATGAGCCGGCCGATCGGCTACTGGCCGACTGTTACCGCAACGCCCTGCGGCTGGCGGAGGAAAATGGCCTGAAATCCATCGTGTTTCCGGCCATTTCCACCGGCGCCTTCGGCTATCCGCTGCGCCCGGCCACCGAGATTGCCTTTGCCACCGTGCTGGACGCGGCGCCGCGATTGAACAGCCTCCGCCAAGTCCGTTTCTGTCTGTACAGCGACGGCGACTACGACGTCCACGCCGAGGTATTGCGAACGCTCGCCGGCTAGCTGGAATCGACCCGAAGCGCCCTGGCTACTGACTCCGCCACTGCGGCACCGCGAGCAGGATCAGCCGCAACTGCCGGGTGGTGGTGTTGATGATCTCGGCATCGGCGTCAGGATCGTCCTCCGGCGCATTCAGGATCAGATCGGTGGCTTCGGTGACTGCGGCCACGATCAACCCGGCAATCATGCGCAGGTCCGGCGCCGACCAACGATCCAGTACCGGGAAACGCCCCAGATCGGTGGCCAGTTCGCTGACGAACAGCTGGATGCCGTTATGGATGCCGTGCCGCAGCGTGGCCACCCCGCCGAAGCGCTCGCGCATGATGAAGTGGAAGTGCAGACGGTTGGCCTGCACGTAGCGCACGTAGGTGCTCACCGAACTGCGGATGACCTGTTCGTGGGGCACCGGCTGTTCCCGGGCCTCGCGCATCATCCGCCGCAGGGTGCGCAGACTTTCGTCCACCAGTGCCAGGCCCAGCGCTTCCATGCTCTCGAAATGCCGATAGAACGCAGTCGGCACGATGCCCACTGATTGCGTGAGCTTGCGCAGTGACAGGGCGTCGAAGCTGCGCCCACGGGCGATCTGGCGTAGCGCCGCATCCATGAGTGCCTTGCGGGTGGTCTCGCCGCGGCCGGCCCGGCGCGCGGTCATCGGTATCGCCTTGTAACGTGAATGGTTGTTGACACCGCTGGGTGCTGTCATTGCCGAGGAAGGAGTCTGCATTATAAAGCCATCGCCGTGGTTGGTGAATGACAAAGTGAACAGTCGTTTACATCACGCAGGCCGCTCGGTATTGTGGATGCCTGTTCAAACGCGAACGCGACCGCTGATGTTGATCACTACAGTCCCTGCGGCCTACACCGCTGCGGTGACGCACTGGTGCGGCTTGACGCGGTTTGCGCGATCGTTTCGTGCACCTCGTGACGGCTGCGGTGTTATAGCGCTACCCTTTGCTAATGAAACCGTACTCGGCTGACGCCATGCCCGGAAAAATCGAGATTGCCAAGGATGTGATGGAGGTCGCCGTGCAATCCGGCGCGGAGCGGGTCGGGCGCATCGCCGGCGCGGTGACCCGCACGGTGGGCGAGATCACCGGCGAGGTGGGCGGCTGGTTCACCGACATCTTCGAGATCATGGATGCCGCCGACCGGGCCGAGGCCGATCGCGAGGCGGACGAGACCGATCACGATCGGTAGACTGCCGGCATGGCAGGTGCCGATACGATTTTCCGCTTTTCCCATCCCCTGCGCGTGCGGTGGGCCGAATGCGATCTGCAGGGGATCGTGTTCTTCGGTCGCTACTACGAATACTTCGATATCGGCATGACCGAATATCTGCGGGCGCTGGGCGTGGCCTACCCGCGGGATTTCCTGGCTGCCGGCGGGGATCTGTTCATCAAGCACAGTGAGTGCGACCACCAGGGTTCCGCCCGCTTTGATGAAATCATCGACATTGACACCCGCATCGCCCGGCTCGGGCGTTCCTCCATCGTGTTCGAATTCCGCGTGGCCCGCGCTGGCGAAGCTCTGGCCAACGGGCAGATCGTCTACGTGTTCGCTGATCCCGAGGCACGCACGACGCTGGCGCTGCCGGCGGATTTCCGGGCGGCGGTGGAATCCTTCGAGACGTTCGACGACAAGGAGTGACTCGTGTCTGACCGCGTACTACTCATCACCGGCGCCTCCAGCGGCATCGGCGCCGCCACCGCGCGGGCGGCCGTGGCGGCCGGATTCCGGGTGGCGCTGGCCGCCCGGCGCCGGGACAAGCTTGCCGATCTGGCCGCGGAACTGGGTGGTGACGAGCAAGCGCTGGCCATCGACTGCGACGTGACCGACTACCACGCGCAGGAAGCAATGGTGGCGGAGACCGTTGCCCACTTCGGCCGGCTGGATGCAGTGTTCGCCAATGCCGGTCGCGGCGGTGAACCGGGTGGTTTCTCCGGCGCCGATCCCGACGTCTGGCGCGACATGACCCTGATCAACGTGCTCGGCGTGGCCTACACCCTGCGGGCGGCCATGGCCGAACTGAAAAAGACCAAGGGCCATATCCTGCTGACCGGTTCCGCGGCCGGGCGGACGACCATTCCGGGTTCCATGTATTCCGCCACCAAGTGGGCGGTTACCGGCATGGGCTACAACGTGCGCGAGGAGGTCAAGGACGAGGGCATCCGCACCACGCTGATCGAGCCCGGCATGGTGGACACACCGTTCTTCGACGAGCCCAAGCCGGGCGTGCTGCAGGCCGAGGACATCGCCGATGCCGTGGTCTGGGCCCTGACCCGGCCGCGCCGGGTGGACGTGAACGAGATATTCCTGCGGCCGGCGCCGGCCTCGTGACCGTCGCCGAGCGCGGGTCGCGCCGGTTCGATTTCATCCTGTTCGGGGCCACCGGGTTTGCCGGCGGCCTGACTGCCGAGTACCTGGCCACGCAGCCCGAATGCGCCGGGCTGAACTGGGCGCTGGCCGGACGCAATGTCGCCAGACTGGAAGCGGTTCGCCCCCGGCTGGCAACGCTGAACCCGGATCTCGCCGAACTGCCATTGATCGAAATCGATCTGGCCGATGCCGATCGGCTGCAGGCGGTGGTGGCCGATGCCCGGGCCGTGGCCACGACCGTCGGGCCCTACATCCATTACGGCGAGCCCCTGGTGCGGGCAGCAGCCCACTGCGGCACGGATTATCTCGACCTGACCGGCGAGCCGGAATTCGTCGATCGCATGCTGGCCCGCTACGATCGGCCGGCCCGCGACAGCGGCGCCCGCATCGTGCATTGCTGCGGGTTCGATTCCATTCCCCATGACCTGGGCGCGCAGTTCACCGTCGAGCAGTTGCCGACAGACCAGCCGCTTACCGTGGAAGGTTTCGTGCGGGCCGGCGGCCGGCCCTCTGGCGGCACCTGGCATTCCGCCATCCACGCCTTCAGCCGGGCGCGGGACTATGCCGCCCAGCGCCGGCGTCAGCGCGGCGATTCGCCGGGGAGCAACGGTGCCCGGCGCGTGCGGGGTACTCCGCCGGGCGTTCGCTGGGAGTCGCGCCTCAAGGCCTGGGTCTGTCCCTTTCCCAGCATCGATCCGCAGATCGTCAAGCGGTCTGCCCGGGCCCTGGACGAATACGGGCCGGACTTCCGCTACGGCCATTACGTGGCGGTGCGGCGATTGCCGGTGCTGGCCGCGGGCGTGGCCGGCGTGGCGGGCCTGTTCGTGGGCGCCCAGGTACCGCCGGTGCGCAAGGCGCTGCTGGCGATGCGGTCCCCCGGCGAGGGTCCGGACGAGGCCGAGCGCGCCCGGGGCTGGTTCGAGGTACATTTCCTGGGCCGCGCGGCGGATGGTCAATCCGTGCACACCCGGGTCAGCGGCGGCGACCCGGGTTACGACGAAACCGCCCGCATGCTGGGCGAATCGCTCCTTTGCCTGGCCCATGAAGAAGCGGCGGTGCGCCCCGGCATCGGGACCCCGGCAACGGTACTGGGACCGCCACTGCGGCAACGGCTGCAGCGTGCCGGCATGGGGTTTGATGTGGTCGCGACCTGGCGCGATCTGAGCTGACCGGGCGTCACACCCCGACTGAAGAATAAATAAAACATATGCAATAACTAATGAACTTTAATTTTTATTTATACAGATGCTGCGCTAATTTCGCCGTCCACTAGCGGAGGCTCACCTCCCCGGATTCCACAGCGCTGGAGGACGCTCATGAATCAAGCAGCACTGGAAACGATTGCACAGGACCTGGTCGGCGGCGGCCGGGGTATCCTCGCCATCGACGAAAGCACGCCTACCTGCGGCAAGCGTCTGGCGGACGTTGGCGTCGACAACACCGACGACAACCGGCGCGACTACCGCGCCCTGCTGCTCGGCGCCGCGGGCCTGTCGGAGTCCGTCAGCGGCGCGATTCTTTACGACGAGACCATCCGTACTGCGGATGCCGGCGGCACGCCGTTCCCGCAGGTCATGACCGACAACGGCATGATTCCGGGGATCAAGGTGGATACCGGGGCCAAGGATCTGGCCGGCCATCCCGGCGAGAAGGTTACCGAGGGACTTGATGGTCTCCGGGATCGCCTGGCCGAGTATTACGAGATGGGCGCGCGGTTCGCCAAATGGCGGGCCGTGATCACCATTGGCGAGGGCATTCCCAGCGACGGCTGCTATGAGGGTAATGCCCACGCGCTGGCTCGCTATGCCGCGCTGTGCCAGGAAGCCGGCATCGTGCCGATCGTGGAGCCGGAAGTGCTCTATGACGGCGAGCACGACATCGACCGTTGCTATGAGGTCACCTGCGAGACACTGGTCCGGCTGTTCGCCCATCTGCGCAGCCAGCGGGTGCATCTGCCGGGGCTGATCCTCAAGGCCAGCATGGTGCTGGATGCCAAGGACTGCCCCCAGACCTCGGACGTGGCCACGGTGGCCGAGTACACCCTGCGCTGTCTCAAGAACACGGTGCCGGCCACGGTCAGCGGGATCGCGTTCCTGTCCGGCGGCCAGTCGGACGTGCTGGCCACCGAGCACCTCAACGAGATCAACCGGCAGGCCGACGACCACACGCCCTGGCCGATCACCTTCTCCTATGCCCGCGCCCTGCAGGGCCCGGCGCTCAAGCACTGGGCGGGCAAGCCAGAGAACGTGGCCGAGGCCCAGCGGCTGCTGGTGCACCGCGCGGCCATGAACAGTGCGGCCGCCCGCGGCGAATACCGCGCCGACCAGGATCAGGCGGCCTGATCCCCCGGCCATGACGCACGCTGTCCACCAACACGCATCCGTGTCAGCCGCCTGCGGCGACGGCAGGCCAGACATTGCCGGCCTCGGCGATCACGAACTGGCGGAAGGCCTGGGCGATCGGCGACAGCCGCTTGCCCTGGCGATGTACCACGAACCACTGGCGCACGATCGGGAAATGGGCGACGTCCAGCACCACCAGCTGACCGGCCTGCAGTTCCGGCTGCAGGGTGTGGCGGGAGGTCACGCCCAGCCCGAGGCCGGCGGCCACTGCCTGCTTGAGGGCTTCGTTGCTGGTCATCTCCATGCCGATGGTGATTTCCAGCCCGTGTTCGGTGAGGAAGCGCTGCATGGCGGCGCGTGTGCCGGAACCGGTCTCGCGCATGACGAAGCGTTCATCGGTGATCGCATTCAGTCGCAGGCGCCGGTCGCCGGTGGCCAGCGGATGACCCGGGGCGGCAATGACCACCAGCGGGTTGTCCATGAACGGCTCGCCGACCAGCTCGAGTTCAGCCGGCGGCTTGCCCATGATGACCATGTCGGTTTCGTTGTTGCGCAGCTGGCGGATCAGGCTGGTGCGGTTGGTGACGTCGAGGCTGAGCACGGCATTCGGATAGAGACGGCTGAAGGCAGCCAGCAGATGGCTGGCGAAGGAATTGGCGGTGGTGGCTACGGCCACCCGCAAGTGGCCGCGGCTGGCGTCCTTGAGCTGGGCGAACACCTCGCGGGCGTCGTCAAGCTGCTGGGCAATACTCTGGCTGTAGTAACGCAGTTCGGAGCCGGCCTCGGTCAGGAAAAGCTTCTTGCCGATGCGCTCGAACAGCGGCAGGCCGATGGACTCCTCGAGATGCTTGACCTGGATGGAGACCGCCGGCTGGGTCAGGTGCAGTTCGGCCGCGGCCTTGCTGAAACTGGCATGTTCGGCCACGGCGGCGAAGACCTGGAGTTGACGCAGGGTCAGGTGCACAGGCTTGCTCCCTGTTTATTGAGTAAAACTTATCAGATTAAATTTTTGCATTAGGTACATTTATGTCTGATCCGGTTACTCCCGGCAAGTCGCCCCGGCGACGGTCCCGGCGGCAACCAGCAGACCGACACTGGCACGAGAAACAGCATCGGAGGCGACATGTCCGAGACAATACGCGGTAAGGAACGCTACGAATCCGGCGTTATCCCCTACAAGAAGATGGGCTACTGGGAGCCCGACTACGAACCCAAGGATACGGACGTGATCTGCCTGTTCCGGATTACTCCGCAGCCCGGCGTGGATCCGGAGGAGGCCGCTGCGGCAGTGGCCGGCGAGTCTTCCACCGCCACCTGGACGGTGGTGTGGACCGACCGGCTCACGGCCTGCGAGCTGTATCGCGCCAAGGCCTACCGGGTGGACCCGGTGCCCAACAGCGAGGACCAGTTCTTCGCCTACATCGCCTATGACCTGGACCTGTTCGAGGAAGGCTCGATTGCCAACCTCACCGCCTCCATCATCGGCAACGTGTTCGGGTTCAAGGCGGTCAAGGCCCTGCGTCTGGAAGACATGCGCATGCCCGTGGCCTACCTGAAGACCTTTCAGGGCCCGCCCACCGGGATCGTGGTCGAGCGCGAGCGCCTGGACAAGTTCGGCCGCCCGCTGCTGGGCGCCACCACCAAGCCCAAGCTGGGCCTGTCCGGCCGCAACTACGGCCGCGTGGTCTACGAGGCGCTCAAGGGCGGGTTGGACTTCGTCAAGGATGACGAGAACATCAACTCCCAGCCCTTCATGCACTGGCGTGATCGTTTCCTGTACGTGATGGAAGCGGTGAACAAGGCCAGCGCCGCCACCGGTGAGGTCAAGGGCCACTACCTGAACGTCACCGCCGCGACCATGGAGGACATGTATGAGCGGGCCGAATTCGCCAAGGAACTCGGCTCCTGCATCATCATGATCGACCTGGTCATCGGTTACACCGCGATCCAGTCGATGGCCAACTGGGCCCGCAAGAACGACATGATCCTGCATCTGCACCGGGCCGGTCATTCCACCTACACCCGGCAGAAGAACCACGGCGTGAGCTTCCGCGTGATCTCCAAGTGGATGCGCATGGCCGGCGTGGACCACATCCATGCAGGCACCGTGGTCGGCAAGCTGGAGGGCGATCCCAACACCGTGGCCGGCTTCTACGACATCCTGCGCGAGCCCTACAACGAGCAGAATCTGCCGCACGGCATCTTCTTTGATCAGGACTGGGCCTCGCTCAAGAAGGTGATGCCGGTGGCCTCGGGCGGCATCCACGCTGGCCAGATGCACCAGCTGCTGCATTATCTGGGCGAGGATGTGGTCCTGCAGTTCGGCGGCGGCACCATCGGTCATCCGGACGGCATCGCTGCCGGCGCCACCGCCAACCGGGTGGCGCTGGAAGCCATGATCATGGCCCGCAACGAGGGCCGCGATTACATGGAAGAGGGGCCGGACATCCTGCAGAAGGCGGCCAAGGACTGCTCGCCGCTGCGCGCCGCGCTGGACACCTGGAAGGACATCACCTTCGAGTACACGTCCACCGATACGCCGGACTTTGTTCCCACCGCCACCGCCAGCTCCTGAGGAGACGCCGCCATGCGCATTACCCAAGGCACCTTTTCGTTCCTGCCCGAACTGACTGACGAGCAGATCAGCAAGCAGGTGAAGTACTGCATCGACAACGGCTGGTCGGTGGGCATCGAGTACACCGACGACCCGCATCCCCGCAACACCTACTGGGAGCTCTGGGGCCAGCCGATGTTCGACCTCAGCGACCCGGCCGGCGTGATGATGGATCTGGAGGAGTGTCGCAAGACCTACCCCGAGACCTACATCCGTATCGTCGGCTTCGACTCCACCCGCGGGTGGGAGACGCCGCGC
This sequence comes from Spectribacter hydrogenoxidans, assembly GCF_031846275.1. Taxonomy (NCBI): domain Bacteria; kingdom Pseudomonadati; phylum Pseudomonadota; class Gammaproteobacteria; order Salinisphaerales; family Salinisphaeraceae; genus Spectribacter; species Spectribacter hydrogenoxidans. Next base: position 29,937 of record NZ_JAVRIB010000002.1, read on the forward strand.
CTGTCGTTCATCGTCAACCGCCCCTCGACCGAGCCCGGCTTTGGCGTGGTGCGCCAGGAATGCGAGGGCCGCCAGGTGCGGTACACCGTGCACAGCTACGCCACGGACAAGCCGCACGGTCAGCGCTACACTGGCTGACGATGGTTGATTCCGGTGTTGGCCCGCTGCCCGACGATCGGGTGGCGGGCCCGCCGGGACCAGTCATGCCCGTTTCACACCTGTTGAACGCCGGACCATGAGCGACACCGATACTGCCAACGACACGGAAGAGCCGGCCGAGGCCCCGCAGGTTCTGCCGGATGACGCCGAGATCAACCTGCAGGAAATATACGAGCAGTCCCGGGTACAGGAGGTCTTCGAGGACCTCGACCGGACGCTGGTGGGCCTCAAGCCGGTCAAGACCCGCATCCGCGAGATTGCGGCGCTGCTGGTGGTGGACCGCGTGCGGCGCGATTTCAATCTGGAATCCGGTGCGCCCACCCTGCACATGTCGTTCACCGGCAACCCCGGCACCGGCAAGACCACGGTGGCCGAGCGCATGGCCGAAATCCTGCACCGGCTGGGCTACGTGCGCGAGGGACACCTCGTCTCGGTAACCCGCGATGATCTGGTGGGCCAGTACATCGGCCACACCGCGCCCAAGACCAAGGAAGTGATCAAGAAGGCCATGGGCGGGGTGCTGTTCATCGACGAGGCCTATTACCTGTACCGCCCGGAGAACGAGCGCGATTACGGCCAGGAGGCGATCGAGATCCTGTTGCAGGTGATGGAGAACCGCCGCGACGATCTGGTGGTGATCCTGGCCGGTTACGGCGATCGCATGCAGAAGTTCTTCACCAGCAATCCGGGCTTTCGCTCGCGCATCGCCCACCACATCGACTTTCCGGACTACGAACCGGAAGAGCTGCTGGCCATCGGCGACATCATGCTCGCCGAGCAGAGTTACCACCTCAGCGAGGAGGCGCGCACCGCCTTCAGCGAGTATGTCGAGCGGCGCATGCAGCAGCCGCATTTCTCCAATGCCCGGTCCATTCGCAACGCGCTGGACCGTGCCCGCCTGCGCCAGGCCAACCGGCTGTTCCAGAGCGGCGGTACCATCACCAAGCGTGATCTGGTGACGCTTACCGCTGACGACATCCGCGCCAGCCGGGTATTCGACGAACCTGCCGATTCGCCCTGACCGCCGCGGGGTCGCACTACCCGTTCGGGCGACTTGCGGGTCGCCGCGCTTCGTCACACTCTGTTCGCATGGGCGGCGAAAACGCCCGGCAAGATAACAGCAGGAGGAGACGACAATGGCGGCAGGTGACTACCGCAGAACCTACGAGCATGCCCGAACCGATCCGGAAGGCTTCTGGGCCGAGGCGGCGCAGGCGCTGCACTGGGACCAGCCGTGGGACCGGGTGCTGGATGACAGCAATCCGCCGTTCTACCGCTGGTTCGCCGGCGGCCGGCTCAATACCTGCTACAACTGCGTCGACCGCCATGTCGACGCCGGCCGGGGTGATCAGGCCGCGCTGATCTACGACAGCCCGGCCACCGGCAACCAGCAGACCTTCACCTTCACCCAGCTGCGCGACGAGGTGGCGCGGTTTGCGGGCGTGCTCGCCGATCTGGGCGTGACCGCCGGCGACCGGGTGATCATCTACATGCCGATGATTCCGCAGACCGTGATCGGCATGCTGGCCTGCGCCCGGCTGGGGGCGGTGCATTCCGTGGTGTTCGGGGGTTTCGCCGCCAACGAACTGGCCACCCGCATCGACGACGCCAAACCCAAGGTAGTACTGGCTGCCTCCTGCGGCATCGAGCCCGGCCGGGTGGTGGAATACAAGCCGCTGCTGGACAAGGCGATCGATCTGTCCACCCACAAGCCCGAGTCCTGCGTGATCTACCAGCGGCCGCAGGCCGAAGCCGGACTGGTGGACGGGCGGGACCACGACTGGGCCGCCAGCCTGGGCCGCGCAACCCCGGCCGATTGCGTGCCGGTCGCGGCCACCGATCCGCTCTATATCCTCTATACCTCCGGCACCACCGGTCAGCCCAAGGGCGTGGTGCGCGACAACGGCGGCCACGCCGTGGCCTTGCACTGGTCGATGGCAAACATCTACAACGTGCAGCCGGGCGAGGTGTTCTGGGCCGCCTCTGACGTCGGCTGGGTGGTCGGCCACAGCTACATCGTCTACGCCCCGCTGCTGGCCGGTAACACCACCATCCTCTACGAAGGCAAGCCCGTGGGTACGCCGGACGCCGGCGCCTTCTGGCGGGTGATCGCCGATCACGACGTGAAGGTCCTGTTCACCGCCCCGACCGCCTTTCGCGCGATCAAGAAGGAAGACCCGAAGGGCGAGCACGTCAGCCGCTACGACCTGTCCGGTTTCAGGCATCTATTCCTGGCCGGCGAGCGCTGCGATCCGGACACGCTTTACTGGGCCCGTGACATGCTCGGCGTGCCGGTGATTGACCACTGGTGGCAGACCGAAACCGCCTGGTCGGTGGCCGCCAACTGCATGGGTATCGAGCCGCTGGACATCCCGGCCGGTTCCGCCGGCATGCCGGTGCCCGGCTACGACGTGCAGGTACTCGACCCGCAGGGCAACGAACAACCGCGCGAGGAAATGGGCGACATTGCGGTGAAGCTGCCGCTGCCGCCCGGCTGTCTGCCCACCCTCTGGGGCAATGACGATCGCTTCAAGTCCGCCTATCTGGAACGCTTCCCCGGCTACTACCGCACCGGCGATGCCGGCTACTTCGATGCTGAGGGCCGGGTGTGGGTGATGGCCCGCACCGACGACGTGATCAACGTGGCCGGCCATCGTCTTTCCACCGGCGCGATGGAGGAAGTCCTGGCCGCCCATCCCGACGTGGCCGAGTGCGCCGTGATCGGCGTGGCCGACGCCATGAAGGGTCAGCTGCCGCTGGGCCTGGTGGTGCTAAAGAGCGGGGTGGACCGCAGCAAGGACGAACTGGTGGCGGAACTGGTGGCCAAGATCCGCGAGGAAATCGGCCCGGTGGCCGCATTCCGCCAGTGCGTCATTGTCGACCGTCTGCCGAAAACCCGGTCCGGCAAGGTGGTGCGTGCCACCATGCGCCAGCTCGCCGACGGCGACGAGGTGAAGATCCCCGCGACCATCGATGATCCGGCAATCCTGGACGAGATCGGCCGGGCGCTGAACACGGTGGGGTATCCGGCCGGAAACTGAAACCGGGCCGGCCGGTCCAAGCGTGCAGCGAGTGGTTCAATCCGAGGGGGTACGAATGAAATTAGGCGCAATGGCAGCCACGCTGGCTGCGGCATGGTGCATGACCGGCTGCGCGGGAACGCCGACGGCCGACGATGGCTACCAGCCGACCACGGCGGCAGGGAAACAGCTGGCCCGGGTTGCCAGGGGCGATCACCGGTCCGACGCCAACATCGCCCGCAATCAGTACCGGCATCCGGTGCAGACGTTGCAGTTCTTCGGCGTGGCCCCGGACATGACCGTAGTCGAGATCTGGCCCGGCACCGGCTGGTACACGGAAATCCTCGCCCCCTATCTGCGCGACAGCGGCACCTTCTACGCGGCCGGCTTTTCCCTGCGCTCGGTCACCGTCCCCGAATACCGGGAACGCATCCAGCGCGAGTACGTGGCCAAGCTGCGCGACAACCCCGGAGTCTATGACCGGGTCAAGCCCACCGCCATGGGGCCGCCGGAAGACTGGCGGGTCGCCCCCGAGAACAGCGCCGACCGGGTGCTGACCTTCCGCAACGTGCACAACTGGATTAAGGACGGCTACGCGTCGCTGGTATTCGACGGCATGTATGAAGCGCTCAAGCCCGGCGGCATCCTCGGTGTGGTCGAGCACCGGGCCAAGCCCGGCACCTCGCTGGACGCCATGAAAGCCAGCGGCTACGTCACCGAACAGCACGTCAAGCTGCTGGCTGCCCGCAGCGGCTTCGAGTTCGTGGAGTCCAGCGAGATCAACGCCAACCCGAAGGACACCGCGGATCATCCGGAAGGCGTCTGGACGTTGCCGCCGACATTGCGCCTGGGCGACAAGGACCGCCAGAAATACCTGGAAATCGGCGAGTCCGACCGGATGACGCTGAAGTTCCGCAAGCCGGCGGGTTGAGCGGCCACACGATTGCAGACTTTAGCCGGCGAGTGTTTCTAGTAGGTGCCGGCTGGCCGCATCCGCGGGGAAGAAGGTTTCCACCCGCACTTCCTCCGCCGTGACATCCAGCGGCGTGCCAAAGCTCGACAGCATGGAAAACAGGCTCAGACGGACTTCGCCGATGCCGTATTCCACCGGCAGGATCGGTGCAGGCAGACCGTCCGGATGGTCCAGCGCCTGCCACTCGGTGGGGATGCCGTCGTATTCCAGAATTTCGTCGATCACGGCGTGCAGTTCGGCGTTGGCGGTGGCGTCGGCTTCCCGGCGGCTGCGCCACAGCAGCAGGTGGGCCACTTCCTCCCAGTTGCGAATGAAGGGGCGGGCCCCCTCGGGATGGAAGGTCAGCTTGAGCAGGTTGCGGGGGCCGTTGCCGCAGACCCGGGTCCAGCGGACATCCGGATCGCCGAGCAGCCCCAGCATGCGGGTCATCGCGTGGTTGCTGCGCAGCATGTTCCAGGTCCGGTCTAGCACCAGCGCGGGATTGGGTTCGTGGTGGGTCAGGATCAGGTCCAGCGCCTGATTGACCGCCGCCATGTCGGGATCGCCGAGATCGCGCTGGGCATAGGTCGGGGCGAAACCCGCCGCCACCATCAACTGGTTGCGCTGCCGCAGGGGTAGATCCATGGCCTCGGCCAGTTGCAGCACCATGTCGCGGCTGGGGCGGGACCGGCCGGATTCGACGAAGCTGACGTGTCGCTGGGACACGCCCGCGGCCAGGGCCAGTTCCAGCTGCGACAGTCGCCGCTCGCCGCGCCAGCGTCGCAGGGCCGGCCCGAAGCCACTGTCGCAGCCGGTATCGTGACGAAGGTTCGGATTGGTGCTCGACATGATCGCGCGGCGTCCCGGCAGGTTGGTGGTCTCGGCAAAGATTGCGCTCGCCACGGGATCGAAACAACTACCTCGCAGGTAATTGCGGCGATGATGCGGCCGGTCGATGCTCGGTCCTGCCCATTCACTTGCGGAGAACATCATGGACTGGAAGAAATGGCTTGTGCTGCTGGTACTCGTGGACTTTCTGGCCGTCACCGGCTACGCCCTGCTGCAGGTGGGCTATCTCGGCATCTGGCAGGCCGGGCTGTCGGACTGGGGCAGCATGCAGATACTGGCCGACCTGGTCATCGCCGGCGGGCTGATCTGTGTCTGGATGGTTGCGGATGCCCGGGCGCGGGGTGCCAATCCCTGGCCCTATGTGGCGGTGACGCTGGCCGGCGGCATGATCGGACCGTTGCTTTACCTGCTGCTGCGCCCCGCCCCTGACGATCAGGCCGTCGCAAGGCAGATGGCTGCCGATCGGGTCTGAAGTGGTCGATGCCTCAATGAAAGTCCGCGTCGGGCGATAACTGGCCAGGGGCCGGCGATGGACGCCGGCCCCTTGATCGTGGGGATTGGCGAGGGCACTGCGGATGACGGTATCGGCGCAACTGGCGTCACGGTTGGGGGCACTGGGGAATCTGCCATCGCCCAGTGCGGTGGCGGCCCGCCTCATCGAGCAGGCAGCGGACCCGGATATCGACCTGGCCCGGCTGGCCGAGCTGGTCTCGCGTGACCCGGTGCTCACGGCCCGGTTGTTCCGCACCGCCAATTCGGCGCTGTACCGTCGCAGTGAACCCGTTACCGGCCTGCGACAGGCCCTGGTGTTGCTGGGTACGGATGCCGCGGTCAGTCTGGCGCTGTCGTTCACGCTGGTCGATCAGCTGCGGCGACTGGCCACCGATGCCTTCGATTACGAACGTTTCTGGCGGCGGGCGTTTCTGGCGGCCACCGCCGCGCGGACGCTGGGAGAGGCCGCCGGGCAGCCCCAGGGCGAGTCATTGTTTCTGGTTGGCCTGATCCAGGACATCGGCATGCTGGCGCTGGCCCGCAGCACCCCGGGATTCTATGGCGACCTGCCGTCGCTGGCCGACCACGATCTGGTCTGCGTCTACGAGCTGGATGATCTCGGCTGCGACCATGCGGCGGTGGGTGCCTGGTTGCTCGGCCGTTGGCGCATGCCCGGCCCGTGGACTCAGGCGGTGGCCCATAGCCATCACGTGGCGGTGGGGCGCAGTGACGACCCGGCTGCCGTGTTCAATCGCTGCGTGGCCCTGTCCGGCGGGATCGCCGATGTATGGCTCGGGGGCATGGAGGCGGCGACGCTGCAGCAGGTCATCGCGGATTGCCGGCGATCGCTCGGTTTGTCCCTGGGCGCGGTTGCCGGCGTGATGCAAGAGGTGCATGCGCGGATGGGCGAAGTCGCCAGTCTTTATGATGCGGCCACGCTTCCCTCCGACCAGGCGGATGCCTTGCTTGCGCGCGCCGACGTGCTGCTGGCGGACCGCGGCGAGACGGGGGCAGACGAGCCGATATCGCAAGCCGCTCGAGGGTAACCGCCGGGCGGCGACCCCGACTTCCGGGTGGGCGTCCGACCAAGTGCCCCTGCTATGCTTCCGGCGATAACTTCTGCCGGAGACCGCCATGCACGCCGCAGCCGAAAGCGCCAACCCCGAACTCGACCTGTTCCGGGATACCGTCCGCCGTTACGCCGAGAACGAACTCGCGCCGCAATACGCAGCCTGGGAAGAGGCGGAACACATTCCGCGCGAGATCTGGAACCAGCTGGGCGAGTCCGGCCTGCTGTGTGTGGACATGCCTGAGGAATACGGCGGTGGTGGCGGCGATTTCGCCATGTCCGCGGTAATCGTCGAGGAGCTTTCGCGCCAGGGTCTGACCGGCCTGGCCACCGGCGTGACCGTTCACTCCGATATCGTCGCCCCCTACGTGCTGCACATGGGCACGGAGGAGCAGAAGCAGGCATGGCTGCCGCGACTGGCCAGCGGCGACGCCATCGGGGCGATCGCCATGACCGAGCCCGGCGCCGGCTCCGATCTGCAGGGCATGCGCTCGCAGGCGGTGGCGGACGGCGACGACTGGATCCTGAGCGGTGCCAAGACCTTCATCACCAACGGCGGGCAGGCCGATCTGGTGATCGTGGCGGCGCGTACTGAACCCGGCGGCGGTGCCCGCGGCACCAGCCTGTTCCTGGTGGATACCTCGCTCGACGGCTTCCGGCGCGGCCGCAACCTGGAAAAGATCGGCCAGCACGCGGGCGATACCGCCGAGCTGTTCTTCGATGATCTGCGTCTGTCCGGGAATGCGTTGCTGGGTTCCCGTAACGGCGGCTTCGGTCATCTCATCGACGAGCTGCCGCGCGAGCGCTTGGCCTTGGCGATCGGCGCCATCGGCGCCGCCGAGGGAGCGCTGGCCATCACCATCGATTACGTCAACGAGCGCAAGGCCTTCGGTCAGCCTATCGGCAGCTTCCAGAACACCCGCTTTTCCCTGGCGGAGATGCAGACCGACATCCAGCTCAACCGGGCATTCATGGAAAAGTGCCTGGCGAAGTTCGAGGCCGGCACCATGGATGTCACCGACGCCGCCATGGTCAAGTACGCCGCCACCGAAATGCAGTGCCGGGTGGCCGATGGCTGCCTGCAGCTGTTCGGCGGTTACGGCTACATGCGCGAGTATCCGATTGCCCGCGCCTTCGTGGACGCCCGGGTGCAGCGCATCTATGGCGGCACTTCGGAGATCATGAAGGAGCTGATTGCCCGGTCGCTGGTCGGCAAGTAACCAGCCCGCGGGGCAGACGCGTGGTGGCGCTGTACTCCATTGGCCATTCCGATCGGGATATGGCAACCCTGCTCGCCCTCCTGCGAGAGCACGGCATCCGGCGTCTGGTTGATGTTCGCCGCATCCCGCGTTCCAGGCGACACCCGCATGTAAACCGCGAGGATCTGGCCGACAGCCTCGCCGATGCCGGCATCGGCTACCGGCACGCCCCGGCCTTGGGCGGCATGCGGGAACGCGCGCCGGATTCGGTCAACCAGGGCTGGTCCTCGCCGGGTTTCGCGGCCTACGCCGATCACATGCAGACCGCCGACTTCGACACCGCCCTGCAGGCGCTGCTGGCTGACGCCGCCGATACCGCCACGGTGATGATGTGCGCCGAGGCCGACCCGGGTCAGTGCCATCGCTGGCTGATCGCGGACGCGGCCGACGCCCGCGGCTGTACTGTCCGGCACATTCTGGATGGGGGGCGTACCGACACGCATCGGCCCACCTCGTTCGCCCGGGTGGACGACGGACGGGTGAGCTATCCCTTTGCGCTGACCGGCTGAGCCATCAGGTAATCGTCCATGACGAAGCCGCCGCCGATGTCCTGCACGTGGCAGGCTTCAACGACGAAGCCCAGCCGGCGGTAACTGGCCACCGCCAGATGATTGTCGCGGTTCACCCGCAGCCAGAGCTTTTCGCAGTCCCGCTTTTGGGCATCGAGCAGCGCCGTATTCACCAGTTGCCGGGCCAGACCCCGGCCGCGCTGCGCCCGGTCCACGTACAGCTTGTGCAGCCAGAAGCGGCTGGCGTCGGTTTCGTCCGGCCCGTGGGCCGCGAACGCCACCGCCGGCCCGGCCGGGTGCGTTTGCGCCAGCAGATAGCGCACGCCCGCCGTGATGTCGGCCCGCAGCCGGTCGCGGCCGTAGCCGTGCGCCAGCATGTAGTTGATCTGCTCGCGGGTGATGATGTCGGGGTAGTAGTCGTGCCAGATGCGGTGGGCCAGGGCGGCGATGGTGTCGAGGTCGGCATCGTCGTCAGCGGTACGCAGGGTGATGCCGTTAGTCACGGCGGCCCAGGCGTCGATGCAGCTCGCTTTCGTAGGCCGCGCCGGCGCCGCGCAGACCGCGACCGAGACGGGATTCCCCCAGCCGGGCTTGCAGCAGAACCAGCCGCTTGCGGGCCCGGTCGCGTTCGGCATTTGCCAGGTCGGCCTGGGCCAGCAGGCTTTCCACACTGTGCAGTTCGCGGCGGATTTCCAGTTCCGGCGGCAGAAAGCCGCTGTTCTTCAGCAGGCGGTAGCCGGCCCGCAGGGCCGGGGGTACGTCCCGGTCGTCATCGAGGGCCAGCGGCTGCCCGGCCCCGGGCAGGTCATCGAACATGCCGTCGCGTTCCGCCTGGTTGATGCGCTCCTCGGCGAGGCGGTCGAGTACATCCATGGCCGGTCACGGTATCCTGAGACAAAACCGATGGGGGAACATTGCCCGATGAGCGAAAACGCGTCGAGCCCGGCCGCGACCGGCATCCGCAGCGGCCATGTTGAAGCCAATGGCTGGCAGCTGGCCTGGGAGGAACGCGGCCCGCGGTCCGGCGAGCCGGTGCTGCTGATCATGGGGCTGGGCACCCAGCTGCTGGGCTGGCCGGAGCCGTTCTGCGACGCCCTGGCGGCGGCCGGGTATCGGGTAATCCGCTTCGACAACCGCGATATCGGCCTGTCCGACAAGTGGACGCGGCGGGGTAACCAGACCGATGTGCGCATGGCCTTCCTGCGCTCGAGCTTCGGCTTGCCGGTGCAGGCGCCCTACACCCTGGCCGACATGGCCGCCGACACGGCGGGGCTGATCGACGCGCTGGATCTGGCACCGGCCCATCTGGTGGGTGCCTCCATGGGCGGCATGATCGCCCAGATGGTGGCCGCCGATTATCCGGATCGGGTTCGCAGCCTGACCTCGATCATGTCCACTTCAGGCGCCCGCAGTCTCCCCCGGGGGCGGCTCAGGGTGATGATGCGCATGGGCTCGCGACCGGTCTCGAACGACCGCGCTGTGATCATCGAGCATCTGACCACCACCATGCGCATGATCGGCAGTCCCGGCATGCAGAACAGCCGCGAGCAGTGGGCCGAGCTGATTGGCCGCGGGCTGGACCGCAGCTACCACCCGGCCGGCACCGCGCGTCAGCTGCTCGCGATTCTGGCCTCCGGCAGTCGTGAATCCCTGCTGCGCCGCATCCGCGTGCCCAGTCTGGTGATTCACGGCGATGCCGATCCGCTGGTGCCGCTGGCCCACGGCCGGCACACGGCCGCCTGCATTCCGGATGCCCGCCTGTGGGTGGTGCCGGGGATGGGCCACGACCTGCCGCCGCCCCTGCACGAGGAACTGGCCACGGGCATTGCCGACCATGCCTCCGGCGCCGGCCTCGCTGCTGCCTGACCCAGTGCCATGCTGTTCGAGGTCGTCTGCATCAGCGTCGCCTTTCTGCTGGGTCTGCTGGTCCGCCTGATCGGGTTGCCGCCGCTGGTCGGGTTTCTCGCCGCCGGCTTTGCCATCAACGCCCTGAGCGACACCCTGCACCTGCCCGAGGAGGCCGGGGCGGTGCTGTCGCATCTCAGCCATCTGGGCGTGTTGCTGCTGCTGTTCACACTCGGGCTCAAGCTGCACATGCGCAGTTTGTTGCAGCCGCCGGTGGTGGGCGGGGCCCTGCTGCATTTCGCGGTGTCCTGTCTGCTGTTCGCCCCGGGGCTTTACCTGGTGCTGGACCTGGATGCCCGCACGGCGATGCTGCTGGGCATGGCGCTGGCGTTCTCCAGCACCGTGCTGGCCGCCAAGTTCCTGGAGGCCAAGCACGAACTGCGTGCCTTCCACGGCCGGGTGGCCATCGGCATTCTGATCGTGCAGGACCTGATTGCCCTCGGCGTGCTCAGCGTGTTCGGCGATCACAGCCCATCGGTCTGGGCCCCGGTGGTGCTGTTGCTGCCGCTGCTGCGGCCGGCACTGATGCGCCTGCTGGACTGGATGGGCCACGACGAACTGCTGGTGCTGATGGGTCTGCTGCTGGCGCTGGTGGTGGGAGGCGTGGGTTTCGAACAGCTGGGCCTGAGCCCCGAACTGGGGGCGCTGGTGATGGGTATGCTGCTGGCCGGCCATCCCCGGGCGCAGGAACTGTCCAGGGCGCTGTGGAGCCTCAAGGAAGTCTTTCTGGTGGGCTTCTTCCTGCAGATCGGCATGTCCGGCCTGCCGGACTGGTCGGAGGTGGCCTTCGCCACCACGCTGGTGCTGCTGCTGCCGGTGAAGGCGGGGCTGTTCTTTGCGGTGCTGCTGCTGTTCCGGCTGCGGGCGCGCAACGCGTTTCTCGCCGGGGCGACGCTGACCTGCTACAGCGAGTTCGGCCTGATTGTCGCCGCCGGGCTGATTCCCGAATGGCTGGTGCCGCTGGCCCTGGCGGTGGCGCTGTCCTTCGTGGTGGCGGCGCCTTTCAACCGAATGGCGCATCCGCTGTTCGAGCGGCTGGAAACCCGGCTCAATCGGCTGGAAGGCAGCGCCCGGCATCATCCCGACGAACAGCCCACCACCCTGGGTCATGCCAGTGCCATGGTGCTGGGCATGGGACGGACGGGCACCTCGGCGTACGACGCGCTGACCGAACGCGGTGCCCGGGTCATCGGAATCGACGCCGACCCCGGCAAGGTCGCCGCCCACCGGGGCACCGGCCGCCGGGTGGTATACGCGGATGTCGAGGACTCCACCTTCTGGCACGGGGCGGACCTGTCGCACATCCGCGCGGTGATCCTGGCCACCGGCTCGCGCGAGGCCAGTCTGTTCGCCACCCGCCAGCTGCGGCTGGCCGGGTTCGGCGGTCTGATCATTGCCCACGCCTTCTATCCCGACGAGGCGGAGGCCATTCGCGCGGCCGGGGCTGATCAGGCCTACCAGACCATGGCCGAGGCCGGGGTGGGGCTGGCCGGCCATGCCTGGATGGCGCTCGAGGCTGACAAGCTGGCCTGAAGGCGGGATCAGGCGCCGGTTTCCAGAATCTCGCGGGCCCGTTCGAACATGCCCGGCACGCACAGGGCCATCTGTTCCCACAGCGGGTCCACCCGCTGGCCCTTGCGGTGCAGCCGAACGTTCAGACAGGCGATGGACGCGAACCGGTAGGCCGCCAGCGCCTCGAACCAGGGGGCATCGGGTACTGGTTCGCCGCGGGCGGTCTCGTAGGCCTCGCGGATGTCCTCGGCCGGGGGCGGGCAGACCGCACCGAAATCGGGATGCCACATGGCCGGGTCGGCAATCATCAGCATCCAGCCCAGGTCCAGCGGCTGGGCGCCGATGTGGGCCAGTTCCCAGTCGATCACGCCGCTGACGCGGCCTTGGTCGAACAGGATGTTGCCGGGCTGGTAGTCCCCGTGAACCAGCCCGACCGGGACGGTTGCCGGCACGCTGTCGGCAAGCAGATGCTGCACGCGGGCCGCGGCCTGCGCCCAGGCCGCTTCCGGCGCCTTCTGATAGATCGGTTCCCAGAAGGCGATTTCCGTGGCCAGCGAGCGCGACGCATCCCAGTCCGGCAGGTGACGCTGGCAGTCGAAGGCATGCAGCCGGGCGAGGGTGGCGGCGGCCTCACGGTAGAGGGGGCGCATGGCGTCGACGCTACGATCGAAGGTCGGATCCGGGTCCCAGACCAGGAGGTTGTTCCCTGGCAGTCTTTCCATGATCAGGAAGGGCAGGCCGAACCAGTCCTCGTCGGCCTGCGCCCACGGCACGGCCGGCACGGGCAGGCCCTCCGCATGCAATGCGCGCAGCAAAGAGGCCTGGCGATAGACGTCGGTATTGCCCCGGCGTTTGACGCCAGGCGGCGGCAGGCGCAGCACGTAGCCCTGCCGGTCGCTGTCCTGTTCGACGTCGAACAGGAAGGTCAGGCCGGCATGGCCGTCCGCGGCGCGCAGGTCACGTATCTGCGCGTGCTTGTCCAGTTGCTGCCGGATGAAGCCGGCCAGTTCCTGCTGCAGCCAGTCGAGGTCCATCATCGGGGTGGTCAGGTGGCGGAATGACGAGCGTCATCCTGCCCGAGTCCGCCGGCCTTGACAGCCCGACGGCCGGCGGGAATGCTCGCGGGCCTTTGTGGCGCGTCGGAAAGGAGAACAACATGGGCCCACTCGAGGGGACCACGGTGATCGAACTGGCCGGACTGGGGCCGGCGCCGATGGCTTGCATGATGCTGGCCGACATGGGTGCCCGGGTGATCCGGGTGGAGCGCGGCACACGGCAGGCACCCGGGCAGAGTCACGACGCCAGCCTGCGCGGCAAGCAGTCAATCGCCCTGAATCTCAAGACCGACGCCGGGCTGGCCGCCCTGCTGCGGCTGATTGATGACGCCGACGCGCTGATCGAAGGCTTCCGGCCCGGGGTGGCGGAGCGTCTGGGCGTGGGGCCGGAGGTTTGCCGTGACCGCAACCCCCGGCTGGTCTACGGCCGCATGACCGGCTGGGGCCAGGATGGCCCGTTGGCCCATGCCGCCGGCCACGACATCAACTACATCGCTCTGTCCGGCGCCCTGCATGCGATCGGCGAGCCCGGGGGAAAGCCGGTCATTCCGCTGAATCTGGTCGGCGACATGGGCGGCGGCGGCATGCTGCTGGCCTTCGGCGTGGTCTGCGCCCTGTTCGAGGCGGCCCGTTCCGGCGAGGGCCAGGTGGTGGACGCCGCCATGGTGGATGGAACCGCGCAACAGCTCTGGATGCAGATGGGCATGATGGCGGCCAGCCTGTGGAACCCCCGCAAGCGGGGCGCCAACCTGTTGGACGGCGGGGCGCCGTTCTACCAGGTCTACGAGACCGCCGACGGCGGCTATGTGGCACTCGGTGCACTCGAGCCGCAGTTCTACGCCGAGCTGGTCGAGCGCGCCGAGCTTGATCCCGAGCGTTTCGGCAAACAGATGGACACGGCCGCCTGGCCGGACATGCGGGCCGCGCTGGCCGAGGTCTTCCTGACCCGCACGCGCGATGAGTGGTGCACCATCCTGGAGGGTACCGACGCCTGCTTCGCGCCGGTGCTGGCCATGGACGAAGCGGCCCGGCATCCTCACAACGCCGCCCGCGGCACGTTCATGGAGGTCGACGGCTGGACCCAGCCGGCGCCCGCGCCACGCTTGTCGCGGACCCCGGGCGAGGTTCGCCACGGGCAGCACCGGCCGGGCGCGGACGGCGTCGCGGTGCTGCGCGCGGCCGGCTTCGAGGATGCCGAGATCGACCGTCTGCGGGCCGTGGATGCGCTGCTCGAGGCGGCGCAGGCATCATGACCGCAACTCGGAGGCAGCAGCGATGAGTCAGTCACTACAGGATCAGCTTCTGAAGGCCGGCGCGGTCAAGCCTAAGCAGGCAAAGAAGGCGCGCCGTGAGAAGGCGCAGGAGCAGGCGGCTGCCCGCAAGGGCAATTCGTCGGCGGGCAATGCCTCGCTGCAGACCGAGATTGCCGCGGCGGAGGCCGCCAAACGCGAGCGCGACCGGCAGCTCAACGCCGAACGGAAGGCGCGCCACGAGGCGCAGGAGCAGGACCATGCCATCGGGCAGATCATCGAGCGCAATCGAATCGAAGCCGACGGCGACGTCGCATACAACTACAATCTGGGCAATCGCATTCGGCGCATGGCGGTGAATCAGTCACAGCAGCGCGATCTGGCGGCTGGCAGGCTGGCGATTGTTCGCCATCGGGAGCAGTCTGCCATCGTGCCCGCCGCCGTGGGTCGGCGGTTGATGGAGAAAATCCCGGAGCAGGTCTGGCTGGTGACGGCGGCTGACGAGACGCCCGATCCCGACGATCCCTATGCCGACTACCCGGTGCCGGATGATCTGATGTGGTGAGGCCGGTTCAGGCTGGCTTGTTCCGCCCGTTGGGCAAGCGCACCAACGCCAGCTGGCGCGAGCGGGCCACCAGCTGGTCCTCGGCATCCCAGATTTCCCCGTCTTCCTCGGCATAGCCGCCTGAAATGAAGCGGGTGACGAAGCGGCAGCGCAGCGGGCCGGGGGCCGGCCGTTGCCGGATGTGGGTGGTCATCTCGATGGTCGGCACCCAGCCGACCGGCCCGATCTGCCGGAGCACCGGCGGCGGGAACGCGTCGGCGAATAGCGTCAGCGACAGCACGTCGGGTTCGCGGTAGTCGGCGAACGAGACCCAGCCGGTCAGTTCGCAGGTGTCGTCGTACTGACCATGTAGCCAGGCGGCCGTCTCCGGGGCCAGCCGGATATCCAGATTCTTGAAGATGCGGAAGCCGATATCGGCGTGCACGCAGTCCTCCAGCCGGGGTACGCGCGGCGGACTGCCGGCGATGTGGTCGAGACCGTCGCGGCGGTCCAGGTCGCCGAAGGCGGCGGTCACCCGCAGGCAGTCCTGGCCGTCCTGATGCAGGGTAGCGTCGGCATAGGTCAGTTTCTTGCCCGACTTCAGCGGGGTGACGCGTATGTCTACCTCGCGGCAGGCCACCGGCCGGAAGAAATGCGCCGTGATCGAGAACGGGTCGGGGTGGGGCAGGGCCTGACTCAGCGCCTGCGCGGCTACGGCCATCAGGTAACCGCCGTTGGGGATGTCGCCAATGTTCCAGTTTTGGCTGATGCTGGCGCGAAAGGCATGCGCGTCGAGGCGTTCGAGCGCAAGGTCGTCATCGAATCGAAAGGTCATGATGGCCGGAGTTGATGGGGTCGGGGCGCCGCGGTAGGCCCGAGAAATCTACCATGCCTGCCGGGATCACAGCAGCGAAAGCTGATCCCCCGTGCGTGGCGGCAGGCGAAAGTGCTTGGTCGACAGGGCCGGGCGCGCACCGCGGTTGAGGCCGTGCTTCCGACAGGCGAGGGTGAAACGCTGGGCGATCAGTTCGGCGAACTTGCCGGTACCGGTCAAGCGCTGACCCCAGGCGGCGTCGTAGTCTCGGCCGCCGCGCGACTGCTGGATCAGGCTCATGACATGGGCCGCACGGTCGGGGAAATGGGCGGCCAGCCAGTCCCGGAATATCTGCTTGACCTCCCAGGGCAGCCGCAACAGCACGTAGCCGGCGCCGTGGGCACCATGCTCGGCGGCGGCGCGCAGCACCGCCTCCATCTCGTGGTCGGTGATGGCCGGGATCACTGGGGCGGCCATCACCGCGGTAGGCACTCGAGCGGTACTGAGCTGCCGGATCGTATCCAGCCGCGCCGCCGGGGACGCGGTGCGTGGCTCGAGAATGCGCTTGAGCCCGGAGTCGAGCGTGGTCAGCGTGATGGCCACGGATACCAGGTTCTCGGCCCCCATTGCCTCGAGAATATCCAGATCCCGCAGAATGAGCCGGCTCTTGGTGATCAGGCTCACCGGATGCCGATAGGCCTGCAGCACCTCCAGGATGTCCCGGGTCACCCGCAGCCGGCGTTCCACCGGCTGGTAAGCGTCGGTGTTGATGCCCAGGGAAATCGGCGTGGGCCGGTAACCCGGCTTGCGCAACTCGGCTTCTAGAATGGCCGCAGCATTGTCCTTGTAGAAAATCCGGGTCTCGAAATCCAGGCCCGGCGACAGATCGAGATAGCTGTGGCTGGGGCGGGCAAAACAGAATGGACACCCATGCTCGCAGCCACGATACGGATTGATTGATGCATCGAACGGGATGTCCGGTGACTGGTTGCGGCTGATCAGGCGGCGAGCCGGGTCGGGTCGAACCACCGTGGCGGGGGCTGATGCCTCGGTATCCTCGTCGTCACCCGGCCAGCCGTCGTCGATCGCCTCGCGTTCGTCACGGGCGAAGCGGCCGGCCTGGTTGCCGACCGCCCCGCGGCCCTTCACGGCGCCTGATTTACCCGGCTTGCTCACCCAATAACTGTAAATTAATACAGTTATCAGCGCCAGTTTTCCTGGCGGCCGATCAGCGGTTTCAGCTCACGCGCGGTCGAAGAACCGCAGGATGGCCGCCGCGCCGGTCTGCGGGACTTCGGTCTGCCAGAAGTGGCCGGCGAAGGGCAGCATTTCCGGGTTGTTGTCCGCACCGGGGATGGCCTGCGCCAGTTCCACCGCCCAGGAGGCCAGCAGGAAACGGTCCTCGGCCGCCCAGATCACGTGGGCGGGCTTATCCCAGGCTTTCAGCGTAGCCACGGCATCCTGGGTCCAGTGGTTGGTCTGGGCGGTGGTGTACGCAATCCAGTGGTCGAGCCGCTCGCCACCCTCGTTCAGTGCCGCGTGCCAGTCCCGCAGGAAGACCTCGGGGATACGCCGCCGGAAGGTGGTCTGGGGCCAGGGGAACAACCGCATCAGCACCTGCGGGATGCGGGCGGCAGCCAGCGGCTTGATCGCCCGGCCCATCGCCATCAGTCCGTCGATGATCGGCACCGGCCAGTTGTCGAAGCAGACCACATCGGTGAGCACCACGGCGTCGATGCGTTCGCCGTGGCGCTTGAGCATCTGGCCGCCGTGGGCGCCGCCCTGGTCGTGGAAGACCGCGCGGCAGGTGTCGATGCCGAGTTCGTCCAGCAGAGCTGCCAGCATGTCGGCCTGGCCGGGGCTGGACAGGTCCGCCCCGGCAGACGGCGTCGACTCGCCCAGCCCGAGCAGGTCCGGGACGATGCAGTCGAATTGTTCCCCCAGCGCGCCGAGCAGCGGTTCCCACAAACGGCAGGAGGTGGGAATGCCGTGGACCAGCAGCAGTGGCGGCGCCTTGCCATCGGCCGGGCCGTACCGCAGGTAGGCCACGCGGCCCATGTCGAGGTCGGCAAACTGCCGCTCGAGGGTGCCCGGCGTCGTCGTGTCAGCTTCGGCGCGGAAGCGGCGGGTCGGTTTCTTGGGGTAGGTCAGCATGCGGTGATGCTACGCCGGCATCCGGGTCGGCTCAATACGGGATGCGTTCCCCGTCCCAGGCAAACAGGCCGCCCGAGTCCTCGGGGGTAAGGTTGTTGATGACCTCCAGCAGGCGTGTGGCGGCGAAGGCCGGTGTGAACAACTTGTGGTCCGGCACGTTGCGCTGGAATGGGCGGGAGAGGTCGGTGTCGGTGGTACCCGGATGCAGGCCGACGACGATGGATTCACGGTTGCGGCGGCGCATCTCGATCGCCGCGGTGCGGGTGAACTGGTTCTGGGCGGCCTTGGCGGCGCGGTAGGTGTACCAGCCGCCAAGATGGTTGTCGGCAATCGAACCGACACGGGCGGACAGGCTGGCGAACACCGCTCGCCGCCCGTGGTTGAGCAGTAGCTGGGCATGCTTGAGCAGCAGGATGGGTCCGAAAGCGTTGACCGCGAAGCCGGCGGCCAGCCGCTCGGGCGTGATGTCGGCGAGCCGCTTTTCCGGATGCATGCCGATGTTCCGGTCATGCAGCAGACCGGCGCAGACGATCACCAGATCCAGTGCCGGCACCTGTTCGGCAACGCGTCCCATTGCCTGGCGGATGCCGGCTTCGCCGGTGATGTCCAGCGCCAGCGGCAATACGCGTTTCCCGCCGGTGCGGGCCAGTTCGGCCAGCCCGGGGCTATCGGCATCCCGACTGGTGGCGATCAGCGTCGCCACCCGTGATTCCCGCAGCAATTGCTCGGCCAGCGCCCGGCCGAGCCCGCGGGCGGCGCCCTGCACCAGAACCTGCGCATTGTCGGGGAGCTGATCAAGCGCCATCATGCATCGTCCTGTGGCTGGTGTCGGTGACCTTGGGCTGGCGTAGAGTGTGATCCGGCGTCACGTCGACGTCCTTCTGCGGTCTGTGTCGTTGCAAGTTCATCGTCATCAATCCCTGCTGCGCGTGTTGCGTGTCATCTGGCGGCATGCCCTGCGTTACCGGCGTTTGCTGCCGGTGGCCAGCTTTGCTGCGGGTCTGGCCAGCTTCTTTCTGGTGGAACGCCAGGCCCAGTTGGCCCAGTGGCTGACGGCCTTTCTGCTGCTGGGCTGGATCTGGCTGATCGGCGAGGGGTTGTTCGGCCGGCTGCTGTCGCGCTGGTTGCGGCCGAACTGGTCGGAGGCCGCCACTCGCCTGGCGGCCCAGTCGCTGCATCAGGAAACGCTGTTCTTCACTCTGCCGTTCTTCCTCGCGACCACCACCTGGGCCAGTGGTCAGGTGCTGTTCACCGGCACGCTGATGCTGGCGGCGGTAGCCTCGATCGTGGACCCGATCTACCTGGGCGTGATCGCCTCCCGGCGCTGGCTGTTCCTCGGCTTTCATGCCTTCACCCTGTTCGTGGCCCTGCTCACGGCGCTGCCCATCATGCTGCAGTTGACCACCGGCGAAAGCCTGAGCCTGGCCACGGTGGCGATGATGGTTTTCGCCCTGCCGGGGGTGGCCGGCGTGCTCGACGTACGCCGCACGCGGCGCTGGCTGACCATGGGATTACTCACGCTGGCCCTGGGCGGATTCGCCTGGTCCACCCGCAACTGGATACCGCCAGCCACTCTGCGGGTCACCGACGCGGCCATTACCTTCCGGGTGACCGAACATGAGCGGATACACGGGGAACACCGGCCGCTGATCAACGTCGACCGGTTGAGCGAGGGGCTGTACGCGTTCACCGCCATTCGCGCGCCGCGCGGGCTGCATCAGCCGGTGATCCACGAATGGCAGCACGAGGGGCGGGTGGTCGACCGCATCGAGATCGAGATCGTCGGCGGACGCCAACAGGGTTACCGGGCCTGGAGCCACAAGACCGAGTTCCCGCCTCACCCGTGCGGTGACTGGCGGGTGGTGGTACGCACCGACGATGGTCAGCTTATCGGCGTGATCCGGTTCCGAGTGGTCTGAGGCCTCGGGTCAGCCCAGTTCCATCGCCCGGTGGTAGACCACCTGGAAGCTGAAGGTCTTGGACTTGGTGCGCTTTTCCAGCAGTTCCGCCAGCTTGTCCAGCCGGGCCGGCAGGGCCATCAGCTTGTCCTGGGCTTCGCGCCCGGCGCCGTCGTCGGGCTCGAGCTCGGCAATACCCCAGGCTTCGAGACATTCCTCCACCAGCCTGCGGTAATCGCCCGGGCCGTAGATGCCGGCACGCCGCACCACATCCGCCATCTCGGCATAGCCGTCGATGGTGTGGCCGGGCATGGACAGCCGCGGCAGCACCTTGAGCGCGGCTTCCAGGGCGCGGGTGGAGTCGATTTCCAGCAGGCCGCGGAACACATCGCGGTAGAAGCGGAAATGCCGCGCCTCGTCGCTGGCCACGTGCGCCAGCAGGCGCTGGATCACCGGTTCGTACTGCCCGGCGATGCGGGCGGTATTGGCGTGGGCGGCCTGGGTGGCGCGTTCCTGCAGGCTGGTATAGGCCAGCAGCTGGTAGGGGTCGCCATTCCATTCTGGATCGAAACCGGCCTCAATGTACTGGTACTGCAGCTTCTCGAAGGGGCGCATGTCCAGGATGCGGGCGTCACGCACGTAGTCGTGCAGCACGCAGCCGTGGCGGTCTTCTTCCGCCGTCCACAGGTAGTTCCAGCGTGACCAGGCGTTGTCCTCGCCCAGGTACACAGCTACCAGCCGATGGAAATGCGGCAGGCCTTCCTCGGTGAGCAGGTTCAGGGCCAGCGCCACCCGCACTTCGTCGGGAATCCCGCGGGCGCGATCGGGCAGGGCGGCCATGTCACGGGCCTGCTCGTCGGTCATCTGTTCGCTGGCGGGCAGGAAATCGCTGGGCCACCACAGGCGGCGTTCGCTGATGTGACGCTCCATGAGCTCACCCACCAGCGGCTCGATGGCGGCCAGTGCCTCGGACTTGGCATTGATCGAATTCATATTGGCAGCGGACGTGGCGATGGGTATCTCCTTCCAGGCGCACAGGTCTGGTTGGTTGTCACAACTCGCGGTAGCCGGCGTCGGGCGCCGTCATTCCGCAGAATCTGACGGATACCCGCAAGATTACCATTCCGGGCGTTCGCTGTCGTGACAGTGCCTTGACTGCTCCCTACGCCATCCGGGAGGACGACAGGATCTCGATCCAGTAGCCGTCCGGGTCCCGAATGAAGGCGATGTGATTCATCCGCCCGTCCTCGGGTCGCTTCTGGAAGGTCACGTTGTTGGCGTCGAACCAGGCTACCGCGGCATCCAGGTCGGGCACGTCGAAGGCGATGTGGCCGTACCCCTGGGGTTCGCTGTTGCCGTCGTGGTAGGCCACGTCCGGGTCTGCCTCGGTGCCCCAGTTGTGGGTCAGTTCCAGCACGCCGCGCTGAGCGAAGGTCCAGCGGGCCCGCTCGGTTGCATCTTCCGGGGGCGTTTCGCCGGGTTGCAGCCTGGCTAGGAAGTACAGGCTGAATGCGGCGCCCTCAAAGTCCGCCTGGTGCAGCAGCGTCATGCCCAGCACATCCCGGTAGAAGGCTAGCGATTTTGCCGGGTCCTTGATGCGCAGCATGGTGTGATTGAAGGTGAAGCCGTCGGTTTGGGCCATCGGGTGTCTCCTGTCAGGGGCCGGTGATCCGGTCGCGATCGATCTCGGCGATGCTGCGGCATCCGGCCAGGGCCATGGTGAGCTGGAAGTCGGCGTGAAAGTTGGCCAGCACCTCGCGCACGCCAGCCTCTCCCGCGATGGCCAGACCATAACAGTAGGGTCGGCCGATGCCCACGGCCGTGGCGCCCAGCGCCAGTGCCTTGAAGGCGTCCGCGCCGCCGCGGATGCCGGAGTCCATGATTACCGGCATGCGGCCGTCCACCGCGGTCACGATGCCGGGCAGTTGCTCGATGGTGGCTACCGAGCCGTCCACCTGACGGCCCCCATGGTTGGATACCAGCAGACCGTCAACGCCATAGTCCAGCGACTTGCGGGCGTCCTCCGGATCGAGAATGCCCTTCAGCAGAATAGGCAGCTTGGTGCGTTCGCGCAGGAATGCGAGGTCGTCCCAGGTTAGCGTCGGCCGCGAGTAGGTGGCAATGAAGCGCCGTACCGCAGCCAGGGCCTGGCCGGAGCGCAGGCCGTCGAGCATACCGTCGGGCCACTTTCGCAGCACCTGCATCAGCACCCGCAGGGTGTGCCGGTTGAGCGGCTGTTTGGCGTCGGGGCCGGGCAACGGTTCCGCCAGCTGGCGCCGGAACACCGGGTCTGAGGTGTACTGGGCAATGCCCTTGCCGTGCAGGAAGGGCAGATGGGCCAGTTCGAGATCGCGGGTGCGCCAGCCCAGCAGCGTCGTGTCCAGGGTGACCACGATCGCCTCGCAGCCGCAGGCCTCGGCGCGGGATACGAAGCTTTCTACCATCTCGTCCGACTTGCTCCAGTAGAGCTGGAACCAGCGCGGCGCGTCGCCCATGGCGGCGGCGCAGTCTTCCATCGTGCGGCTGGCCTGGCTGGAAAAGATGTAGGGCATGCCGGTATCCGCCGCCGCGCGGGCCACTGCCACGTCGGCCTCCGGATGTGCCATTTCCAGCACCCCGATCGGGCACAGCAGGAACGGTGTGGGCAGCCGCCGCCCGAACAGTTCCACCGAGGTGTCCTGTTCCGCCACGTCGAACAGCATGCGCGGCTTGATCTGCCAGTGGCCGAACGCCGACAGGTTGCGGGCCATGGTGTCCTCGCGCCCCGCGCCACCGGCGATGTAGGCATAGCCTTCCGCGCTCATGCAGCGGGCGGCTGCGGCTTCCAGGTCGGCCATGCCCACCGGCACGGTCGGCCGGCGTCCTGCCAGACCACCCATGTAGATCGCGCGCTGGCGTTCGACCGGGCCGGTGAGTCGACTGGTTCGGTCCATAATGCTTCGCCGTTCAGCTGGTTATTTGATCGAGATCCCAGGGGTCATGGGCGCAGAACACGCGCACCCCGGCGTTTTCGTCCAGGGCCAGGCCACGCAGCCGCTCGATATTGTCCCGGCAGCGGGGACGGTCCTCGCAGACCATCCGCTGAAAGGCGCGCAACGCCACCGGACAGCTGGCGTGATCGGCCATCTGACCGTGATTGAAGAAGGCATCGCCGGCATGCAGCAGCCAGCCGTCGTCACCCTGCACCGCAATGCCGGCGTGCCCCCGGGTGTGGCCGGCCAGTGGGATCATCAGGATCTCCGGCGGCAGACCGGGCAGGTCGCGCACCGCCGCGAAGCCCTGCCAGGGTTCGCCGTCGGGTTGGTGCAAGGCCCAGTCGGGGCCGTGCGCCCATTGCGCGTCGCGGTAGCGCGTCTTCTCCAGCAGGCTCTTGCCGGCCAGGGTGGCTTCGTACTCGTCGGCCAGTACGTGCACGCGGGCCTCGGGGAAATCGGAAATGCCGCCGGCGTGGTCGATATCCAGATGGGTCAGCAGGATGTGGCGTACATCGGCGGGATCGAAGCCCAGCGCCCGGATCTGCTCATGGGCCGTTTCCGTGCGTTGCAGTGCCGGGCCGGTCATGGTCATGAAGGGCCGGCCCAGTCGCTTGCCGGGCTGCGCGATATCGGCCAGGCCGAAACCGCTTTCTACCAGCACCAGGCCGGCCTCGGCTTCCACCAGCAGGATGTGGCACACCAGTGGGGCCATTGCCGTCGGGGCGCCGGGGCTGCGAAACAGGTTGCCGAGCGGCGGATGCATGGAGCCGCAATTCAGATGATGAATTTTCATGCCGGCATCATCGTCATCGCGCCGGGTTTGCGCAAGCGCCGCGGCCTCGGTGGAGGATGGTGGTAGTTGACGTAATATGACGATCGTGGCGCGAGTGTTGCGCAAAACACGGTGTCGCCACGGAACTGATGCGGCAAGGTTCAGGGTGGATTTTACGATATGAGTGAATGGCTGCAGCCGATCGCGATCTTCCTGACCGCTGCGGTGGTTGCGGTGCCGTTGGCGCAGCGGCTGAAGCTGGGCTCGATCCTCGGTTACCTGATCGCCGGCGCGGTGATCGGCCCTTGGGGGCTGGGGGCGATCGCGGAAGTCGAGGATGTGCTGCACATCGCCGAGTTCGGCGTGGTGCTGTTGCTGTTCGTGATCGGACTGGAAATGCAGCCGCGCCGGCTCTGGGCATTGCGCAAGACGATTGTCGGTCTGGGCGGGATGCAGGTGCTGATCAGCGGTCTGCTGCTGGGGGCCGCGGCGCTGGCGCTGGGCATGCCGCCGGCCGCGGCGGTGGTCGCCGGGGCAGCGCTTGCCCTGTCTTCCACCGCCTTCGGGCTGCAGTTGCTGGCCGAGCGCGGCGAACTCACCGCCCGCCACGGGCGATCCGCCTTCGGCATCCTGCTGTTCCAGGATCTGGCGGTGATCCCCATCCTGGCGCTGCTGCCCCTGCTGGCAGTCGGCGGCGAGGCCATGAGTCTGGGCGGTGCTCTGCTGGACACGGCGAAAGTGGCGGCGGTGCTGGGCGGCATGGTGATCGGCGGTCACTATCTGCTGCGGCCGGTCTTCCGCATCGTGGCGGCCACGCGCATGCCGGAAATCTTCACCGCCTGGGCGCTGCTGGTGGTCATCGGCACCGCGGTGATCATGGAGCAGGTGGACGTGTCGGTGGCACTCGGCGCATTCGTGGCGGGCGTGCTGCTGGCGGATTCGGAATACCGGCCGGAACTGGAAACCAACATCGACCCGTTCAAGGACCTGCTCCTGGGTCTGTTCTTCATTGCGGTGGGGATGTCACTGAATCTGGGCCTGCTGCTGTCCGAACCGTTGCGGCTGGTGTTGCTGACGCTGGCCCTGCTGACCATCAAGGGCCTGGTGCTCTATATCCTGGGTCGGCGTCACGGGCTGGATGCCGCGGCCGCCCGCAATCTTGCGGCGGTGCTGCCGCAGGGAGGGGAATTCGCGTTCGTGATCCTGGCTGCGGCGGTGGCCGCCGGCGTGTTCGAACAGACCGACAGCGATATGGTTGTGGCGGTGGTCACGTTGTCGATGGCGGCCACTCCGCTGCTGGCAGGTGGCGCGGCCTGGCTCAATCGTCGTCTGCAGCCGGCCGGTGGCGACACGCGATCCTTCGACACGCCGGATGAATACGAGCATCCGGTGATCATCGCCGGCTTCGGGCGCGTGGCGCAGATCGTCGCCCGACTTCTCACCGCCAAGGGTGTGGCCTTCACTGCGCTGGAAATCAATCCCGATACTGTCGATTTCGTGCGCCGGTTCGGCGACAAGATCTACTACGGCGACGCCTCCCGTATCGATCTGCTGCGCCATGCCGGGGCCGACGAGGCACGGGTGTTCGTGCTGGCGATTGGCGATCCGGAAGCCTCGGTGCGCACGGCCGAGGCGGTGCTCGAGCATTTTCCGCACCTCAAGATCATCGCGGCGGCGCGCAACCGGCAGCATGTGTTCGCGCTGAAAAAGCTCGGTGTGTCGGTGATCCTGCGGGAGAAATTCCTGTCGTCGCTGGAGATGGGCGGCGAGACCCTGCAGGCACTGGGCGCCAGCCGCAGCGAGGCGGTGCGCGCTGCCAGCCTGTTCCGGCAGTATGACGAGGAGTTGCTCGACGAGCAGGCGGCTTCGTCCGAGGACACGGCGAAACTGGTTCAGATGCGTGAGGAGGCGATGGCCGAGCTGGAGGAGCTGTTCGAGCGCGACAGCCGCGGAACCGCTGGAGATGCCGCCGACGAGGGGCGTTGATCCGGCGTCACGGAACCTTGTCGGGCCCGGGGCGCCCAACAGCGGGAGTCACAAGGAGCACGTCCGGAGTGGCGTGCGGTCTGGTCCATGTTTTCGCTTCTGCGACGGCCCGGTCTGCGGGCGGTTTTCCTGGCGCAGGTGGTACTGCCGGTACTGGGTGCCGTGGTGCTGATCTTTTCCGGGGCGATGCTCGCCGGCGAGCGGCTTATCGAACAGCGCATGAAGGAGGATGTCGGGCTGGTGGCCCGGGCCATCCGCATGCCCGTGAGTTACAGCCTGCGGGTGGACGAGCCGGTGAGCCTGATGACCGCGCTGGAGTCGGTGTTCGAGATCGGTCGCGTGTACGGCGCCCACGTCTACGACCGCGAGGGCCGGCAGGTGGCCGCCGCCGGGATGGCCGGGCTCGACGAGAGCGAGCGCATCGACATCGAAGCGGTACTGGATGAACACGCTGGTGACAATCCGCGTGCCGGCGGCGGCAGCTATGCGTGGATCGACGGGATGCGCACCTACGCCTTCTATATTCCGCTGCTGGGCCCGGATGACAGCCGGGCCGGGCTGCTGCAGGTCACCCGCCGTTTCAGCGATTTCACCAACTACATGCGTGATCTGCGTTGGCGGGCCATGGCGGCATTCACGGTGATCGTGGTGCTGATGGTCGGGCTGATTCTGGTCAGTCATCACCGTGCCATCGGTCGCCCGCTGCGCCGGCTGGTTGCCAGCATGGACCGGGTCAAGCGTGGCGAATTGGGACACCGGGCGCAGGTCAGCGGCCCCCGGGAACTGGCCACCCTGGGCACCGCCTATAACGACATGCTCGACGGCATCGAGCGGGCCCGGGTCGAGCTGGTCCGGCGCGAGCGTGCCGAACGGGCGCTGACCGAGCGTCTGCGCGAGACCGAGAAGATGGCCGCCGTGGGCCGCCTGTCCACCGGCATCGCCCACGAGCTGGGTACGCCGCTGTCGGTGGTGGATGGTCGGGCGCGGCGCATCGAGCGCGGCGCCGACGATCGCCATGCCGGCGACCTGGCTACCATCCGTGGGGAAGTCCGCCGCATGACCCGCATCGTCGGTCAGCTGCTGGACTTCGGTCGCGGTCGGCAAACGGAGCATCGGCGCGTCGATATCGATCGCATTGCCCGCAGTGCGTTCGGGGGTGTTCAGGACGTGGCCGACGAGCATGGGGTGGCGCTGGACTACGTGACCGAGGGTGATGATTTCGCCGCCGAAGGCGATCCCCTGCGGCTGGAACAGGCCATCAGCAATCTGCTGCGAAACGGCGTGCAGGCGGCCGCCAGGGGCATGGTCCGGCTGACGCTGGACGCCACACCGACGACGGTGTCGGTACGGGTGGCGGACACCGGCCCGGGCATCCCGGCGGAACAGGCGGCCCATGTCTTCGAGCCCTTCTTCACCACCAAGAAGGTGGGCGAAGGCACCGGCCTGGGATTGTCGGTGGCGCGGGGCGTGGCCGATGAGCACGGCGCCCGGATCACCGTCTCCCGCGATGCGGCGCTCGGCGGCGCCTGTTTCCTGTTGGAACTGCCCCGCGCCAGCCGGCGCCATGACACGGAGGACAACCCGTAATGCCGGATGGTGACGAACGGATTCTGGTGGTCGAGGACGACCAGGGGCTGCGCGAACTGCTGGCCGAGGAACTGGGCGAGACCGGCTACACGGTCGGCGTGGCCGACAATGCGGAGTCGGCGCTGACCCGGGTCCGCGAGGCCGGCGCGGATCTCGTGATCAGCGACCTCCGCCTGCCGGGCGGTGACGGCATGGCGCTGCTGGAGCAGATGGCTGGGCTGCACGAGCGTCCGGGTTTCGTGATGATCACCGCCTTCGGCACCATTGCCCAGGCAATGCAGGCGGTCAAGGCGGGCGCCGATGACTTCCTGACCAAGCCGCTTGACATCGACCATCTGCTGGTGGTGGTGGCGCGGGTGCTGGAGATGCGGCGCCTGCGGCGGCAGGTCGCGCGGCTGGAAAGCCTGGTCGATGACGGCGACTTTCACGGCATGCGCGGAACCAGCCGCCCCATGCGCGAGCTGTTCGATCAGATCCGTCTGGTGGCACCGGCCCAGGGGCCGGTGCTGGTGCTGGGCGAGTCCGGGACCGGCAAGGAGCAGGTGGCCCGCGCCATTCACGCGGAGAGCCCGATGGCGAAGGGGCCGTTCGCCGCGGTCAACTGTGCCGGGATTCCGCCGGACCTGTTCGAGTCCGAATTCTTCGGGCACGAGGCCGGGGCCTTTACCGGCGCCTCCCGGACGCGCAAGGGTCTGTTCGAGGAGGCGGACGGCGGCAGCCTCCTGCTCGACGAGATCGGCGAACTGCCCATGGCCATGCAGGCCAAGCTGCTGCGGGTGATGGAGAACGGTCATATCCGGCCGGTGGGCGCCAACCGTGAGCGCGCCGTGAACGTGCGGGTGATTGCCGCCACCCATCGCGATCTGGCCGCGCGCATCGCCGCCGGCGATTTCCGCGAGGACCTGTTCTACCGCCTGGAAAGCCTGACCCTGGAAGTGCCGCCCCTGCGCGAGCGGGGCGAGGACCTCGATCTGCTGGCCGCCCACTTTCTTCAGCGCTGTTGCGCCGCGCAGGACCGGCGCGTGCAGGGATTTGCCGACGCCGCGGTGCAGGTGCTGCACGACTATGACTGGCCCGGCAACGTGCGGGAGCTGTTCAACGTCGTGCAGCGGGCCGTCACCTTCTGCCGCGGCGAGGTTATCGACCGGGAGCATCTGCCCGTGCGGCTGCGCAACCATCAGCCCCGTGATCAGGACGATCCGTCAGCGCCCGCGCTGCTGGCACGGCTGGCGGACGGCCCGGTGCTGCCGACGCTGGAGGATATCCAGCGGCGTTATCTTCGCCACGTTCTGGATCAGGTCGGCGGCAACAAGCGTCGGGCGGCGGCGATGCTAGGCATCGGCCGGCGTACTTTGTACCGCTGGCTGGAACGAGAAGGTCTGGCGACGGCGAGTGAGCTCGGCCGGGACGAGCCTGCTGCCAGCAGCGCAGAACGCTGATCGCACGGCTCTGATGAATCAAAAAAACCCGCCCGGGGTTGCCGGGCGGGCGGGGGGCCGGTGCGTAGGGAGAGGACGCACCGGGGGAACGCACGCGAGGAGATCAGGCCCGCCGGCTGTGCGTTGGCCACCGGCGGGCGTCGGGAGAGCGTTACCAGCTGCCGCTTTCGCCGGCGGACTGCTGCTGCTTCTGCTGTTGCCGGCCCTCGGCTTCCTTGCCGTAGCCGGCATCGCCGCCCTGCCGGTCGGCGCCCGGTTGCGGCTGACCGCTGGTGCCCTGGCCGCCGTACTGGTCCGCGCTCTGTTCCTTCTTGGGCGCGTTGCTGCCCTGGTCCTCTTTCCAGTTCTTCTCGGCCATGGCCGGACCGGCCCCGGCCATGCCGAAGGCCACCAGGAGAGCGGGGGCGATGCTGCGGCTGGTCTTCAGGTTGCGCATTATCAAACTCCGTTCGGTTGCAAGTTTCAGGGCGGTATCACCGCACCCGATTACCCATGGGCAAACGCCATGCCAACCAGCAGGTTAATAAAAACAACAACTTATGAAGTCATAAATTGAATGTCCGTGTGTCCCGCCGGCACATGTGCCGTGCCCGGCCGGTGTCCCCGCGCGGCTTCGCGGGTGTTGCTGTCGCTTGTGCAGGCCGTTTCAGTCCCGTCGCCCTTCGGGTTTATTCGGGCTAGACTCGGGCGCGTCAATATCCAGCCGGAAATTATTCATGGAGGCGTCCGACGCGCCCCTGAACGGGGACATGAGCCGTCGCATCGTGGTGGATACGCGAGACCTGGAATGGACCGAGGCCCCCGGCGGGCAGGTCTGGCGCAAGCGACTGCACCGGGTGGGGCCGGCCGAGGCCGGCGAGGTGACCTCGCTGGTGCGCTACGCGCCGGGGGCGTCATTCCATTCCCATCCGCATCCGGACGGCGAAGAGATCTTCGTGATCGAGGGTCACTTCTGCGACCAGCGGGCGGTGTCCGGGCCGGGAAGCTATCTGCTGCACCCGGAGGGTTTCGAGCACGCGCCCTGGTCGGAGGACGGCTGCCTGCTGCTGGTTAAGCTGCGCCAGTACGGCGGCGAAGGCCGCAGCTACGTCACCCGGGATACCGAGGCCATGGGCTGGGCTGACAGCGGCACGCCCGGCGTGATGGTGAAGCCGCTGTATGCCGATGCCCGCTTTCCCGATGAAACCCGGCTGGAGCGCTGGGCCGCCGGCACCGAGCTGCCGGCGCGGGTGTTCCCGGACGGGGCGGAACTGTTCGTGCTGGAGGGCGGTTTCGGCGATGAACAGGGCAACTACGGGCTGCACACCTGGCTGCGCCTGCCGCCGGGCGGCACCCATCGGCCGGTGAGTCCGCAGGGCTGCCTGGTCTACATCAAGACCGGCGGTGTGGCCCGGTTGCAGCATGATCCGGGGCGCTGACAGCGATGATTGATCTCTACACCTGGGTTACGCCCAACGGCTACAAGGTTCATATCCTGCTGGAGGAATTGGGGCTGGATTACACGGCCCATGCGGTGAACATCCAGCAGGGTGAGCAGTTCGAACCCGACTTCCTGCGCATCTCGCCCAATAACCGCATCCCCGCGATCGTTGATCACGACGGACCGGATGGCCAGCCGCTGTCGGTATTCGAGTCGGGCGCGATCATGCTCTACCTGGCCGAAAAGACCGGCTGCTTCCTGCCAGCCGAACCGCGCGCCCGGGTGGCGATGCAGGAATGGCTGATGTTCCAGATGGGCAACGTGGGGCCGATGTTCGGCCAGGTCGGCCACTTCACCCAGTACGCGCCGCGCCGGATCGATTACGCCGTCGATCGCTATACCCGCGAGATGGGTCGGCTGCTGGGCGTGATGGACCGGCGTCTGGGCGAGACGGACTATCTGGCCGGCGACTACGGGCTGGCGGATATGGCTACTTTTCCCTGGGTGCGCTCGGCCCGCCGCTTCGGCGCCGACCTGTGCGATTATCCGAACCTGAACCGCTGGTACCAGGCTATCCGCGCGCGTCCCGCGGTGGATCGTGGCCTTGCCGTGCTGGCGGAATACAAGAATGCGACGCCGCTCAGTGATCAGGCCAAGGAGCAGCTGTTCGGCGACACGCAGTATCAGCGACGTTGATCCCGGTGGCCTGCCGCCGGCACCAGATAACGACAAGGGGGAGATGATGGATAACGAACGAGCGGCGGAACTGCCCGGCTGGCGCTGGGGGCCGTTTACCTTTCGGCTGCCCTTCTACCACACCAGGCTTTACTGGCCGGAATTCCTGCAGGGCGTGGCCCTGGCGTCGGCCACCGGGCTGGCGCTGGTGCCGATCATGACCGGGCACTTCGGCTTGAGCTTCGAGCAGGCCGTGGCGATGTCGCTGGTGCATATGTTTCTGATCGCCATCGCGCCCATCGCTTTCGGCGAACCCTACGCCCCCGGCTGGGTGACGCCGGCGTTGCCGCTGGTCCTGACCTTCGTGCTCGGGGGTTACGACACCCCGGTGGAGCGCTTCCAGGCGATGACCGCGCTCACGCTGGTGCTCACCGCCATGCTGGCCTTTCTGGGTTTTACCGGGCTGGGGAAACGCTTCATGGCCTGGCTGCCCAATCCGCTGAAAGCGGCCATTATCCTCGGTGCTGCCATTGCGGCTTTCAAACGGGTGTTCGTGGACGATGTCGACGACTACCTGCTGGCTCAGCCGATCAGCATCACCCTGGCCTGTGCGGTGTGCCTGATCTTCATGTTCTCCATCCCGTTCCGGTCGCTGAAACTGCGTTCACCGATGCTCGCGCGGCTGGCCAGTCTCGGTCTGTTGCCGGGCTTCCTGGTGGCTGCTGCGGTCGGGCCGCTGGTGGGCGAGGTCAGCTACGACATCCAGTGGGGGATTCTGCTACCGCCGGTCAACGAAGCGTTTGCCAAGGCCTCGCCGTTCGTTATCGGCTGGCCCAGCTGGGACATGTTCGTGGCTGCCGCGCCGCTGTCACTGATCACCTATATTCTGCTGTTCGGTGATCTGGTGACCGGCAACGAGATCATCCACCAGGCGGAGGACGACCGCCGCGACGACCCCATCCGCATCGACACCAGTCGTACCCATCTGTCGCTGGGCATCCGCAATGGGCTGATGGGAATTTTCGCGCCGTTCTTCCCCACCCAGGGCAGCCTCTGGACCGGTGTGCAGGTGATCATCGTCCAGCGCTGGCGCGAGGACCGGTCGGGCATGAATTCGCTGTACAGCGGCACCGCGTCGTACTACTTCATGGGCCTGCCGTTCATATTCTTCCTGCTGCCGCTGCTGACCGGTCTGCAGCCGTTGCTGGGTATCGCCCTGTGCCTGACGCTGCTGCTGACCGGGTTTGCCTGCGCCTACGTGGCCATGGCCATGTGCACGCACCCCACCGAGCGCGGGGTGGTGCTGCTCACCGCCGTGGCCATTGCCGTGTTCCCGGCCTGGGTTGCGCTGTTGCTGGGGCTGGTGGCGACGCTGGTGCTGATCGGCGGCAGTGACGCCGAGGCAATGGAGGAAAAGGTGGCGGCCGAGGAGGCCAAACTGCGCAATCAGGGCTGAGCCGGTTCGGCATCGCGCTCGCGCCGGTACTCGGCCAGCGCGATGCCGGCCACCACGCCGAAGGCGCCGATCAGCAGGCCTGCAGCGACGTCGCTGAAATAGTGCAGGCTGAGCACCATACGGCTGAAGGCGATCAGGCCGACCAGCGTTAGGCCCCAGTAGACCACCTCGAACTGTTGGCGTGGCCCGAGCAGTTGCCGGGCCACGACGAAGGTGATGAACCCGTAGACGGCCATCGAACCGGTGGCGTGGCCGCTGGGAAACGAGGGCGACAGGGCTTCGGCGAAGGTCAGCGAGGCGGGGCGCTCGCGGTCGATCACATACTTGCCGATCCACGTCACTGTCGACGAAGCGCCGGCGGCCAGGATCAGCCCGTACAGATCGGCCAGCCGGCCCTGTGCCCAGAGCAGCAGTATGGCCACGGTCAGCACGATGGCCAGGGTGTTGGTGTGACCCATGCCGCTGATCCAGTGGAACAGATGCACGAACCGATCGTCGCGCATCACCGTCAGTGCCTGATTGATGTGACTATCCAGCGCCACCAGTTCCTCGTTCTCCAGCACTGCCTCGAGCACGCCCGCGGCCAGGGAAACGAGGTACAGCGCCAGCAGCACGATCAGAGTCAGTGGCAAACCGGCGAAGCGGTTCGGGTCGACGCGGCCCGTGATCCAGGCGGTGAAGCGGGGCCAGCGGCGGCCGATACGCCAGGACAGTGTGTCCGGCAAAGGAACCTGCAAAAGCAGGTGCCAAAATTCGGGAATCCAGATCAGGACCAGTCGCCACAGGGGCCAGGCCAGCCAGCGGCCGATAGCGACTACCGCGATCAGCACCGGCAGCAGCAACCAAAGCGACAGCGGAGAGATCGAGTCGGCATCCATGCGGGAAGATTACCCGGTCACGCCAGCCACATGGCGTCGCCATAGGACAGAAACCGGTAACCGTTGTCGACCGCATGCCGGTAGGCATCGAGTACCGGTTCACGGCCGGCAAAGGCGCACACCAGCATCAGCAGCGTGGATTCCGGTTCGTGGAAATTGGTGAGCAGGGCGTCCACCACCCGGAACCGGTGCCCCGGTTTTATGAACAGCCGCGTCTCGCCGGCAAACGGGGCCAGCTCGCCCTCGGCGGCCGCGGCTTCCAGGCTGCGGACCACGGTGGTGCCCACCGCCACGACCCGGCCGCCGGCGCTTCGGGTAGCGTTGATGCGTTCGCAGAGCCCGGCACCGACCATTACCCGCTCGGCATGCAGTTGGTGCTGCGACAGGTCCTGGGTGCGTACCCGCTGGTAGGTGCCGGCGCCCACGTGCAGGGTTAGATGATCGATGGCCACGCCGCGGTCGCGTATGCGGTCGAGCAGGGCATCGTCGAAGTGCAGTCCGGCGGTGGGCGCCGCCACCGCGCCGGGCTCTCGCGCCCAGACGGTTTGATAGCGTTCACGGTCAGCGTGTTCGTCCGGCCGCCGGATGTAGGGCGGCAGCGGAATGTGGCCATGCTCGATCAGCAGCCCGTCCAGATCCCCCTCGGGTAGATGCAGCAGGAACAGTTCGCCGTCGCGGCCGCTGACCTCGATCCGGTGCCCGCCCACGATCAGCTCGGTACCCGGCCGCGGCGGTTTGCTGGCGCGAACCTTGGCGGAAAAGCGCTGACTGTCCAGCACCCGTTCCACCAGTATTTCCGCCACCCCGCCGCTGGCCTTGCGGCCGTGCAGGCGGGCGGGGATCACCCGTGTGTCGTTGAGCACCAGCAGATCGCCTGGCGCCAGCAATGCCGGCAGATCAGTGATGTGCTGGTCGGCACAGCGCCCCGTGCCTCGGTCCAGATGCAGCAGGCGGCTGTCGCCACGCCGAGCCGGGGGATGTTGGGCGATGCAGGCCTCGGGCAACTCGTAGTGGAAGTCGGAACGGCGCATGGCGGGCGCATGGTAGCGCTGATTGATCGGCTCGGGCAGGCGCGAACGGTAGAATAGTGGTCGATTCTCACGGGAGCGATTGCCGCCATGCTGAACACTTTGTCCTCCACCCTGGCCAGTACCGCCCGTGCCTGGCGGGGTTCGCTGGCATTCCGCCCGGCCGAGCGTCAGCCCGCGAAGCTGCTGGAACTCTACGAATTCGAGGGCTGCCCGTTCTGCCGGCTGGTGCGCGAGGCGATCACCGAGCTGGACCTGGATGTGTTGATCAAGCCCTGTCCCAAGGGTGGCAAGCGATTCAGACCCGAGGTGGGGCGGCTCGGCGGCAAGATGCAGTTCCCCTTTCTGGTCGACCCGAACACCGACCGCCAGCTCTATGAGTCCACCGACATCATTGACTACCTCTATGCCGAGTACGGCGGTCGGTCGGCACCCGCGCGGCCGCTGGGCGGCGCGGTGGCGTTGATGGGCTCGAACGCGGCAACCCTGCTGCGGGGGTTGCGTGGCATGCGGCGTCGTGCCGGCCGGGCACCGGATCAGCCGCTGGAACTCTACAGCTTCGAGTCCAGCCCGTTCTCGCGGCCGGTTCGGGAACTGCTCTGCGAAATGGAGATTCCCTACATCCTGCGCAGCTTTGGCAAGGCCGTGCCGCAGGAAATCGGCCCGCCCTGGGTGCGTACGCGCTTCTTTCCCGACATCCCGGTTCGCGGCCGTAATCGTCGGGCCATGCATGAGCAGACCGGGCATCTGCAGGTGCCCTATCTCGTCGACCCGAACACCGACGAAGCGCTGTATGAATCCAGCGCGATCGCTTCCTATCTGAAGACCACGTACGCCGCCTGACGAGCGCCCCGGCGCGTTGTCGGCAAAAGTCGCCATTACGTGTCATGGCGAGGCGCTGCCAGCGGCGAAGCAATCTCGCCGGATCAGCCGCTGGAGGTGGGCCCACGAGGTTGCCACGGCCCCTGTCGGGGCCTCGCAACGACGGGTTTCGAGCCCTTTGCCGCCCTCCTCATTGCGAGCGGCCGCAGGCCGCGCGGCAATCTCTTCGCTAAGATGTCATTCGCGGTTGCGCTGCCGCCTGCGACAGCTCAACGCCCGTTACGGATGAATTCAGCGGCGGCATTGAGGTCCAATCAGGAATGAGCACTCAGTTTCACGCTACGGTCCGCTTACCCGCTCTGGTTCTGGCACTTCTTGTCGTGGTCGGCTGCGCCAACCAGCGGCCGGTGATTTATCCCGAGGGTGGCCGCGGCAGCCCGGCCGGGTCGGAGCGGGCCGTCGAGCAGTGCATGGCGATGGCCGAGGCCAACGGCCTGGACTACAGCGATGGCGACGTGGCCGGGCGTACAGCCCGTGGCGGCGTCATCGGCGGGGCCGGCGGCGCGGCGGTGGGCGCAGTGTTCGGCGACGTTGGCCGGGGCGCTGGTGCCGGCGCGGCACATGGGGCTGCCACCGGGCTGTTCAGCGGCCTGTTCGCCCGCGGCACGCCCGATCCGGTTTACCGCAACTTCGTCAACCGCTGCCTGCGAGACCGCGGCTACGATCCCATCGGTTGGCGCTGATCTGATTCAGCGGCTGCTGGGGGCATCCCGGGCGGCGTGGCGGCAAGGGGCCGCTACAGAACTTTTCTTCTATATCCCCCTGTAGGTCGACTGCCCGTTCGGGCTGGATCGGTGTCCTCGTGTTTCCAGATATTGCAGCCCGCGCACATTCGTGCATAAATCGGGTAGGACTAAATTGTAGGACAGTCCTGCCGACAACAATAAATAAGCTGGGTATCGACACCCAGCCCGCCCGCTGAGGCGGCTTTAAAACCCTCATGCCGAGGGTGTGCGGAGGCCGGGTTTTCTGCGATCCGGTCTGGAGGGACGGGGAGGGTTTTGGCCGATGACGCGAATCCTGACGGCTATCGAGTCAATCATCCGCATCTGCGCGGATGGCGCCTCCCGGCGCAAGCCCCGCGCACCGTATCCCTTCACAGTCGGCGTCAGACGACGGTTTTACCCGTGACACCGGCAGCAGCAGCGTCCCTTATCAATTATCAAAAAATCGGGCATCCGTTCGCGCGGTGCCCACGACGCGATCCATGGAGGAGAGACATATGGAGACGACAACAAAGCTTCTTTTCGCGATGGGTGTCAGCTTGCCGACCGTGGTGCAGGCTGGTTGGTGGGAGGATATTGATATCAGCTTGGATGGGTTCGTGAGGCCGGAAATCGCGATACGTACGACCTCGGGTGAGAATCCCTATAACCAGCGTGGGAACATATTCAACGGGCAGCCGGTGGAGCGCACGAGCTTCACCACCACCGATACGGTGACTCGCGGTCTGCCCCAGGCGGACAACGAATTCAATCTGACGATTCTGCGCGGAAAGGCGGCACTGAACGCGCGTTTGACGGGCAATCTCCGGTTCATCGCGGAGGTGCGCGGGATTTATGATATTGACGAATATGACAACTACACGCTCGACGATGCACCCGGCACCAACCCGGCAGGTACCCTGCAACGTCGGCCTAACCTGTTCGAGTACCGCGTAAGCTCGGACGGCGGCGCCCTGCAGGCCCGCGAAGCGCCCATGGCACTGGAACTGACCGGGCGGGACTACATGGTGGATCTGCCCAAGTTCTTTCTGGACTACAACGTCGGGTCCCTCAACCTGCGCGTGGGTAATCAGCAGATCGCCTGGGGGCAGTCGTTGTTCTTCCGCGTGCTTGACGTGCCAAACGGCCTCGATCTTCGCCGCCACAGCTTGCTTGACTATGTGCCGGAGGAATTCTCGGACAAACGCGTACCTTCGCCAGCGATAAGAGCCTCATACATGCTGGGATCCTGGGAGCTGGATGGGTTCGTCCAGCATTTCCGGCCGACGATCTACAGCAATCCGAATACGCCCTACAACGCCATCGCATCGCAATTCACTGTGCACGATCTCTACGGAGAGGTGGACGACGAAGTCAACTACGGCCTGCGGGTACGTGGACCATTGGGGCCGTTCAACCTGCAGTTGATGGCCGCCCGGCGCTATGCACCGGATGGCACATTCCGCTGGACCCAGTCGGGCGTGGATCGCTCTCTTACGGGTGCGCCGGGCGATATGACCGGTCCCCTCATGGCCCAGACCGCCTTTGAACGGGATCCGACGGGGGTGGTATCGGCCCAGGAATGGTTCCACTATGCGGGTCTGTCTCGGCTTGATGCCATCGACGGACTCAATGCCTCCATCAATGAGTTCCCGGCCGCCCAGATGCTTGGCGCCGCGCCGGTGCAGGATGAGATGGGGGCCCGTCTGACCCTGGATACCTTTTTCCAGGCGTCTGGCGGGCTGCGTGGCCATATTGCTCGGGAGTATCACCGCGAGAATGTTTTCGGTGCCGGGCTAAGCTACGTGTTCCGCGGTGAAGCGGGTTCGATTTTCGATCAGCTGATTACCAACATCGAAGTCCAGTACGCGCAGGACCGGACCTTCACCAACGTGTCTCTCAGCCGCGACTACATTGTTGAAGACGAGTGGACGGCGGCCCTAGTATTCGAGAAGTACCAGAAATTCAGCTATCAGTTTCCGGCCACGTATTTCGTGCTGCAGTGGCTGCACAAGAGCGAAAGTGACCTCTTCGGCCGGAAACTGGAAGGCATGGGTGGCAGCGCCGAGCGGGCTGCCCGGGACGCCAGCGATCCCAGTAATGCCAATTATGTGGCGTTTGCCTTTCAGCAGCCGTTTCCCAACCTGATCTGGCGAGTGGATTTCGCCGCGCTTTACGATGTCGAGGGAGGGTTGCTGCTGCAGCCCGCGGTGCGGTGGACGTTGAGCCGCGAGTTCTCAATGGAACTCTTCTACAACTATCTGGAAGGCGACCTGGGTAGCAAGAATCCGAACTACAACGCGATTTCCACCGTGGATTATGCGGACGAGCTGGGTATCCGAGCGACATGACGACCGGGGACCGGATACGCTGCCAGTCCGGTGTATTCGGCCCCGGGTCTTTCGTTTACCGCG
Organism: Spectribacter hydrogenoxidans; assembly: GCF_031846275.1. NCBI lineage: Bacteria > Pseudomonadati > Pseudomonadota > Gammaproteobacteria > Salinisphaerales > Salinisphaeraceae > Spectribacter > Spectribacter hydrogenoxidans. The sequence goes on from NZ_JAVRIB010000002.1 coordinate 67,594, forward strand.
CGACCGGGCACGCCCGTGTCGCCGACGAGTGGCGCGGACAGCGTGTGCCGGGTTCAGCGTGGTTTGCTTAGATCGTCCAGCGGCTGCGGCTCATCGATGTAATCGCTGAACGACAGCGCCTGATCGTTGACGTCGTCCGGGTCCACCTGCACCAGGAAGTCTCCGAATCGCGTGCCCTGATCCTCGCGGCGACCGTCGCCGTCGAGATCGCCCACCGCGGACGCCGGATCAGCCGGGGTAATTGGCATGGTGGAAGGCGGCTCGGGGGCCAGCAGCGCGCCGACAAGCGGAATGCCGCTCAACAGATCGGCAATGCCGATGCTGTCCCCGGTGGGAGCGAGGCTTGAGCCGGGATCGGCCAGTGATGCGGTCAGCATGTCGGAGCTGATCAGCGTCTGACCGGCCAGGGCCACGCGCAGAGGTGTGTCGGCATCCGCCAGCTGAATGTCCACCAGCGGTGAATCATTCTGGGCGTTGGCCGTTCCCAGGGCCGGCAGCAGCAGGGCAGCAGTGAGTAGCGTGTGTTTGACGGACATGGTAACGGACCGGGTCGAGCGATGTCCCCACTTTACCCCCGCTGCCGAGATTGGCAAGCAACCACGCTATCGGCGCCGCCGGAACAGTCGCGCCGGCAGGCCCAGTGCCTGGCGGACCGCCCCCATCAGCCGGGCTCCGGCGTAGGGAATCAGCCGTCGGGGTGGCGGCGCTGCTCTTTCCGAGGCTCGCTGCGCGGGCGGCGCGGTGGCTGCCGGCGCACCGGTACTGGCCGACGCGGGCAGGGAGTGGCGCCAGCGCGGATGGGTAGATTCCAGTGATCGTTTCCAGATCAGCAGCGCCGTGCCGTAGATCGCGGTCAGCGCCACGCTGGCGCTGCGCTCGATCAGCGCGGCGCCGACCGGCGACCGCGCGCGGAAGCGCGATATCCACTGGATTTCGGTGCCGCCCGCCACTTCGCGCAGCCGCATCTCGCTGCCCAGGTGGTGGATGGGGAAGGGCACGCGGATCATGCGCCAGGCCAGCCGGTGTGGTGGGTCGAAGTCGGTGATGCGTTCCACCAGGGTGCCCACGGTCAGCGACAGTTCGCGCTCTGCGCCGGTGCCCTGGCGATCGGGCTCGCCTTCACGCAACAGCCGGGCCCGGCGCACCCCGGGCAGCCGGGCGTAATTGTCCAGTTCGGCAATGTGCGCGAACACCGCCGTCATGGGGGCGGCGATGCGCCGCCGGATGCGGATGACGCGAAACGGCATTCAGGATTCGGTGGGCATCAGCTCGCGCAGCGCCCGCCAGCCGCCGTCCACCGACACCACCCGGCCGTAGCCCATCGCCCGCAGGGCATCCGCCGCCAGCGCCGAGCGATAGCCGCCGCCGCAATACAGATACAACGGCTGCTGCGGGTCGGGATGCCGGGCCTCGATGTCGCGCTCGATAACGCCCTTGCCCAGGTGTTCGGCCCCGGTCACATGCCCGCCTGCGTATTCGGATTCCTCGCGCACATCGATCAGCGCGGCATCGGGTTCGCGGGCCAGAGCGTCGGCCAGGTCGGCGGCGTCGATTTCGCGGATGCGGCCGCGTGCCTGCGCGACCAGTGCCAGGAAGCCGGGTGAATGGTCACTCATCGACGGCGTCGGGAAGGGGCGTTTCCATCGCGTAAGTGTGCCTCGAAAGCCCGGACCAATACGAGCACCCCGGGCCCCGGGTTGGCTACACTCGGCCCCCCGTTCCATCGATCTGCCGCCATGAGTCATCTGATCAATCGCCGCGACCTGGATTTCCTGCTGCACGAATGGCTGGACGTGGCCACTCTGTGCGAGCGCCCGCGTTTCGCCGGCCACGATCGGGAGACCTTCGATGCCGTGGTGGAAGCCGCGCACACGCTGGCGGTGGAGCAGTTCGCCGCCCACGCGGCAAAACTGGACGCCAACGAACCCACCTTCGACGGCGAACGCGTGAACATCATTCCGGAAGTGAAGGCGGCGCTGGATGCCTATGTGGACGGCGGCTTCATGGGGGCGGCGTTCGACGAGGCCGACGGCGGCCTGCAGCTTCCCTACACCATCAGCCAGTCGGTGGCCGCACTGTTCACTGCCGCCAACATCGGCACCGCGGGCTACCCGTTCCTGACCGGGGCCGCCGCCAATCTGCTGCGGGTGGTGGGCTCGCCCGAACAGCAGACGCGGTACATGCAGCCGATGATTGCCGGGCGTTTCTTCGGCACCATGTGCCTGTCGGAGCCGCAGGCCGGATCGTCGCTGGGCGATATCCGCACCCGGGCGATTCCCAACGAGGATGGCACCTACCGCCTGCGCGGTAACAAGATGTGGATTTCCGGTGGCGAGCACGACTTGTCCGAAAACATCGTGCATCTGGTACTGGCCCGCATCGAGGGGGCACCGGCCGGCACCAAGGGCATCTCCCTGTTCATCGTGCCCAAGTACCGGGTCAACGACGACGGCAGCCTGGGTGAACGAAACGGCGTCCGGCTGGCGGGCATCAATCACAAGATGGGGTATCGGGGCACCGTCAACACGGTGCTGAATTTCGGCGATGAAGACGACTGCTTCGGCGAGATCGTCGGCGAACCCAACACCGGCCTGGCCGGGATGTTCCACATGATGAACGAGGCCCGCATCAGTGTCGGCATGGGGGCGTCGGTGCTGGGTTATTCCGGCTATCTGCACGCGCTGGACTACGCGCGCGAACGCCCGCAGGGCCGGCACCCTGGCAGCAAGCCGACCGATACGCCGGTGCCCATCATCGAACATGCCGATGTCCGCCGCATGCTGCTGGCCCAGAAGGCCTACGTCGAGGGCGGCCTTGCCCTGTGCCTGTACTGCGCGACGCTGGTGGACCAGCAGGAGACCGCCGAGGACGAAACCGAGCGCAACCGCCTGGGGTTGCTGCTCGACATTCTCACCCCCATCGCCAAGGCCTGGCCCTCGGAATACGGGCTGGAAGCCAACAAGCTCGCCATTCAGGTGCTGGGCGGCTACGGCTATACCCGCGAATACCCGGTGGAGCGGCTGTATCGCGACAACCGTCTCAACCCCATTCACGAAGGCACCAACGGCATTCAGGCGCTGGACCTGCTCGGCCGGAAGGTCACCATGCGCGACGGGGCGGCCCTCTCCCTGCTTCTGCGCGAGATCGGCGCCACCGCCGAGGACGCTGCCGAATTCGACGAACTGCACGAGTACGCCCGTTCCCTGGCCGAAGCCATCGACACCGTGGCCGATACTACCCAGGCGCTGCGCCAGCAGGCCACGGACGCCGAAAGCTATCTCGCCAACGCCAATGAATATCTCGAAATGCTGGGCCACGTGGTCATCGCCTGGACCTGGTTGCGCCAGGCCTTGGTCGCTGTCCGGGCCAAGCCGGCCGGTGATGCGGACCGCGATTTCTACTGGGGCAAGCTGCAGGCCACCCGCTACTTCTTCCGCTGGGAACTGCCCACCATCGATCACCGCGCCCACCTGCTGGCGGCGGTGGACGATACCTGTCTGGGCATGTGGCCGGACTGGTTTTGATCAAGGCCGCATGTCTGATCGGTGGCCGGGTGGTCCGATCATCCAGGTGAGACCGCCGTGTTGTGGCGATGCCTGCCTAGCACTCAGGCCCTGGCGGTATTGCGGTAGGTGAAACGATAGGCGTCGGCGTCGAACCCGGCGGTCATGCGCCAGAAGTCCACCAGCCGCCAGGGCGAAACCGCAAACACGCGGCCAGCGTCGTTGCGGTACCAGTTATCCATGCCGGGATGGGTCCAGACCATCTGTTCGTGCATGGCGTCCACCCGCCGGTTGAAGTGGTCGTGGACATCAGTTCGGACTTCCAGCGTGTCGGCGCCGCATTCCAGCATTTCGCGCAGGGCGAAGAGCACGTAGCGCACCTGGCATTCGGTCATGAAAATCTGGTTGCCGCCGTGGGCCAGGCCGGTATTGGGACCGGCCAGGATGAAGAAATTGGGAAAGCCGGGCACGGTGGTGCCGAGATAGGCGCGGGCGTCATCGGGGCCCCAGGCGTCGTGCAGGTCGATGCCGTCACGGCCGGTAATCCGCATGGGCCAGAGCATCCGGCTGGCGTGAAAGCCGGTGGCAAAGACCAGGGCGTCGGCCCGATGAAGTTCACCATCGGTGGTGCGAATGCCATCGGCTTCGATGCGGTCGATGTCACCGGTCACCAGGTCCACATTGTCCCGCGTGAGCATGCGATACCAGTGGTTGTCGATCAGGATGCGCTTGCCGTAGGGGGGGTAATCGGGGGTGACCTTGGCCAGCAGTTCCGGATCGTCACCGATTTCGCTGCGGATATAGCGTTCCATGAACCGGCGATGGCGATCGTTGACCCGATTGATCGAACGCGCCTGGTCCGGCCATTCCGGATCCACCTGCAGGGCCGGGTAGAGCCCGTCGGCGAAACCCCAGAACAGCTGGAAGCGATACCAGCGGGCATACCCGGGCAGATGGGCGAGCAGCCACTTCTTCGCATCGCTGACCTGCTCGAAGTAATTCGGGTTGGGTACCACCCAGTGCGGGCTGCGCTGGAACACGGTAAGGCGTGCGGCCTCCGGCGCGATGCGCGGCGCGACCTGCTGCCCAGAGGCGCCGGTCCCGATCATGGCGATGTGCTTGCCGCGCCAGTCGAAATCCGGGTCCCACCGTGCCGTGTGCATTGCGGGGCCGGCGAAATCCTCGCGTCCGGGTATATCCGGCAGCTTGGGCCGGTTGAGCACGCCCACCGCCGAGATCAGGGCATGCGCCTCCAACTCCATCTCCGCGCCGGTTGCATCCCGCGCGCCGACCCGCCAGCGGGCAGTGGTCTCATCGAACGCCGCGAATGCGACTTCCGTGTTGAAGCGGATATGCCTGCGCAGGCCGTAACGGTCGGCCACTTCCTCGAAATAGCCCCACAGTTCGTCGCGCTTGGCAAAGAAATGCGACCACGCATGATTGGGTTCGAAGGAATAGCTGTAGAAGTGGTTGGGCGTATCCACGCCGCAGCCGGGATAGCGGTTCTCCAGCCAGGTGCCGCCCACGGTGGCGTTCTTTTCCAGGATGGTGAAGTCGATACCCGCTTCCTGCAGACGGATGGCGGCGCACAGGCCGGACATGCCGGCGCCGATGATCAGCACATGAAAATTGTGCAGCCGCTCGACGGGTGGCGATCGGCGCCATTGCGGGCGGCGGGGATCCCTGGTGTCGGCCGTCAGTTCCTCGTGCATCAGGGCCGCGTAGTCGGCATCCACGGTTTCGCCGGCGGCGGCGGACAGCATCGCCTGCAGCCGTTCGCCGGTGGGCACCGGCGGCAACGGCCGACCCCGGCACGCGAGCTCGATCAGGGTGGCGGCGAGGGCGTCGCGGATCTCTGCCGCCAACTCGGCGGGCATGTCCACCTGATAGTTCATCGGGCCGCGGATGTGTGGACGGGCCCGTTCCAGCCACCGGTCGTCGCCGCTGAGCTGGACCAGGACCAACAGCAGGGTGGCGTCGTCGCCCGCCTCCAGCCGGCGGCGCAGGCCGTCGGGGTCGGCGGTCAGGGTGGCAAGATCAGCCTGGCGCATAATACGGCCTATATAAAACGACTGTTTTAATTTTGATGATGCCGTGGCCCGGCTGTCAAGCCGCCGGACAGATCGGTGGGCGGTTCAAACCCGCGCGGTCAGGATCGCTTCCACGGTGTCGAACAGGTGCTCGATCGTGGCCGTGCGGTTCCAGATGTTGTTGCGCGGATGCCGCGCCGTTTCGGTTTCGCGGGCGGCGAATGCGGCACGCAGATAGATATTGATGAAGATGAAGCGTTCGTTGAGCGTATCCACCGGCAGGTCGATGCGCTCGCGCAGCAGGGCCAGGCAGCGCTGGTAGCCTTGGTTCCAGCCGCGGCCGACGGTGTCGTCGAACAGCCGGCGGTTCACGGCCATGACGTGGTTGATGAAGCGGATGTGGGTGTCGGTGGCCACGCGCACGGGATTAGTGCTCAATACCGGCCAGGCCAGCACGCGGATCAGCTCGCGCACGCTCGGTTCGCCGCGCTCGGCGAGGGCATCCAGCCTTTCCTGGCGCCAGGTGTCGGATGCCCGTGCCCCGTCCAGGATCAATGCCTCGACCAGCCCCTGCTTGCCGCCGAAGTAGTAGTTCAGCGACGCCACGTTCTTGAGCCCGGCGGCCTTGACGATATCGCGCACGGTGACGGCGTCCACTCCGTGTTCGGCGAACAGGGTTTCGGCGATGTGCTTGAGCCGTTCGCGCGTGGCGTGGCCGCGGGCGCGGGTGGTCGGCGTCGTACTGCTGGTGGCCAAGGTGCTTGACTCGCTGATGGCGTGATCGCGACCCGTGTCGTTGTCGACGCCGGGTATTGTCCCCGGGCAACAGTTTATGTAAAACATTTGTTGTAGAAAAACGAGGGCCGGTCCGGCCCGTGCGAGAGTCGAGGAGGAACGCGATGTCGTCAGCGGCGTTGTTCACGCAGACGGCCACCGAGCGGGTGCACATCGGCACGGCTGCCGCCGAGGCGGTGGTCGACGAGGCACGTCGCAACGAGGCATCGCGGGTATTCCTGGTGGTCAGCGCCACCCTGGATCGCCAAACCGACGAGATTGCCCGCATCCGCGAGGCCCTGGGCGAGCGTTACGCTGGACACCACGCCGGCATCGCCCCGCACGGCCCCCGGGCGGACGTGCTGGCGGCGACCGCCGCCGCGCGCGAAGCCGATGCCGATTTGCTGGTATCCGTCGGCGGCGGCTCGGTCACTGACGCGACGAAGGTGCTCGCCCTGTGCCTGCGCCACGACATCACCAGGCACGAGGATTTCGACGCCTTCCGGATGTACGTGGACGATGCCGGCCAGGTGGTCATGCCCGAGTTCGACGGCCCCGACGTGCGCGTGGTGTGCGTGCCCACCACCCTGTCCGGTGGCGAGTTCAATCCGCTCAGCGGGGTGACCGACGAGCGTGCCCGGCTCAAGCAGGGTTACCAGCACCGGCGGATGGCGCCGGTGGCCGTAATCCTGGACCCGGCGGTCACCGTACACACGCCGGAATGGCTGTGGCTGTCCACCGGCGTGCGATCCCTGGACCATGCCATGGAGACCCTGGGTTCGTTTCACTCCAACGAATTCTGCGACGGCATCGCCGCCAATGCGCTGGCGGCGCTCGGCGAGGGCCTGCGCCGGGTTAAGGCGGACCCGGACGACCTGGGCGGCCGCCTGAAGTGCCAGGTCGGGGCCTGGGAATCGATGATCCCGGTGGTGGCCGGCGTACCCATGGGCTTGAGCCATGCCACCGGCCACGCCCTGGGTGGCACCTTCGATGTGCCGCACGGCCACACCTCCTGCGTGATGGCGCCCTACGCCCTGGCCTTCAACGCCGAAGTCAACGGCGAACGCCAGCAGCGGATCAGCGCCGCCCTGGGCGATCCCGCACGCCCGGCCAGCGAACTGGCGGACGCGTTGATCCGGGCGCTGGGCATGCCGCGCACCTTGGGCGAGGTGGGCGTGGGCGAGGCCGACCTCGAGCGCCTGGCCGAGGCCGTGCTGCACGACATCTGGGCGCGCACCAACCCGCGCCCGGTCGCGTCCGCAGAGGACGTGATCCCGTTTCTGCGGATGGCGCTCTAGCGCTGTCATGCCCAACCCTGCTGAGGCCGGCACTATGCCCGAGACCACCTTCGACCCGGACGACCCCGCTTTCCTGACCGATCCGCTGCCGGTCTACCGGCGGCTGCGCGACGAGGCGCCGGTCCATCATCTGCCGGCCAGCGGCGGTATCTGGCTGGTGACCCGCTTCGAGGACATCCGGCCCCTGGTGCGCCTGCCCGAAGGCCGCATGCAGGTGCCCGGGGTGGACGGCGGGGCGGTATTCGGCGACGGCCCGGCCGGGCGCATCTACCGCAACCTGATGGTGCTCAACGATCCGCCCAAGCACACCCGGCTGCGCATGCTCACGCAGAAGGCGCTGACGCCGAAGGCCGTCGAGGGCCTGCGTGCCCGCGTCGAGCAGGTGGTGGACGAGACCCTGGATGCGGTGATCGAACGCGGCGAGATGGACGCCGTGACCGACCTGGCATTCGTGATCCCGTACCGCGTGATCTGCGGCATGCTCGGCATTCCGGCGGACCAGCGCCAGGCACTGATGGCGGTCACGCCGGACTTCTTCCGCGTGTTCCTGCCGGCCGCCAACGACGAGGCCGGCATCCAGGCCTGTCACGAGGCCTGCGCCTTCTTCATCGATTACCTGAGCGAGAAGATCGAGGAGCGGCGGGCCGACCCCGGCGACGACATCTTCAGTGCCCTGGTGGCGGCCGAGGCCGAGGGCGACCGCCTGGACCGCGACGAGCTGGTGGCCACGGTGCTCTCGCTGCTGGCCGGCGGGTTCGACACCACCATGGGGATGATCGGTGCCGGCGTGTACAACTTCGCCCGGGAGCCGGAGCAGTTCGAACGCCTGCGCGCCGACCCGGCCGGACTGGCCCGGGCGGCCACCGACGAGATCGTGCGCTGGGAGTCGCCGGTGGGCGTGACCATCCGCCATCTGCCCGAGGATTTCACCCTGGGCGGTCAGCGCATCCCGGCCGGCGAGCCGGTTTGGCTGGCGCTGTTGTCCGGCAATCACGACGAGCGGCAATTCACCAACCCCGACCGCATCGACATCGCGCGCACCGAGGGCGAGCACGTGGCCTTCGGTGGCAGCCGGCACTTCTGCATCGGCCAACACCTGGCCAAGCTGGAAGGCGAGATCACCTTCCGCAAGCTGGCCGAACGCATCGAGGGCTTCGAACTCGCCGGCCCGACCCCGCGGCGCATGAACTTCCAGTTCCGCTCGTTCGAATCCCTGCCGGTGCGCTTCACGCCGGCGCGCGCGGCATGACTGCCGATCCACGCATCCCGCCGCGCGAGCGCTGCGTGCTGCGCTATGCGCTGGAGGATTTCGCCCGGCGTACGCCGGACAAGGCCTACTGCATGTTCGGGGACGGCAGCGCCTGGAGCTATGCGGAAACGCTTGCGAAGGTACGCGCCCGGGCCGCGGTACTGCAGCAGCTCGGCGTCGACCAGGGCGATCACCTGCTGTCCTGGCTGCCCAACGGCGCCGAGGCCCTGCTGACCTTCTTTGCCACCAATTATCTGGGCGCGGTGTTCGTGCCCATCAACACGGCCTATCGCGGGCCGCTGCTGGAGCACGTGGTGGCCAACGCCGGCGCCCGTGTCATCGTGGCCCAGGGCGAACTGGTGGAGCGCCTGCACGAGATCGACACCGCGGCACTCGAAACGGTGGTGCTGGTGGGGCCGGCCGGACAGCCCCCGGCCGAGCTTGCCGCCACCAGCATCGCGGCGGTCGACGCGCCGGCGGCACCGGCGCCGCCGGCGCGGGCGATCGAGCCCTGGGACACCCAGGCCGTGGTCTACACCTCGGGCACCACGGGCCCGTCCAAGGGCGTGCTGATGTCCTATCTGCACCTGTACTCCAACGCCGGGCCCGAGACCTGGCCGTTCGTGACCGGGGACGACCGTTTCCTGATCAACATGCCGATCTACCACATCGGCGGCCTGGGTCTGCCGTTCGTCATGCTGGTGCGCGGCGGATCGGTGGCGCTGTGGACGGATTTCCGCACCGAGGAGTTCTGGGATTTCGTGCGCCGCACCGAGTGCACCGCGGTGTTCCTGCTGGGGGTGATGGCCACCTTTCTGCTCAAGGCCCCGCCGGCCACCGACGACCGCGATCATCCGGTGCGGCTGGCCATGCTGGTGCCGCTGACCGACAGCGCCCGGGATTTCCGCGAGCGCTTCGGGGTGAACATTTTCACCATCTTCAACATGACCGAGGTGTCCTCGCCGATCGTCTCCGAGGCCAACCCGGAGAAGACCGGTACCTGCGGCCGGGTGCGGCCGGGTGTCGAGGTGCGGCTGGTGGACGAGCAGGACTGCGAGGTGGCCGTGGGCGAAGTGGGCGAGATGATCGTCCGCACCGACCGCCCCTGGGCGATGATGCACGGCTATTACAAGAACCCCGAGGCCACCGCCCGGGCCTGGCGCAACGGCTGGTTTCACACCGGCGACGCCTTCCGCTGCGATGCCGACGGCAACTACTTCTTCGTGGACCGCATCAAGGACGCCATCCGCCGGCGTGGCGAGAACATCTCGTCCTTCGAGGTGGAGGCCGCCGTGGTCGCCCATCCCGACGTGCAGGAGGCCGCCGCCATCGGCGTGCCCTGCGAACACGGCGAGGACGAGGTGATGGTGGTGATCGCTCCGGTGGCCGGCCGCCGGCCCGACCCCGTGCAACTCACTGAATTCCTGATCGAACGGCTGCCCTATTTCATGGTGCCGCGCTACATCCGCGTGGTGGACGAACTGCCCAAGACGCCGACCGCCAAGGTGCGCAAGGTGGCGCTGCGCGAGGCCGGCGTGACCGACGATGCCTGGGACCGCGAGGCCGCCGGTATCCGCCTGCGCCGCGAGCGCTTCAACGCCTGAACCAGACGCCCAGACAACCGACCGGAGGAGTCCGCCCGATGCAGCAGCTTTCCACCAATGCCTGGCAGATCGGCCGCGTGAAGATCACGCGAATCATGGAGCTGGGCGACGTGCCGTTTCCGGCCGAGGTGCTGTTCACCAACTACGACCCGGCCGACCTTGCCGCCCAGGACTGGATGCGGCCGCATTACCTGGGCGAGGACAACAATCCGATCCTGTCGGTACATACCTTCGTGGTGGAAACACCCGACCGGCTGATTCTGGTGGACACCTGCACCGGCAACGACAAACCGCGCGTCACCGAACTGTTCGACCATCTGCAGACCGGCTACCTGGATGACCTTGCCGCGGTCGGCGCGCCGCCGGAGCGAGTGGACACGGTGTTATGCACCCATCTGCACCTGGACCACGTGGGCTGGAACACCCGGTTGGAAGGCGATCGCTGGGTGCCTACGTTCCCCAATGCCGAATATCTGTTCGGCCGCGTCGAGTGGGAGCACTGGGAGGCCAACAAGGACATCGAGATCGTCGAAGGCGCCACCGGCGAGGCCAATCCCATCGTCAACGCCAGCGCGGTGATCCACGACTCCATCCTGCCCGTCGTCGACGCCGGCCTGCACCGGCTGGTGGAAACCGACCACCGGATCTGCGACGAGCTGCGCCTGGAAGCCACCCCCGGCCACACCCCCGGGCATGTCAGCGTGCACATCGAATCGGACGGCGATCACGCCATCATCTCCGGCGACATGCTGCACAGCCCCTACCAGATGGCGCGCCCCGGGGTGGGTGTGGTATTCGATTCCGACGGCGAACGGGCGGCGGCAACCCGGCGCGATTTCTTCGGTCGCTACGCCGACCGGCCCATCCTGCTGCTGGGCACCCACTTCGCCACGCCGGTGGCGGGGCATATCGTCAGCCACGGGGACAGCTGGCGGTTCGAGCCGTGGGGTAATCTGTAGGGTGGTGGACGGCCATCCTATCCCGCAGGCGGGAGAGGGGGTGTAAGAGTCAAGCCCTGGTAACAATGGTGATACCGGCCGCGACCGGTATCGCATTGCCGCGGTCTTTACCGATCAGGCAACTGCGACCTGCGCGCTCTCGCCACGTACCGCCACATCCAGTTCATCCAGCGCCTCGCCGGTGTACACCGCAATCCGCTGCATGTGCGGCAGGCTGTCGCGGCAACCGGTAAAGCCTAAGTTCACCTTATTGTCGTAGCTGACCAGGCTGATGTTCAGGGCCTGACCGTTGAACAGCAGCGACACCGGGTAAATGGCATCCAGGGTCGCCCCGTCGAGATACAGCGTCTGCTTCGGGCCCGGCACGTTCGACACCGCCAGGTTGAACATCGGCCGGGTCGCCGCGCCCAGCCCGAGCACGATGCGGATCAGGTACGGCCCCATCAGCATCGCCGTATACGGATCCATGGCCGCCTTGGGCAGGCGGTTGAGGTGGCCCTTGGCGGCGGTGGTGGAGCGGTGGATGGCCGCCAGCCGTTCGGCCGGGTCGGCGATGTCGGTACGCATCTTCGCCATGATGAAGGTGATCGCGTTGCCCACCTCGGTTTCGTCGGCCGGACGCACGGATACCGGCACGGCGGCGGTCAGGCTCTCCGCCGGCAGGGCGTTGGTTTCCTCGAGATAACGCCGGAGCGCCCCCGCGGAGATGGCCAGGAACACGTCGTTGGTGCTGCAGCCCGCGGCCGAAGCAATGGCGCGTATCCGGTCCTGGTCATACTGCTGGGTGGCGAACCGTCGCGGTGCGCCGATGCGGCCGTTCAGGCTGGTGCGTGGCGTCGCGAACGGCAGGGCATTGTCCGGTTCGTGCCGGGGCCGCAGACGCCGCCGCAGCATGGCCCCCCGCAGGCGGCCATAGGCCTTCAGCGCGGGCCATATCTTTGGTCGCTCCCTGGGGGTTCGCGGTTCGTCCGGGTTCGAACGCTTGCGTTCCATGCCGACGGCCCAGATGGGGTCCACCGGCGGCGCATCGACGGCGTCGGCCATCATCGAATTCAACATTCGTATGCCACCCACGCCGTCGACCTGCGAATGATGCACCTTGAGATAGAGGGCGAAACGGCCGTCCTCCAGCCCCTCGATCACGTGGCATTCCCAAAGCGGGCGGTTGCGGTCCAGCGGGTGCGAGTGCAGGCGTGAGATCAGTACGCCCAGCTCCCGCTCACCCCCGGGTCGCGGCAGCGCGGAATGACGGAAGTGGTAATCCAGGTCCACCTCGTCATTATTCAGCACGTCCCAGCTAGGAAACGGCCACGGCCGGTAGCGGTAGTTGAAGGGCGCCGCGAATTGCCTGCACTCACGCCATCGCCGTACCAGATTCTGCAGGTAGTCCTCGCCGGCATCGGGCGGGTAATGAAACGTCGCCATGGCCGCCACGTGCGCGGGCGCCGTGGCCTTCTCACCAATCAGAAAGCTGATGTCATTGAGCTTGAGTGCTTTGCGCATGCCCCTGCCTCCCCCGGTTCTTGTCGGTTATCGGGCCATTTGTTACCGGGCCCTTGAATATGACTCTACAACGACGGCGCTCGGGTTGTCGCGAATGGGTCGGGGGTGGGGAGGTGTCGGGCAGATAGCGAATGGCCGGGAGCCTGCGCCATCCGTTAAAGGGAGGGCCGGAGTTAACGCCCAGGCTTAGCCGCCGGTTGCCAGCGGTATTACGCGAGTTCGAGCCGACCGCCGGGTGCATGCTTGCCGCGAGCGGTTGGGTCGGTGGCCGTTTATCGGGCCTTCTGGTTCAAGTGAGGCGTTTTCGACCCGCCGGGTACCTGTCTTCTACCAAGGCAGCACCTGTCCCTCGGCATGCCAGAAGGTGCCGCTACCGGCCATACCCAGCTCATCCATCCGCTGAATCAGCAGGGCAGCGGATTCAGCCGGTTCCAGGTGGCCGCTGTATCCGGTCATCTCGGTACGCACCCAGCCAGGGTGAAGAATGGCCACCGCGATGCCGCGGTCGGCGAGGTCCACAGCCAGGGATTTGCCGGCGGCGTTAAGACCGGCCTTGCTGATGCGGTAGCCATATTTGCTGCCGGAGTCGTTGTCGGCCATGGACCCCATTCTCGATGTCATTAGGCCGACCCTGCCGCCGGACGGGATGCGGTCGAGCAGGGTCATGGTGACTCGCAGCGGGCCCAGTGTGTTGACCTCGAATTGTTCGCGGATGCGGTCGAAGTCCATGTCGTCGAGCGTTTCGCTATGCATGATGCCGGCGTTGTTGTAGAGCACGTCGATGCGGGTATCGGCCAAGGCCTCGCGAAGACGGGACATGTCGGCATCACGGCCGACGTCGATGCCGGCGATGAGGTCAACGTTCAGCGCTTGCAGGGCTTCCGACGGTTCGCGGCACACGGCGATGACGCGCTCGCCGCGGTCGGGGCCCAAATACGGGCCATCTCCAGGCCGATACCGCGGTTGGCCCCGGTGATGACGATGGTTTGCGCCATGGTTGCTTCCAGCTGATCAAGTTTTTCGGGTCCGCACGCTAAGCCCCTGACTCGTCGGTGACAACCAATTATCGCGGGTTGGGCTGAACCGGGGCAGCTAGGACTGCATCCGGGCACGGGCGCTGTTGCCGCGGGGCGGCAGCATCAGTCGCAGCTGTCTGAAGCGCTTCCGGTACCGTCCCGGTGTCAACCCGACCTTGCGGCTAAACAGGCGGTGAAAGAAGGCCGGGTCCTCGTAACCCACTTCCATTGCAATGGTATCCACCGGGTCGTCCCCGGCCTCCAGCATCTGTTTGGCCTCCTCCAGGCGCAGAGTGTGGACGTACTGCATCGGGCTCATGCCGGTGGCGGCCTTGAAGCGGCGCTTGAACGTGCGTTCGGTTAGGCCGCTTCTCTCAGCCATGGTTTTCACCGGCCGGGGCGCGTCGTAGTGCATGGCCAGCCACTTCTGACTGCCGGTGATCACGGCGTCGTTGGCCTGCCGAGCGGTCGTCAGCAGCGCGTAGGGCTGCTGCCCGGATTGGTGCACATCCACGAGGAACAGTCGTGCAATGCGGACGGCTTCCTCGATGCCAATCCACCGGCCGATGATATACAGCGCGAGATCCTGCCAACTGGTAGCGCCGCCCGCCATGATTAGGCGCTGCGCTTCGCCGGAAACCACCAGTGCGCGATTGTGGTGTACCCGGACGTCGGGATAGCGCGCGGCGAGTAGCTCGCAGAACGCCCAGTGGGTAGTGGCCTCCCAGCCGTCGAGTAGGCCCGCTTCGGCGAGCAGCAGGGAGCCTGAGCAGATCGAGGTGAGGGTGCTCCCGGCGGCATAGCAGCGCCGTAGCCAGCGACATTCCCGAGCATAGTCCGCGGTGATATTACCGTCCGGGGGGAGATAGAGCTCGGGAATGCAGACGATGTCCGGCCGCTGGCAGGCGTCGAGTCCGGCATCGGGGCGCAGCGTGACGCCATTGGCGGCACGAAAGGCACGGGTGTGTCGGCTTACTACCCGAGTATCGAAAACTCCCGGCCCGGGGGTGCCCGTTTCCAGCATCTGCCAGTCGCGGCAGGTGGAAGCGAAAAGATCCAGCATCCCGTAGAGCGTGGATGCCGTGGTGGCGGGTGTCGCCAACAGTGCGACGGTAATGCGGTCCGTGTCGCCCATGACATGAAAGACCAGTTTACGTCCCGAATGACGTTATCACTTTGTGGCAGCTGGCGTAGTTTGAGCGGGTAGCTGAACAACCCCGGGAGGAAGGCATGGCCAGTGAAATCGCACTTGATCAGGCGCCGGACGAGGCGGCAGTGGAAGCCTTCGGTAATCGCATGACTTCCGCCCTCAATGAGGCGGGCATGCTGCTGATGATATCGCTAGGCCACCGCAGCGGTTTGCTCAGCGCGTTAAACGGGGCGGGTTGGCTGACGAGCGATGCCCTGGCGACAAGCACCGGCCTGGATGAGCGCTACGTGCGCGAACTGCTACATGGCCTTACGGCCGCGCGTGTGGTGGAAACGGACGTGAGCGCCGGCACCTACCATCTGCCGGCCGCGCACGGTGCGTTACTGACCGATGGGGGCGACGCCAACATGGCGGTGTACGCCCAGTTCATTCCTCTGCTGGGCTCGGTCGAGGATGATGTGCTCGAGTGCTTTCGCCGCGGCGGCGGTGTGCCATACAAGCGCTTCGGGCGCTTCCACGAGGTGATGGCCGAAGACAGTGGCCAGACCGTGCTGCCGGCGTTGCGCGATCATATCCTGCCGCTGGTGCCGGGTTTGACGGGGCGACTGACGGCCGGCCTCGACGTGCTGGATGTCGGTTGTGGGCGTGGCAGAGCCCTGATGTTGATGGCCGAGCAGTTCCCCGACAGCCGTTTTGTGGGGTACGACCTGTCGGCCGAGGCCGTGGCTTGGGCCCGCGAACGGGCTGAAGCCAGAGGCCTGCATAACCTGCGGTTCGAGGTCCGGGATCTCAGTGACTTCGACTCCAGCGCCGAGCCCGGTGCGTTCGACCTGGTTACGACATTCGACGCCGTGCACGATCAGGCCCGCCCACTCAATGTATTGCGGGGAATTCGCAAGAGCTTGGCCGACGACGGGGTCTATCTTGCCCAGGACATCAGGGGGACCAGCCATCCGCATCTGGATGCCGATCTGCCGCTGGGGCCAGTGTTGTATGCAGTCTCGATTATGCATTGCATGACCGTTTCACTGGCCCAGGGTGGGGAAGGGCTGGGTACCATGTGGGGCCGAGAGCGGGCCCGCGAGTACATGATGCGGGCAGGCTTCCGCGATATCCGGATCCACGAGCTGGACCACGACGAGCAGAACGACTATTACGTGGTTAGGCCTTGAACTGTCCCTATTCGGACGGCACGCGGCCGGCTCTTGCCGGCCGCGTGCATCGCATCCTGCGGCGGCGACGAGAAGCGGCTAGGCCGCTTCCCAGTCCCAATCCTCGAACTGCTGACGCAGGCCCAGCTTGTTGAACTTGCCGGTGGAGGTGCGGGGCACCTCGTCGATGAAGGTCACGGCCTCGGGCAGCATCCACTTCTCCATGCGGCCGCGCAGGAAGTTCATGACTTCGTCGGCGGTCAGGTCGGCCCCGGACTTCTTCACCACGCAGGCCAGCGGGCGCTCGCCCCACTTGGGATGCGGGCGCGCGATGACGGCGGCTTCGGCCACCTTGTCGTGCGCCATGATCTCGTTTTCCAGCTGCACCGAGGAAATCCACTCGCCGCCGGACTTGATCACGTCCTTGGTGCGGTCGGTGATCCGGATGTAGCCGTGCCTGTCGATGGCGGCGATGTCGCCGGTGCGCAGCCAACCGTCGTCGGTGAACTTGTCCTCGCTCTTGTCGAGGTCGAAGTACTTGGCGGTGATCCACGGGCCGCTGCACTGGATTTCGCCGACATCCTCGCCGTTCCAGGGCAGGATGTTGCCGTCGTCGTCCTGGATGCGCACATCCACGAACGGGGCGGCGAAGCCGGCGGTGGCCCGCTGCTTGTAGCGGGCGTCCTCGTCGGCGTCGTCGAAGGCCGGCTTGAGGCGGGCCATGGAGGCCAGCGGGGAGGTCTCGGTCATGCCCCAGGCCTGGATGATCGACAGGTCGAACTTGTCGAAGCGGCGGATCATGGACTCCGGCACCGCCGAGCCGCCGACCAGCATGCGCATCTTCGGCAGCTTCCAGCGCTGGGGTTCGGCTTCCAGCGCCTCGATGATGGCCATCCAGATGGTGGGCACGCCCCCGGCCAGGTTGACCTTTTCCTCCTCGAACAGCTCCAGCAGGCTTGGCGCGTCCATGTGCGGGCCGGGGAAGACCTGCTTCAGGCCGCACAGGGTGGCCGAGTAGGGCAGGCCCCAGGCGTTGGCGTGGAACATCGGTACCACCGGCAGCACGCAGTCCCGGGCCGACAGCGCCATGCCGTCGGGCAGGGCGGAGACCAGGCTGTGCAGGCAGGTGGAGCGATGCGAGTAGAGCACGCCCTTGGGGTTGCCGGTGGTGCCCGAGGTGTAGCACATGCCGCAGCCGTCGTTTTCGTCCTTGTCCGGATAGACGAAGTCGTCCGCGGGCTCGCTGATGAAGTCCTCGTAGGACTCCATGCCTTCCGGGATCGCCTGATCGGTCAGCGACACCACGAAGATGCGCTCGAAGTTGACCTTGTCGGCGAACTTCTCGAGCAGCGGCAGCAGCACGTCGTCCACGATCAGGAAGCGGTCGGAGGCGTGGTTGGCGATCCAGGCGATGTCATCCGGCGCCAGCCGCAGGTTCAGCGTGTGCAGCACGCCGCCGGCGCCGGGAATGCCGAAGTAGGCTTCCAGATGCGCGTAGTGGTTCCACATCAGCGTGGCCACTCGTTCTTCGCGCTTCAGGCCGGCGTTCACCAGCGCCTGAGACAGCTGCCGGGCGCGCTTGTAGAAGTCCCGGTAGGTGTAGCGATGACGCGACTTGTCCGGCATGTTGGACACGATTTCGGTGTCCGGATACTGGCGCGCGGCGCGCTCCAGGATGTCGTCCAGCAACAGTGGGCGAGTCATCATGGTCGATTGCATTGTGTCTCCTCCGGAGTGTTTTCTGCGGTTATCGCCGGAAGGTTCACACGCCAACGGCCGCGGCGTCCACTACTCGGACCGGCAGGGTCTTGTGGAAACGCGCGGGGCCGCTAGTCTTCCCTTACTGCCCGCGGGCGGGAGCGAGGGTGTTCGTTATTCGGTTTGTCAGCCGGCCCGGTTTTCCTGCCGCTGATAGCACCAGATGGTGGCCGGCGGGAAGTTGCGGGCGATGAAACGTGCCACCTCGGCCTGATAGCCCCATTGCCGCAGGCGGCGCTTGGGGACGGGCGAGCCCGGCATGTAGGTGATCTGCAGGAAGCGGCCGCCCGGGCCCATGGCCGCGAACGCGCTGTCGAGAATGCGCCGCTGCAGCGCGGCCGGCATGGTCAGGATCGGCAGGGTGGAAATCACCGTGTGCACCGGCGTGGCGCCGTGGGCGGACAGGATGGCGTCCAGCGAGCCGGCGTCGCCGTTGACGGCGGTCACCTGGGGGAAGCGTTCCTGCAGCAGGCGGTGCAGCTCGGCGTTGTTCTCCACCACCAGCAGCCGCTCGGGCGGGATGCCGTGGTCGATCAGGGCCCGGGTGACCGGCCCGGTGCCGCCGCCGAGTTCCACCATCCAGCCGGGGGCCTCGGGGTCGACGGGTTCCACCATCGCGGCGCACACGTCCTGGCCGCTCGGCGCGGCGGTGGCGATTCGCAGCGGGGTTTTCAGCCAGAGTTTCACCAGCAGGCGGCTGTCGGCATTCCACATGAGGGTGTTGTTCGTGGTGGGTGTTGCGACGTTTGTATGGCCTGCGGGTGACAGAACCGTGACGCCCCAACGACCGGTATACTCGCGACCATGAGCAAGAAGTTGAACAAAACGGTTGCGAGCATGGCCCTGGCGCTACTGCTAGGGGCCTGCGTCATGGGCCCGGATTCGGAGAAGGATGAACCTCGGCAGACGCCGATCAAGCCGGTGGATGCCTTCGAGGAAGTGGATCAGCCGCTGCGCGGCGGCGACGGTTTCAGCGATCAACCGGATGCGCTGTCGCAGGATATCGAGCGGCTGCAGGATGCCAAGCGCAAGTACCGGGCGGAACGCGACTTCGAGGCCGCGGAGCGCCGCCGTCGCCAGGCCCTGTGCCGGGAAAGCGGCGAGGGCAGGGAGACGCCGATCGAGGACGGTAGCGCGGAGCCGGCCGTGTACTGTCAGCCGGATCCCGAGTCGCCCCGAGCGTCCGAATAAGGGCGTTCTCTCTCCGCCGGGGAGAGAGTCAGTGTGAGGGGACTTCGGCCGCCGGCCCTCTCCCGAGAGCGGGAGAGGGAATCATGACTACCGCTGATCGATGGGCGTGTAGCTGCGCTTGGGACTGCCGGTGTAGATCTGCCGCGGCCGGGCGATGCGCATCGCCGGGTCGTTCTGCATTTCGCACCAGTGGGCTGCCCAGCCGACCGTCCGGGCGATGGCGAACATGGACGTGAACATGTTGATGGGAATACCCAGCGCCTGGTAGATGATGCCGGAGTAGAAGTCGACGTTCGGGTAGAGCTTGCGCTCCTTGAAGTAGTCGTCTTCCAGCGCGATGCGTTCCAGTTCCATCGCCAGCTCGAACAGCGGATGGTTCTCGATGCCCAGGTGCTGCAGCACCTCGTGGCAGTAGCCGCGGATGATGGTGGCGCGGGGGTCGAAGTTCTTGTACACGCGGTGGCCGAAGCCCATCAGGCGGAACGGGTCGTCCTTGTCCTTGGCCTTCTCCAGGTATCTCGGCACCTGGGAGATGTCGCCGATCTCACCCAGCATGTTCAGCACCGCCTCGTTGGCGCCGCCGTGGGCCGGCCCCCACAGGGCCGCGATGCCGGAGGCAATGGCCGCGTAGGGATTGGTGCCGGTGGAGCCGGCCATGCGTACTGTCGAGGTGGAGGCGTTCTGCTCATGGTCGGCATGCAGGATGAACAGCACGTCCAGCGCCTTGGCCGCGATCGGGTCGACCTCGTAGGTCTCGGCCGGCACCGCGAACAGCATGTGCAGGAAGTTCGAGGTGTAGTCGAGGTCGTTGCGCGGGTACATCTTGGGCTGGCCCACGGAATGCTTGTAGGCCGCCGCGGCGATGGTCGGCATCTTGGCGATCATGCGCCGGGCGAAGATTTCCCGGTGGCCGTCATCGCGGATGTCGGTGGTGTCGTGGTAGAACGCCGACAGCGAGCCCACGATGCCGGTCATCATGGCCATCGGATGGGCGTCGTAGTGGAAGCCGTCGAAGAACTTGCTAAGCGACTCGTTGAGCATCGTGTGCTGCGTGATCGCGCCCACGAACTCGTCCAGCTGTGGTGTGGTGGGCAGTTCGCCGTAGAGCACCAGATAGGCCACCTCGAGGAAGCTCGAGTTTTCCGCCAGCTGGTCCACCGGATAGCCCCGATACAGCAGGATGCCCTCGGCGCCATCGATATAGGTGATGTCCGACTGCGTGCTGCAAGTGGCGGTGAATGCTGGATCGTAGGTGAACACGCCGTGCTCGGCGTTGATCCGGCTGACATCCACCGCAGGCGTGCCGACAGTGCCCTCCACCACGGGCAGTTCGGACGTGACGCCCGATTCCGGATTGGTCAGCGTAAAGGCCTTTTTCGACATACCTTGAAGTCTCCCGATTGAACGCTTGGCGATGGCCTAGTCCGTGCCCGGTGTTGCCACGGCGGGCTGCGGATAGTGCTTGGGATAACCGGTCCGCGCCACCCCGGTCTCCACCGCAGCGGCTGCAACGGCGGCCGGGATGAAGTCGATCAGGCGCGGATCGAACGGGCTGGGAATGATGTATTCCGGCCCGAAAGCCATCGAGGTCTGGTCATGTGCCTCCAGTACGCTGGTGGGCACTGGCTCGCGAGCCAGTGCCTGTAGCGCATTGGCGGCGGCGATGTGCATCGTGGTGTTGATGCGACGGGCACGCACGTCGAGCGCACCCCGGAAAATATACGGGAATCCGAGCACGTTGTTGATCTGGTTCGGGTAGTCGCTGCGGCCGGTGGCCATGATCAGATCATCGCGCGCGGCCATGGCCAGCTCCGGGGAAATCTCCGGATTGGGGTTGGACAGCGCGAACACCACCGGCCGCGGCGGCATCGCCCGGATCATGTCCTGGGTGACGGTGTCCGGGCCGGACAGGCCGATGAACACGTCGGCATTGCGCATCGCGTCGTCGACCGTGCGCAGATTCGTCCTGGTGGCGAATTCGGCCTTCTGAGGCGTCAAGTCGTCGCGGTCGCTGTGGATCACGCCCTTGCGATCGAGCATGAACACGTTGTCCAGCTTCGCCCCCATTTCCAGCAGCAGTTTCATCGAGGCCACGCCGGCCGCGCCCGCGCCCATGCAGACGATGACGGCGTCTTCCAGGCGCTTGCCCTGCAGGTCCAGTGCGTTCTTAAGGCCGGCCGCCACGATGATCGCGGTGCCGTGCTGGTCATCGTGGAACACCGGGATGTCCAGGCGCTCGATCAACCGGGTCTCAATCTCGAAGCAGTGGGGCGCGGCGATGTCTTCCAGGTTGATGCCGCCGAAGGTGGGTGCGATGCGCGCCACAGTATCGACGAAATCATCCGGATTGTCGGCGTCCACCTCGATGTCGAACACGTTGACGTCGGCGAACTTCTTGAACAGCACCGCCTTGCCTTCCATCACCGGCTTGCTGGCCAGGGCCCCGGTGTTGCCCAGACCCAGCACCGCGGTACCGTTGGTGATCACCGCGATCAGGTTGCCCCTGGAGGTGTAGCGGAAGGCATCCTCGGGATTGGCCGCGATCGCCTTGACCGGCTCCGCCACCCCGGGGCTGTAGGCCAGCGACAGCTCCTCGTAGGTGGTGAACGGTTTGGTGACCGAGATTGCCAGCTTCCCCGGCTGGGGGAACTCGTGGTAATCCAGCGCTTCCTGTTTGCGTGAATACTCGGCCATGAACCTGTTTGCGGTCGGAGGGACGGCGTGTCCCGAGGTGACAAACGAAAACGCGGCGCGCTGCGCCGCAACATCGAATTATAACGAGCGTGGTGGCCCGCGACCACTCACTCGGGTGGTGGGGGCAATCCGCCCGGTCAATCGTCCTCGCGCTGCACGCGCACGACGGCCGCTTCGTCCGGGTGGAACAGGGCGATGCTGACCCGCATCGGCTGGCAGCAGACCTGGCAATCCTCGATGTAACAGGCATCGCCCATCGAGGCATCCACCAGCAGAGTCTGGGCCTCGCCGCAGTAGGGGCAGTCGATGCGGGTTTCGTCGAGCATCGATACGGCGTCAGGCCGCGCTGGGCAGCAGGTCGGTCAGCAGGGTGTCGAGATGCCGGCCGCCCAGGGCGGTGCAGCGCACACCACCGGCGTGTGATTCCACCAGGCCGCGATCCATCGCCGGAGCCAGTTCGCGCAGAAGCCGGGCCCAGTCGCCACCGGTGCGGGTCTCGAAGCAGTGGCGATCGAAACCATCGGTCAGGCGCAACCCGTTCATCAGGAATTCGAACCGGGCGTCGTCCGGCGCCACCCGGTGCTCGGCCGCCGGAGTGACCGGATCGCGCCGATAGAGATTGGGCAGCGGCTGCTTGGCGCGGCGGAGAATATGCCCCTCGCGGTCGGTGAGCTTGCCGTGCGCCCCGGCGCCGATACCGAGATAGTCGCCGAACAGCCAGTAGTTGCGGTTGTGGCGACTCTCGAAGCCGGGGCGGGCCCAGGCCGAAATCTCGTAGGCGCGCAGGCCGGCCGTGGTCAGCGCCCGGGCGCCGCGGCGGTGCATGGTCCAGGCTGCTTCGCTGTCGGGCAGGGTCGGGGGGCGGGCGTGAAACGCCGTACCGGGCTCCAGCGTCAGCTGGTAGCGGGAGACATGCGGCGGGGCCGTGGACAGCAGCGCCTGCAGGTCGGCGTCGGCGTCGGTCGTCGACTGCGTCGGCAGGGCGTACATCAGGTCGAGATTGAAGTTGTCGAACCCGGCAGCGCGAGCGGATGCCACGGCGTCGCGGGCAGCGGCGGCGTCATGGATGCGGCCGAGCCGCTGCAACGCCTGGTCGTTCAGGCTCTGAACGCCGATCGACAACCGGTTCACCCCGGCCTGGCGGAAACCCGCAAAGCGCGCCTGCTCCGCCGCGCCGGGATTGGCCTCCAGCGTGATCTCGCAGTCCGTGGCCAGCGGCAGTCGGGCCCGCACCGAGTCGAGAATCCGCTGGATCGCCTCGGCGGAGAACAGGCTGGGCGTGCCGCCGCCGAAGAAGATGGAGACCAGCGGGCGTCCACCGGCCAGGGGCAGGTCGTGGTCGAGGTCCCGGATCAGGGCGTCGACGTAATCGGTTTCCGGCAGCTGCGCCGGGGCGCGGTGGGAGTTGAAGTCGCAGTAGGGGCACTTGCGTACGCACCATGGCAGGTGCACGTAAAGGGCAAGCGGGATGCGATCTCGGTCGGCGGGCATGGTGGCGGTGCCGCTCAGGCGGATCCCAGCAGTGTCAGCAGGGCGCGCATGGCCTGGCCCCGGTGGCTGACGTGATTCTTGTGCTCGGGCGCCAGTTCGGCGGCGCTGGCGCTTTCGGCGGGAACCCAGAACAGCGGGTCGTAGCCGAAGCCGCCCTCGCCTCGGGGGATGTCGAGAATGCGCCCGGCCCAGCGGCCCTGGGCGATGGCCGGGTCCGGATCCTCGGCATGCCGGACCAATACCACCGTGCAGTGGAAATGCGCCTCGCGCTGGTTCGGGTCGAGGCCGGACAGCGCCGACAGCAGCTTGGCGTTATTGGCCTCGTCGTTGCCGTGTTCGCCGGCGTAGCGGGCCGAATGCACCCCCGGGGCGCCGTCCAGCGCATCCACGCACAGCCCGGAATCGTCCGCCAGCGCCGGCAGGCCGGTGGCGCCGGCCACGTGCCGAGCCTTGATCAGGGCGTTTTCCACAAAAGTGGGGGCGGTTTCCGGGGCGTCGGGTACGTCGAAAGCCGATTGCGGCAACACCTCGATGCCCCTGCCGTCGAGCATCGCCTGCAGTTCGGCCAGCTTGCCGGCGTTGCTGGAGGCGAGGACGAGTTTTTTCGCGTCGGTCATCGCCGGACTCCGTTGCAATCGACAGCGTCAACATGAAACACGAAACCTAAAACCCGAAACAGCTAAGCGCGGTCTCGCGCGCTTAGTCCGCCAGCGCCTGCTGTTGCAGCGCCGTCAACTCCCCGATGCCCTTCTCCGCGAGCCCGAGCATCGCATCGAGTTCCTCGCGCCGGAAGGCATGGCCCTCGGCCGTACCCTGGATTTCCACGAAGGCACCGGCCTCGTTCATGATCACGTTCATGTCGGTTTCGGCCCGGGAGTCCTCGGCGTAGTCGAGGTCGAGCACCGGCTGGCCGTCGAACACCCCCACCGATACGGCGGCGATCTGCCCATGGATGGGATTGCTCTTGAGCTTGCCCTGCTTGCGTAGCCGGCTGACCGCATCCACCAGCGCCACGTAGCTGCCGGTGATCGCCGCAGTGCGGGTGCCGCCGTCGGCCTGGATGACGTCGCAGTCCAGGGTGACGGTGCGCTGGCCCAGTGCCTTCATGTCCAGCACGGCCCGCAGGCTGCGTCCGATCAGCCGCTGGATTTCCACCGTGCGGCCGCCCTGTTTGCCGCGGGCGGCCTCGCGCCCGCCGCGGGTGTTGGTGGCGCGCGGGAGCATGCCGTACTCGGCCGTCACCCAGCCCTGATCGCTGTTGCGCAGCCAGGGCGGCACGCGGTCCTCGATGCTGGCGGTGCAGATCACCCGGGTGTCGCCGAAGCTCACCAGCACCGACCCTTCGGCGTGCATGGTGAAGTGGCGCTGGAATTCGATGGCACGCAGCTCGTCGGCTGCGCGGCCGCTGGGTCGGAAGCTCACAAGCCCGTTCCGCCGTTGAATGGGCGCGGAGTATAGCAACGGGCGGGACTCGGGACTCGGGACTCGGCGTTGGGCGGCACTTTGGGCAGGCGCGATGAATCGCGTCCTACCGCCCGGTTGTAGGGCGCCATTTTATGGCGCCAGCCCGATTCAGACGCGGCAGCGCCAAGTAAGGCGTCCAGCCTGGTCCAGTATCCCGTGTGCCTGAAGCCAGGCCAGGGCATCCTCGGCATCCTGCTCGAGCCAGGCCGCGGTCGAGCCCAGCCGGAAGCTGTAGCCCCAGCGGTCCATGTCCCGGCAGAGTCTGGCGTGGCCCACGTCGGGCAGGTGATCGGCCAGCAGCAGTTGCAGGTAGCACACGCCGTTTTCCTCGTCGTAGTCGCCGCCGGCGTCGGTGTCCAGGCCGGTGCGGCGGCGGTCGTCCATGCAGACGAAATGCCCGCCTTCGTGGAGCGCGGAATGCACCGGGGTGTCGGCGCGCAGGTACAGTCGGTTAGCCACCAGGCCGGACTCCTCGTCACCCCAGAAGCTGCCGGGGATGGCCTCGGCCGGGGCAACCGTATGCACCGTCAGGCCGTAGTGGTGCCAGAGTGTGACGAGGGCGTCCTGGTCAACATCCCGCCAGCGCAGCACATCGGTTTCTGACATCATCGGGTCCGCGGCTGTCATGCGATTCTTTCATCCTCTGCGGCAAGGGTTTTTCATGTTTCAACGGTTTGTTCCGGGTGCCGTTTCGTTGTGTCTGATTGCCGGCCTCGCCGGCTGTGCCGGTTGGCCCTTTGGCGGCGGCGCGGCGGCCGATAACAGCCAGGCCGAGCGCATCATCCGGACCTACGATCTGGACGGCATGCTGGCCCAGGTGGGGCCCATTATCCGTGATTCGCTCGACTCGAATCTGCCGGCGACGGTACCCGCCGACAAGCGTCGGCAGCTGGATGCGGTCATCGACCAGATCTACGCGCCGGAGCGGCTGGCGCAGGACATGGCGCAGCGGTTGCAGCAGCGTGCGGTCGAGCGGGACCAGACCGGCAAGCTCGCAGTGGCGGCCGAGACGGTGGGTGATCCCCTGGTCGGCCGCATGGTGGCCAACGAACAGGCGGCGGAAACCGAGGCGTTCGCCACCGGGTTCCAGGCGTTTCTCCAGCAGCCCCGCGATCCGGCCGAGGAGCCGCGCCTGGCGCGCATGCGCGAGTTGATCTCGGAGATGCAGCTGGTGGACCTGCAGATCGAATTCAACGCCGGCATGCTGCGCGGGATGGTGGCGGCCCGCAACGAAGTGGTGCCGGCTGACTATGAAGTGTCGGTCGAAAACCGTGCCCGCATGCTGGATCAGACCCGGGAGTCGCTGCGCGAGCGGTTGCCGTCGCAGCTGCCGACCATGCTGCTCTATGCCCACCGGGAGGTCAGCGATGCGGACGTCTACGCCTACCTGGCGTTGCACGACCAGCCGGGCATGCGCTGGGTCAACCGGGCCCTGCCGGTAGTGCTGGCGGACACGCTGACGGCGGCGGCCGAGCGCCTTGCCGGCGCCTATCCGCCGCCGTCCGCGGACGCGCCCCGGGACTGACGGAATCGTTGCATTTGCGTGTCGCGTCGCCTAGCATTGGGTGCGAAATTATGCCCAAGCTGAATTTGTCACACCCGGCTCCATGACCGCCGCCATCCTCGCCGCCAAACAGGGCCTGCTGGATCTCCAGCAATGGGGCCGACAAGCAATTTCCTGGCGCGTTCTCGTGCCGGTGGGGCTGTTGTTGCTGAGCTGGCGGTTCCCCGAGGTGGGCACCATCATCATCGACACGATCAGCGAGGCCTACCTGCAGGTCAGCGTGTTCGTGGCCGGCACTCTCATCATCATCTACGGGCTGGAGCGGCTGTTCCGGGTGGACAGTGCCGACCTGCTGGCCCGCCATCCCCGGGCGCAGGTGCCGGTCGCCGCATTCCTGGGCGCGTTGCCCGGCTGCGGCGGGGCGATTGTCGTGGTCACCCAGTACGTCAACGGCCAGGTCGGCTTCGGGGCGCTGGTCGCCGTGCTTACCGCCACCATGGGCGACGCGGCCTTCCTGTTGCTGGCGCAGGAGCCTCTGACCGGCATGGCGGTATTCGCCCTGGGCATGGGGGTGGGCACGATCAGCGGCTACATTCTCGAGGCCATTCACGGTCGGGATTTCATGCGTCGCCGCTCGGATGAGGGCGAGGCCGAGGTTGATGCCGCCGAGCGACTGCCCGCACGGTCACGCGATGTTCGCGGGCTGCGCGCAGTCTGGATGATGCTGATGGTGCCCGGCGTGGTGATGGCGGTTCCGATTGCCATCCAGCTGGAGCCGAATACCTGGTTCGGCCCCCTGGCCGAGTTCCGGCCGGTCACCATGCTGGGCTTTGTTGGTGGCATGGCCTGTCTGCTGATGTGGTCGATGTACCTGTCGTCCGATCCCGGCCACACTTACGCGGCGGCCAATCCCAATGACCGGCGTGAAGACCGGCCGAGTCTGGTATCGCGGGTGGTCAACGACACCAACTTCGTCACCGTCTGGGTGATTGCCGCCTTCCTGATGTTCGAGCTGGGCGTGCATTTCACCGGGGCCGACCTGGGTGCGTGGTTTGCGGTGTGGGCACCGCTGACGCCACTGCTGGCGGTACTGGTGGGTTTCCTGCCCGGCTGCGGACCGCAGATCATCGTGACCACGCTCTATCTGACCGGCGCCATCCCCATGGCGGCGTTGCTGGGCAACGCCATCAGCAACGACGGCGATGCCCTGTTCCCGGCCCTGGCCCTGGCGCCGCGGGCGGCGCTGGTGGCCACGCTCTACACCGGGGTGCCGGCGTTGATTGTCGGCTACGGGGCCTACTTTCTGCTGGGTTGATGGTCTGGAAGCGTCTTCGTGTAGGGCGCCATTCATGGCACCGCTTCGATCGCCCGCGAGTGCCGGGATCAACCGATTGGATGAATCCGGTCCTACTGCTTGCCGGATCGGCAGTCGGCCGGAGGAAAACGCGGCGCAAGCCGCTCGCAGATGGCCACTGCGGAGGTTGTGCCGGATTGACCCGATAACCGGATAACTCCCTCGGCCACCCGCTGGCGTGACGGGTCCACGCTGGGCGGTTGTCCGGACGTCTGGAACCCGGGCCGGTAGCCGCCGCTGGCCGCGCCGAACTGGGGCATGACGAAGGCCGGGCGCAGGCGTGGGGCGGCGTCGGTCCTGAATCCGTTGGCACCTTGTTCCAGCGCGAGCGTGGCAGCGCGCAACTGCCACAGGTCCACGAGTCGTTCGTTGGCGGTCCAGGCATTGCCGCGAACATGGATATGCCAGCGGCCGTCGCCGAGGTCGGTGGTCCGGTAGCCCGCGTCGTCCGGCCCGGCGGCGGGCCGGTAACCGGTCGGTGCCGAGGTGCAGGCGCTGCCGAGCAGGCAGGCGCCCGCTGTGATCAGCGGCGCCAGCCGCAAGGCCGCTGCCTCAGCGCAGCTGCCGACGCAGGATCTTGCCGACCGGCGACTTGGGCACCTCGTCGATGAAGTCGACGTACTTCGGCTGCTTGTAGCCGGTGAGGTTTTCCTTGCAGAAGTCCCGCACACTCTGTTCGGTCAGGCCGGGATCCTTCTTGACGACGAACAGCTTCACCGCCTCGCCGGACTTGTCGTCGGGCACGCCGATGGCGGCACCCTCGAGCACGCCGGGATGTCCGGCCACCACGTCCTCGATCTCGTTGGGAAACACGTTGAATCCGGAGACCAGGATCATGTCCTTCTTGCGATCGACGATGTAGAAGTAGCCCTTCTCGTCCATACGGGCGATGTCGCCGGTGCGGAAGTAACCGTCGGGCGAGAACGCTTCCTCGTTGGCCTCGGGTTTGTTCCAGTAGCCCTGCATCACCTGCGGGCCCTTGATGCACAGCTCACCGGATTCGCCCATGGGTACGTCGTTGTTGTCATCGTCGCGGATAGCAACGTCGGTGCCGGGAATCGGCAGGCCGATGGCGTGGTTGAACTCTTCCAGATCCAGCCGGTTACAGGTCGCCACCGGGGAGGTTTCGGACAGCCCGTAACCCTCCACAATGGGCACGCCGGTGACCTGTTTCCAGCGTTGGGCCACCGGCTTCTGCACGGCCATGCCGCCGCCCATGGTGAACTTGAGGGTGGAGAAGTCGAGTGCTTCGAATCCGGGCGTGTTCAGCAGACCGTTGAACAGCGTGTTCACGCCGGTGATGGCGGTGAACGGGTGCTTGCCCAGCTCCTTGACGAAGCCGGGCATGTCGCGCGGATTGGTAATCAGCACGTTCTTGCCGCCCAGGGTGAAGAAGATCAGCGTGTTCACCGTCAGCGCGAACACGTGATACATCGGCAGGGCGGTGATGATGACCTCTTCGGTATCGGTGTTGACGTAGTGCTGGAACCACGCGTGGCACTGCTGCAGATTGGCCACCAGATTGCCGTGCGACAACATCGCTCCCTTGGCCGGTCCGGTGGTGCCGCCGGTGTACTGCAGGAACACCAGGTCGTCGTGGCCGAGTTCGGGCGGGTTGAAGTCCGCCCGCGCCCCGCTGGTCAGCACCTGACCGAAATCCACCGCCTCCGGCAGATCCCACTTGGGCACCAGCTTCTTGACATGCTTGACCACCAGGTTGGTCAGCAGGCGCTTGGGAAAGCCGAGCATGTCTCCCAGCTGGGTGGTGATCACGGTCTTGACCGGTACCGTGTCCTTCACCTTCTCCAGGGTCGCGGCGAAATTCTCCATCACCACGATCGCTTCGGCGCCGGAGTCGGCGAGCTGATGTTCCAACTCGCGGGCCGTATACAGCGGGTTGACGTTGACCACCACCAGACCCGCCCGGATGGCCCCGAACAGCGCCACCACGTACTGCAGGCAGTTGGGCATCATGATGGCGATACGATCGCCCTTGCCCATGCCCAGTTCGGTTTGCAGGTAAGCCGCGAAGTCGCGCGACAGTCGCTGCACGTCGCCGTAGCTGAGCGCGGTGTCCATGTTGGTGAAGGCGGTACGGTCGGCGAATCGGTCGCAGCTGTCCTCCAGCGCGGCGGCCAGGGAAGGATAGCGTTCGGTATCGACGTCGAAACCGATGCCTGCCGGATAATGGTCGAGCCAGACGCGGTTCATGCGGATTCCTCGGCTTGTTGATGAGGGGTAACGGGTGCCGGCGACGGAACGGTCTCCGCGCCGCCGGCAGCCAGTTGCCGGATGGTCATGCCGCCCAGGGCGCTGGCCCGGGCGTCCTGCAGTTGTCTCAGGGTTTCGGCCACGCGCTGTTGCACGCGGTCCTCCCGCGGCGCGACGATCAGGATTTCCTTGCTGGCGCGAACGGCGTCCAGCACCGTCTCCACGGTCAGGTTGTCGATGTCGCGGCGCGGGAGCACGCCGCCGTCGTTGGAGCCGGTCTCGGCCAGCAGACCCGCGCGGGTAAGGCGGTCGACGATGTCATAGACATGGGCGGGCACCGCGTGCAGGTAATGAGCCAGTTCGTCCTGCTGCCAGGGCGGCCGGGCGCCGATGTAGCGATGGCCGATCTGGGCCATGATCTGCAGTGCCAGCGACTCCTCCCGGGCCGCGCCCAGCCGGGGTGGGTAGTCGCCCCGATTCAGCTGTTCCGGATGCTGCAGCAGGAAGGCCACGCGGCAGCCCAGCAGCATGATCAGCCACGACACGTACAGCCAGATCAGCAGGAAGATCAGCAGTGCGAAGCTGGAATAGATAGCGTTGACGTTGCTCGCGCCGCTGGCAAAGCCGGCAAACGCCAGACTCGCGGTCTGCCACAGCACGCCGGAGAACATGCCGCCGGCAGCGGCCGGCAGCAGCCGAACCCGAGTGTTGGGCATGAACAGGAACAGGAAGGTGAAGCCCGCGCTGTACAGGAAGAACGGTAGCAGCTTGCCGATCAGCAGCAGCGTGGTGCCGAAGGGCTCGATCGCCGCGATCTGCTGGACCAGCGCGTTGCTGGTCACTGAGGCGGTCATGCTGGTGGCGCTGAGGATGACCAGCGGGCCGACGATCAGCACGCTCAGGTATTCGGAGAAACGCCGGCCCAGACTGCGGGGCTGGCGCACCTGCCAGATGTAGTTGCAGCCGCCTTCGACCTTCTGGATCAGCGAGATCACGCCGTAGAGCAGCAGGCCCAGGCCAACCACGCCCAGCACCCCTACCTTGATGTTCTCGACGAAGCCGATAATGGTCTCGGCGATCTCGGTCGCCCCATCGCCGATGGGCGCCAGAAAGCGCAACAGCACCGGTTGCAGGGCGTTGTGGATGCCAAAGGCCTTGAGCAGAGAGAAGCTCAGCGCCAGCAGCGGCACCAGCGACAGCAGGGTGGTATAGACCAGGCCCATCGCCCGCATGGTGATCTGGCCGTCGAATATGTCGCGGATCAGCACATGCACCAGGCGTGCGGCGATCACTGCCCAGCGGCGCGGGGCTGCCAGGTCTCGGGGGGGCGTGCCCCACACCCAGTTCTCGCCCTGCTGTATCAGATTGCGGATCATGCGCGTGATGGGATCGACGACGGCATCAACCCATTGTAAACACGTCAACGGCGGCTTGCCGGGGCTGCTGGTGGGGGTCTGGCTCCGGTGCTAGCCTATCGCGGCCGGGTCAGCGCGTTTCGGCTCGCGGTTTCATCGACACGGACAGGCATGGCAGCGTCAACCAGCAAGGCTTCGAACGGCACGGCATCACCCGCCGACCCCGCACGCCCGGCGGCCGAGAGCGCGCTCGGGGCCAATCCGGTGGTGGGCATTACCCGTCAGGACCTGCTCGATGCGGTGTCGCGGCTGCTGCGGCTGCTGTCGCTGAATCCGCTTACCGTCGCCCGCCACGAGTGGCGCTTCGCCCGCGAACTGATAGCGATCCTGGCCGGCCGCTCGCAGATCGCGCCGGAGGCCGGCGACCGGCGTTTCCAGCACGCCATCTGGCAGCGCAGCGGCTACTACCGCCGCCTGATGCAGACCTATCTGGCCTGGTCGCGGAGCCTGGTTGACATTCTCGACAGCATCGACGGTGACGACGAGGACATGGAGCGCGCCCGATTCGTGCTCAACCAGGTGCTGGCCGCGGCCGCGCCGGTGAACAATCCGCTGGGCAATCCCGGGTTCGTGGACAACGCCCGCCGCACCCGCGGACTGTCGGTGGTGCGCGGCCTGCGCAATCTGGCCCAAGATCTGGCCCGCAATGGCGGGATGCCCAGCCAGGTGGACCCGCGCCCGTTCCAGGTGGGCCGCAATCTGGCCAGTACACGCGGCGCGGTGGTGTTCCGCAACGCGGTGTGCGAGGTGATTCAGTACGTGCCCACCACCGCCGAGGTGGATACCACCCCGGTGGTGCTGATCCCGCCGCAGATCAACAAGTACTACATCGTGGATCTCAACGAGGACAAGAGTTTCGTGCGCTTCGCCGTGGACCACGGCCAGCCCATGTTCGTGCTGTCCTGGCGCAACCCGACTGCGGCCCAGCGCGACTGGGGGATGGACACCTACGTGTCCGCCGCCAAGGAAGCCATCGACGCGGTACTGAAAATTACCGGTGCGCCCTCGGCCAAGGTCATGGCCGCCTGCGCCGGGGGCTTTACGGCGGCAGTACTTCTGGCGCACATGGTTGCGGCCGGCGAGGGCGACAAGATCGCCTGTCTGACGCTGCTGGTCACGGTGTTGGATACTCGGGCCCGCACGCTACTGGGGCTTTTCTCCAGCGACACCGCGATCAATGCCGCGATCCTGCGCAGCCGCACCCGAGGCGTGCTGGACGGCGCCGAAATGGCCCGCGCCTTCGCCTGGCTGCGGCCGGAGGACCTGGTGTGGAATTTCGTGGCCAACAACTACGTGATGGGCAACGACCCGCCAGCGTTCGATGTCCTCTACTGGAACAACGACACCACCCGCCTGCCGGCCCAGTTCCACGCCGATCTGCTCAATCTGTTCCGCGACAATCCGCTGCTGCGGCCGGGCAGCCTCAAGCTGCTGGGCACGCCCATCGATCTGTCGCAGGTCACCTGCGATGTGTTCATCATTGCCGGGGAGACCGATCACATCACCCCTTGGCAGGCCTGCTACCGCTCGACGCAGTTGTTCGGCGGGGATGTCCGCTTCGTGCTGTCCTCGTCCGGACACATCCAGTCGATCGTCAACCCGCCCACCAACACGCGGGCCCGCTACTTCACCAACGACGACTACGATCAGGATGCCGGCGACTGGCTGACCGGCGCGCAGGCCCACAAGGGCTCCTGGTGGATTCCCTGGCTGGACTGGGTGCGCCGCCACGGCGGGCCCACGGTAGCGGCCCCGACCGCGCTGGGCAGCCGCGACTACCCGCCGACCGATCCAGCCCCGGGTCGCTACGTCTTTCAGAAATAGCCTTCGGTAACGACGGTTTCCGTTGGCTTGCCGAGCCCCCGGGGTTTGCGTAGGCTCGAATCACACGTCGGGGGAAGGCGTTTCATCATCAGCGGACCCGGATCATGATCGATCCGGTCCGCACCCGTGCAGCCAGCGCCACGCCCGCCGATACCGTCAGTACGACCTGATTTCGATCCAGGAGATTTGCGGGATGGTAGCCATGGTCAAGCCCGCCGGTGGCAGGAAGTCGGCGACCACGTCGGCCGGGGCCCTGACCCGGAACCGCGCCATGCAGGTGGAGTTCGTCGAGGTCGACGGCATTCGCCTGCGAGTGGCCACCCGCAGCGGCCGAGGGCGGCCGCTGCTGCTGTTCAACGGCATCGGCGCCAATCTCGACATCGTCCAGCCGCTGATGGATGCGCTGGATGACATGGAGCTGATCATCTTCGACATGCCGGGAACCGGTGAGTCCCCGCCCACCCGCTGGCCCAAGCGCTTTTCCGGCCTCGCCCGGATGACGGTCAAGCTGCTGGATACCCTGGGCTATCCCGGGGCGGTCAACGTGGCCGGGGTGTCCTGGGGCGGGGCCATGGCCCAGCAGTTCGCGCTGCAGTTCCCGGAACGCACCAACCGTCTGGTGCTGGCGGCCACCTCGGCCGGGATGATCGCGCTGCCGGCCCGCCCGGGCGTGCTGATGCGCATGATCACCCCCAAGCGTTACGTGTCCCGCAACTATCTGGCCGAGGTGGCGCCCGAGATCTATGGCGGGCTGATGCGACGGCGTCCGGAACTGATCGAGCGCCATGGTTCGCTCACCCGGCCGCCTTCGATGCGTGGTTACATCTATCAGTTGCTGGCTGGTGCCTACTGGACCAGTGCCCACAAACTGCACCGGCTGCGCTGCCCGACGCTGGTGATGGGCGGCGACGACGATCCGCTGATTCCGCTGGGCAATGTGCGGCTGCTGTACTGGCTGATCCCGAAGTCCTATCTGCACGTGATCCGCGGCGGCGGCCATCTGTTCCTGGTGGTACGCGCCAACGAATGCGCCGCGATCATCCGGCGTTTCGTGCAGGAGCGTCGTTACGACGGTACCGATCCGCAGGATTATTTCCTGGAGCGCGGGCTGCCCGAGGATG
Source organism: Spectribacter hydrogenoxidans (assembly GCF_031846275.1). Taxonomy (NCBI): domain Bacteria; kingdom Pseudomonadati; phylum Pseudomonadota; class Gammaproteobacteria; order Salinisphaerales; family Salinisphaeraceae; genus Spectribacter; species Spectribacter hydrogenoxidans. Next base: position 101,858 of record NZ_JAVRIB010000002.1, read on the forward strand.
GAGAGGTGATGCCGGCGCTGCAGGCGGCAGGTTAGCTTTCTGCGACTGCACCCTTGTTCACGCCCTCGAAGGCGCGGACCCGGAACCGGCGGTCGGGCTGTTCCCGTTTGAGTTGTTCGGCGATGTGCCGGGCAATGTTCTCCACCGTGCTGGGGCCATCCAGCAGCACACAGCGGCGGGCGTCCAGTTCCAGCTCGAAACGGCCCTGTTCGGCGGTGTAGCCGAACCGGTAGCGGGTGACACTGGCGTCCCCGATCAGATGTTCCCGGCTGCCAAGAAACACCTGGCGCCACTGCCGTGACCAGCGTTGCGCGTGGGTCGGACTGGGCTGGCCGTCCACCTCGATCTCGAGCCGGCAGCGATGGCCGTGAGCCAGCCGCTGGCAGTTGCCGTCGTGGGCGGCAAGGCCGTGGCAGTACTGGTATTCGGCCCCGTGGATGATTTCCTCGCGCAGGGTCAGCGACAACCCGCTGACCCGGTCGGGCAGCCGTGGCCGCAGATCGGCTTCCAGCAGCGCCGCGACCACGGCGGGTTCGATGGTTTCGGTGGGCAGGACGCAGACGGCGTCGGCCGGGGCCAGATAGTCCACCCGGTAGCCGGCGTCGTCGTGGAAATGCAGGGACAGCCCCTCATCAGTGTCGGCTCGACCCAGGCCAGTGGCCTGGCCGGGTACCAGCAGGCGATGGTCCACCAGGGCATCCAGGCGCTGCTTGACCAGCGTCTTGACCGGGCCGAAGTCCACGATCATGCCGGTATGGGTGTCGATCTCGCCGGTCAGGCTCAGGTCCACGATCCAGCTCACGCCCATCAGGCCGCGCAGGCGGTCGAGAACGCCGCAGTCGATGACGGTGATTTGATCGACAAACAGTTGCATGACTGGTGCGAGCCGGGATGGCTGCGGATTCAGGGCCGGTCGGCTCTACTCGCAGGCGATGCCGCGGTCGGGCAGCATCACGGGAATCCCGTCGTCGATCCGGTAGATGGTGTGCCGGTCGTCGGTGATCAGCGCCTCGTCCAGCGCTTCATCGACCACCGTGCCGTCGACGTAGCGCGCTTCGCCGGTCCGGATGCGGGCATTGATGCGATCGCGTTCGTCGGCGTCCAGGCGCTGAACGGCCGCGCCGGTGACCGGGCAGACCAGAACATCGAGCAGGTGCCGGTCCACGGCGATCAGTGGCAGTGGTCGGGACAGTCGGCCCGCCGGCAGAGGCGGAAATTCAGGATATGGGCGGCCGCCAGCACCAGGCCCCCGACCATGGTGATCGAGCGTTCGGCGTGTTCGCCCCAGACGCTGTCCACCGCCAGCGCCGCCACGATCAGCATGGCCAGACCCAAGCCGCCCAGCGCGGCCACGCCGCGGCTGCGGTGGCGGTGACAGCCGATGCCGAAGGCGATCAGGCTGGTGGGCAGTACCACGATCAGCATCAGATCATGGAACGCGCCGTGGCTGAGCGTGGCGCCCAGCACGGGCATCATGGTCACGGCCACCGGCAGCATCAGGCAGTGCACCAGGCAGATGGCGGAAAATGCCACCGCCAGGCCGTCGAGTTTTGCTGTTCCAAGCCGCATGGTAGGCCGCTCGCGCGAGTGTTGATGCGATAGTATAACGAAATGTGACGGCACGCAGGACACGTTGAATGCCGAATTTCCACCACCGTGCTGCCCTGATCGGGCTGGGCTGCCTCGTGATCGCGGCGGCCTGCACCCGGGCGCCCGCGCCGGATTGCGGCGACCTGCGCGTAGAAGCCCCCTGGGTGAGGCTGCCACCGCCCGGCGCGCCCATGCAGGCGGCCTATTTCCAACTGCACAACCCGGGGAATCGCCGGGTGATCGTCAGCGGCGTGACCAGTTCCGATTTCAAGCGCGTGATGCTGCACGAAACGGTCGATCGCGACGGCCAGGCGAGCATGGCGCATCTCGATGAACTCTCGGTCGGTCCCGGTGAGCGGGTGACACTGCGTCCGGGGGGGGCGCATCTGATGCTGTCCGCGCCGCCCGAGGCGCCGGCCGCCGGCGACGCGGTAGTGTTCGATCTGCAATGCGGTGCGGCCGGAGAGGCCACGCGCCGCTTCGAGGCCACCTACCGCCGTGCCGCCCCGGCCGACTCATGAGCCGCGACTTCGCCAAGATGCACGGGCTGGGCAACGACTTCGTCGTGTTCGATGCCACCCGCGAACCCCTGACGATGACACCGGAACTGGCCCGGGCCGTGGCCGACCGCCGTCTGGGCGTCGGTTGCGACCAGATTCTGGTGGTCGAACCGCCGCCGGCCCCGGATGTGGATTTCGGTTACCGCATCTACAACGCCGACGGCTCCGAATCCGGCCAGTGCGGCAATGGCGCCCGCTGTTTCGCCCGCTTCGTGCGCGACCGCGGCCTGAGCCAGCGCAATCCGCTGGTGGTGGCCACCGTCGCCGGCCGCATGACGCTGGCCATTGCCGCCGACGACCAGGTCCGGGCGGACCTGGGTGTGCCGGTATTCGAACCGGCCGATATCCCGTTTGACGCCCCGCAACGTGAACCGGCGTACAAACTGGCCATGGACGGCGGCCGCGAACTGACGGTGCACGCCCTGGCCATCGGCAATCCGCATGCGGTGATGGTGGTCGATGACGTGGACAGCGCGCCGGTATCGGTGCAGGGGCCGGCGGTGGAGCGCCATCCCCGGTTTCCGGCGCGGGTCAATGTGGGTTTCATGGCGATCCACGGGCCGGGGCATGTCGCGCTGCGGGTATTCGAGCGTGGCGTGGGTGAAACCCGGGCCTGTGGCAGCGGGGCCTGTGCGGCCATGATCGCGGGTCGGCTGTTTCACGGGCTGGACGAAACGGTGCGGGTGGACTTGCCCGGCGGGCAACTCGCGGTAAGCTGGGCGGGGGAAGGCGAGCCGGTGTATCTGACCGGACCCGCCACGCATGTCTTCGACGGTCGGTGGCCGATATAGATGAAATGGCCGGCAACCATGATGGCCGTTGAATCGTAACCATTCGGGCACAAGCGCAGTCAGTTTCAAGGTGATGTCGATGAGCGAACCCAAGGCCGATCAGGATCCCGTCCCGACGCTGGACGAAGCCGAGGTGGCGGCCTATCTGCAGGCCAATCCGGATTTCCTGCAGCGCCATCCGGCGGTGCTCGAGGCGCTGGACGTGCGCCATGACACCGGCAGCGCGGTATCGCTGATCGAACGCCAAGTGGCGTCCCTGCGCCGGGACAATCACGACACTCACGCGCGGCTGCGTGAGCTCATTGATACCGCGCGCGACAACGAGACCCGCGTACAGCATCTCAATGGCCTGGCCCGGGTGCTACTGGGTGCTGACGACGCCGAACAGCTGGTGACCCGTCTGCGCGAATTCCTCAAGCGCGAGCTCAGGGTCGACGCCATGTTCATCGGGTTCACCGGCATCGATGCGGATGTTGGCGGCATCCAGGCGCTGCCGCGCGATGGCGAAGGCATGCAGGCGCTGACCAATCTGTTCCGGCGTGGCAAGCCCATCTGCGGGCCGCTGACCGAGGAGCAAGTGGAGGCACTGTTCGCCGATGCCGGGGATACCCCGCCGCAATCGGCCGCACTCATTCCGCTGGGCGAGGAGAAGGTGCAGGGCGCCCTGGTGCTGGGCAGCCGCGATTCGCGTCGCTTCGTGCCGGATATGGGCACGCTGTTCCTGGAATTGATGGGCAATCTGATCACCGCGGCCTGCCGGCGACACCTCGGGTCGGGGCGCCTCTGAGTCGGTGTCATGAGCACGGAAGACGAGAACCTCGTCGACCGGTTCTGCGCCAGCCTCACGCGCGAACGCCATGCCTCGCCCCACACAGTTGCCGCCTACCGGCGTGATCTGACCGCCGCCCGCACGGCGTTGCAGGCGCAGGGGGTTGCCGACTGGGCGCAGGTGGATCTGCACCATGTGCGCACCCTGGTCGCGGCACGTCACCGCGGCGGTGCCTCGCCGGCCAGCCTGGCGCGTTTCCTGTCCAGCCTGCGCAGTTTCTACAAGTGGCTGATCCGTGAGGGCGCGGCGGCCAGCAATCCCGCCCGGTCGGTGCGCGCGCCCAAGCGGGCCCGGCCGCTGCCGAAGACGCTGGATGTCGATCAGACCCACCAGCTGCTTGAAATCGACGCCGACGACCCGATTGCCCGGCGCGACCGGGCGATCATGGAAGTCTTCTACGCCAGCGGCCTGCGTCTGGCCGAGCTGGTGGGGTTGAACCTGCACGACGTGGATCTGGCCGGTGGCGAACTCCAGGCTCTGGGCAAGGGCCGCAAGCAGCGCCGGGTGCCGCTGGGCCGCAAGGCCGTGGCCGCGGTGCGTGCATGGCTGCCGGCACGCTCCGAATGGGCGGCGGCGGACGAAGCGGCTCTGTTCGTATCCCGTCGCGGTGGTCGGCTGGCCCGGACCAGCGTGGCCCGGCGGCTGGCAATCTGGGGGCGCCGTCAAGGGCTGGACGCCCACCTGCATCCGCACAAGCTGCGCCATTCGTTCGCCACCCATCTGCTGGAATCCAGTGGCGATCTGCGCGCGGTGCAGGAATTATTGGGTCACGCGGACATCGCCACGACCCAGATCTACACCCACCTGGACTTTCAGCGACTGGCCGCGGTATACGACGCGGCGCATCCGCGGGCCCGCCGCGGCCACGAGGAAGACTAGCCGGCATACGCTGCGGGGTGAAAGGTTCGCTCGCGTGACATTGTGCCGGTGCGTACCATCTCGCACGAAGTTTTTCGTGTTGTGATGACTGGAGGGGGTTATGTGTCGAGGCGGGATCGCGTTCAGTGTGATTTTCCTGGTGCTGGCAACGGGCGGTTGTGCAACGATATTTACCGGTACCAGCGATGACATTCATATTTCGACTGATCCGGAAGATGCGAAGATATATCGGGAGGGTCGCCTCGTAGGGGAAGGGGATGTGACGCTGACCATTCAACGCGCCGGGACGCCGCCCGAGATCCGCGTTGAAAAAACCGGGTATGAGAGTCAGAGCTTCAAACCCGAGACGACGTTCAATAACGTTGCCATGATCAATTCGACGTTCGTTCTGTCATGGGGAACGGACATTCTCTCCGGGTCGGTGGTGCGGTACGCCGAGGATTCCTACCACGTTCAGTTGATACGCGAAGGTCAGGCCGGTCTGAATCCAGCGCAGCGCATCGTGCGATTCTCGCTGTTGAATGCAGCCATGATTAAGTTTGACCTGGCCGTGGGGAAAGGCGAGTACCTGACTGAACTGGCCGGCGTCTCCGGCAGCGAAGCGGTGGAGGACGCGTTTCACGCAGAACTTCTTGCCGAGCGTTCGACCCTGCTGGAAACCGGTGATCCGAAGGCGTTTGCGATGCGCGTGGATCGCATTTTCTCGCGCGTGGCGCCGATGGAAGGTCAGTTCGAACGCAGGTTGTGAGCACGCGGCCCGACAGGGATTCTGGCACTTGTCTGGTTGATGCCTGCTTGAAGCGGGCCGGTTTGACCCCAACCGTTACGCGATGACGCGGTGGGTCTCGCCGTGCGCAAGCTTTGAAACCGGAGAATTTCTTGGAACAGTTTCGCGGAACCACCATCCTGTGCGCGCGCCGCAACGGGGTGGTGGCGGTGGCCGGCGACGGCCAGGTATCGATGGGATCGACCCTGTTCAAGGGCAATGCGCGCAAGGTACGGCGGCTCTACAAGGATCAGGTGCTGGCCGGGTTTGCTGGGGGCACTGCCGATGCCTTCACCCTGTTCGAGCGCTTCGAGTCCAAGCTGGAGCAGCACAGCGGTAATCTCACCCGCGCCGCTGTGGACATGGCCAAGGACTGGCGCACCGATCGCATGCTGCGCCGGCTGGAAGCGCTGTTGCTGGTGGCTGATGCCTCGACCACGCTGATGCTGTCCGGCACCGGCGACGTGATGGAGCCGGAACACGATGTCATGGCCATCGGCTCCGGCGGCAGCTTCGCGCAGGCCGCGGCCCGGGCGCTGATCGACAATACCGATCTGCCGGCCCCGGAAATCGCCGACAAGGCGATGCGCATCGCCGCCGACATCTGCATCTATACCAACGACCACATTACGCTCGAGGTACTCGGCGATGAATGATGCTGCCACCGATACTCTGCTGGCCCAGCGTTCGGCCGGCCAGCTGACGCCGGCCCAGATCGTGGCCGAACTGGACCGCCACATCATCGGCCAGGCCGATGCCAAGCGCGCGGTGGCGGTGGCCCTGCGCAACCGCTGGCGGCGCATGCAGTTGGGCGAGGACATCCGCGCCGAGATCACGCCCAAGAACATCCTGATGATCGGGCCGACCGGTGTGGGCAAGACAGAGATCGCCCGCCGGCTGGCCAAGCTGGCCGACGCACCGTTCATCAAGGTGGAGGCCACCAAGTTCACCGAGGTCGGCTACGTCGGCCGCGAGGTGGACTCCATCATTCGCGACCTGGCCGACGTCGCGGTGAAGCTGGCACGCGAGGCAGCCATGCACCGCGTGCGCCACGAGGCGGAGATCGCCGCCGAGGAACGCATCCTCGATGCCCTGCTGCCGCGTCCGCAGTCGGCCCAGGACAGCGAATCGGCGGCCAGCGAGTCTTCCGCCACCCGGCAGGTGTTCCGCAAGCGGCTGCGCGAGGGCAAGCTCGACGACAAGGAAATCGAGCTGGACCTCAGCCAGCAGGGCGCCAACGTCGAGATCATGGCGCCGCCCGGCATGGAGGAAATGACCAGCCAGCTGCAGAGCATGTTCAAGAACATGGGCGGCCAGAAGAGCCAGCGCAAGAAGGTGAAGATCGGCGACGCCTTCCGCCTGCTGGTCGACGAGGAAGCCGCCAAGCTGGTGGACGAGGAACGGATCAAGGCCGACGCCATCGAGGCGGTGGAGAATAACGGCATCGTGTTCGTCGACGAGATCGACAAGGTGGCCAAGCGGGCCGAGCACGCCGGCGGCGGCGACGTGTCCCGCGAGGGCGTGCAGCGGGATCTGCTGCCACTGGTCGAAGGGTCCACCGTGTCCACCAAGTACGGCATGGTGCGCACCGACCACATCCTGTTCATTGCCTCGGGCGCGTTCCACGTGGCCAAGCCTTCGGATCTGATTCCGGAGCTGCAGGGGCGGCTGCCGATCCGAGTGGAACTGCAGGCACTGGCCGCCGAGGATTTCGTACGTATTCTCACCGAACCGAACCATTCGCTGACCGAGCAGTACGCGGCGCTGATGGGCGTCGAGGATGTCTCGCTGGAATTCGCCGCGGACGGCGTCCGCCGCATCGCGGAGGTGGCATTCAAGGTCAACGAAGGCACCGAGAACATCGGCGCCCGCCGGCTGCATACGGTGATGGAGCGGCTGATGGAGGAAATCTCCTTCGATGCCGCCGAGCGGGCAGGCCAGTCGCTGACCATCGATGCGGCCTACGTCGACAGCCGACTCGCCGATCTGGCCGAGGACGAGGACCTGTCGCGCTACATCCTGTAGGACGCCTTTCAAGGCGCCTGGCGGGGTTGTCCGCCGTCCGTTTCGACTGTCCCTGGCGAAGGCTTCAGGGTACCCTTGCCGGCTGCTGGCCCCGCTTGATCGACCCATGACCGACCCCGCCGACGACACCACCGATTTTGGCTACCAGCGCGTGCCGCGCGGCGAGAAATCGCGGCGGGTCGGCGCGGTGTTCGACTCGGTGGCCGACAACTACGACCTGATGAATGACCTCATGTCGATGGGCATTCATCGTCTGTGGAAACACTTCACCCTCGAGCTGGCGGCCATTCGTCCCGGCGAGCGCATTCTCGACCTGGCCGGCGGCACCGGCGACCTGGCGGCCGGCATGGCCCGGCGCACCGGGCGGTCGGGATCGGTGGTGCTGTCCGATATCAACGGCCGGATGCTGGCCCGCGGCCGCGACCGGCTGGCCGACGCCGGCGTGGCGGGCAATCTCGAGGTGGTCCAGGCCGATGCCGAGGCTCTGCCGTTCGCCGATGCCAGCTTCGATCTGGTGACCATCGGCTTCGGGCTGCGCAACGTCACCGACAAGCCGGCGGCGCTGGCCGAGATGAAGCGGGTGCTGGCGCCCGGTGGCCGCGCGCTGGTGCTGGAGTTCTCCAAGCCGGCGGTGCCGGGCCTGGACAAGCTCTACGACCTTTATTCCTTTTCCGTGCTGCCACGCCTGGGCCGTCTGGTGGCCGATGACGAGGATTCCTACCGCTACCTGGCCGAATCCATTCGAATGCATCCCGACCAGGGCACGTTGCGATCGATGATGGAAGATGCCGGCTTCGAACGCTGCGGCTTCCACAACCTGACCGGCGGCATCGTGGCGGTGCACCGGGGTTACGCCTGATGCAGCTGCCCGGCGAGGTCACCGGGGCGCTGGAGATTGCGCTGTCGCGCTGGCTGGCCGTCGATGACGTCGCCGCTGAACGTGCCTCCCGGCTCCACGGGCGCTGCCTGGCGATCCGGCTGCGGGAACCGGATCTGGAGCTCGTGTTTCGCCCGGCCGACACCGGCATGCGCGTGGAACAGGGCCCGGTTGAGGATCCCGATGTCCGCCTGAGCGGTGGCGTGGGGGATTTCGCCCGCAATCTGTTCGGCAATGGCGAGGCCCTGGGCGGGGGCATCCGCGTGGAGGGCGACGTGGGGCTGGCCCAGTCCTTCGCGCGGCTGCTTCAGGGGGCGGACATCGATTTCGAGGACTGGCTGGCGCAGCGGCTGGGCGATGTCCCGGCGGAACTGGCCGGCCGGGCGCTGCGTGCCGGCCGCGATCTGGCCCGCCGCGCGGCCGACGTACTGCCCCGCGATCTGTCCGAATACCTGCGTGAGGAAACCGGTGATCTGGTGGGGCGCGCCGAGGTCGACGAATGGCTGGCCGAGGTCGATCGGCTGCGGGCCGACACCGACCGCCTGGCACAGCGGGTCAAGCGTCTTTCCACCGGCTGACCCATGCTCGAACGCACCCGACGTCTGTGGCAGATACGCCGCATCGCCCGCCGCTACGGTCTGGGCGAACTGGTGCCGGATCGCCGCGCCCGCTGGGTTCTCGGCAGCGGCCGCGGCCACGAGCAGCCGCTGGGCGTGCGGCTGCGGCTAGCGCTGGAGGAACTGGGCCCGATATTCGTGAAGTTCGGTCAGGCGGTGTCTACCCGGCGTGATCTGCTGCCGCCCGAGCTGGCCGAGGAACTGGTCAAGCTGCAGGACCAGGTGCCGCCGTTCGATGGCGGCGAGGCGGCCGCGATCGTGGAACGAGCCTACGGGTGCCGGCTTGGCGAGGTGTTTGCAGAGTTCGACCGCGAGCCGCTGGCGGCGGCCTCCATCGCCCAGGTTCACACCGCCCGCCTGCATCCGGCCCCCGGCGACGACGACGGCATGTCGGTAGTGGTCAAGGTCCTGCGCCCGGGCGTGAAAGCGGCGATCGATCGCGACGTGGCCCTGATGTACCTGCTGGCCGATCTGGCCATGCGGTTGCCAGAGCTGGCCCGTCTGCGCCCGCGCGAGGTAGTGGCGGAATACGACCGCATCATCCACGACGAACTGGACCTGGTGCGCGAAGGTGCCAATGCCAGCGAGCTGCGGCGCAACTGGCAGGGGTCGGATCTGATCTATCACCCGGTGGTGCTGTTCGACCACACCCGCGACAACGTGCTGGTGATGGAGCGCATCCACGGCATTCCCATTGATGATGTCGAGGCGCTCACCGCCGCCGGGGTGGATTTTCGCGTACTGGCCGAGCGCGGTGTGGAAATCTTCTTCAAGCAGGTGTTCCGCGACAATTTCTTCCACGCGGACATGCATCCCGGCAACATCTTCGTCGATGCCAGCAACCCGGATCGGCCGCGCTACATCGGGGTGGACTTCGGCATCGTGGGGTCGCTGACTCCGTCCGATCAGCGCTATCTAGCCGAGAATTTCCTGGCGTTCTTCAACCGGGACTACCGTCGCATTGCCGAACTGCACGTGGCCTCCGGCTGGATGCCGGCGGATACCCGCATCGAGGCCTTCGAGGCAGCCATCCGCACGGTGAGTGAGCCCATCTTCAACAAGCCGCTGGCAGAAATATCCTTCGGGTTGTTCCTGATTCGGCTGTTCCAGATCGCCCGGCAGTTCGATTACCGGGTACAGCCGCAGCTGGTACTGCTGCAGAAGACGGTGCTCAATGTGGAAGGGCTGGGCCGGGATCTCTATCCGCAGCTAGACCTCTGGCAGACCGCCAAGCCGGTGCTGGAGGAATGGATGCGCGAGCGCCTGGATCCGCGCCGTACCCTGGCGCGGCTGCAGAAGCAGCTGCCGCAGTTGCTGGAATCGCTGCCCGCCCTGACCGAGGCGGCGGTGGCGCGGCTGGAAGCGCCCGGGCGGGAACCCGCGGCGACGCCGGCCGATGCCGCTCCGAGCGTCGACGGGGCAATTCGCATCGGCTGCTCGGTGCTCGGTGCGGGTCTGGCAATCAGCGCGGTGCTCGCCGCGGGGCTGGCAGTCGGCCCCGCATGGACTGCCCCCGTCCTGGGTCTTCTCGCGGCGCTGGCCGCCTGGCGGGCGGTGCGCCGACCCGGCTAACGACGGCTTTGGATGTGCAGGCCCTTGAGCAGATTCAGCGCCTCGTAAAGCGCATAGTCCTCTTCGGCCAGCACGCCGCTGCTGTCTTCGTCGTCATCCGCCGCATCCGCAGCGGCTTTGTTGGCCTTCTCGGCCCCTCCGGCCGGGGCCTTGCCGTTGGCGAGGGCGCCGGCCAGATCGGCCTCGGAGAAGCGTCCCAGGTTGGACTCTGCACTGGCGCTGACCTTCACTGACTGGATTTCCACGTCCGGCACGATGCCCTCGGCCTGGATCGACCGACCGTCGGGGGTGTAGTAGCGCGCGGTGGTCAGCTTGAGGGCGGCGTCGTTCTGCAGCGGCACGATGGTCTGCACCGAGCCCTTGCCGAAGGTCCGGCGCCCCATGATGATGGCGCGACCCGAATCCTGCAGGGCGCCGGCCACGATCTCGGAGGCCGAGGCCGACCCCTGGTTCACCAGTACCACCAGCGGGCGGCCGCGCAGCTTGTCGCCGTTGCCGGCACTGAAGGACTGGTCGGCGTTCTTCACGCGGCCGTCGATGGAAACGATCTCGCCCTCGGTCAGGAAGGCGTCGGATACGTCCACTGCGGCGTTGAGCAGACCGCCGGGATTGTTGCGAAGGTCCAGCACCAGACCGCGGAGATCGCCGTCGGCCTTGTCCATCAGCTCGTCCATCGCGTCGTTGAGACTCTCGCCGGTCTGATTGGAGAACTGGCTGATGCGCACGTACCCGTAGCTCGGTGTCAGCATGCGGGAACGCACGCTCTTCACCTCGATCACGTCGCGGGTGATGGTGACCTGGAACGGCTCGGCGTTACTCTCGCGCAGGACGGTCAGCGTGATGTCGGTGCCCGGCTCGCCGCGCATCAGCTTGACCGCGTCGTTGAGCTTCATGCCCTTCACGGCCGTGTCGTCGATGCGGATGATCAGGTCGCCGGCCTCGATACCGGCCTTCTTGGCCGGGGTGTCGTCGATCGGCGAAACCACACGCACGAAACCGTTTTCCATCGTCACTTCGATGCCCAACCCGCCGAATTCGCCGGAGGTGGAGATGTTGATCTCCTTGAACTCTTCCGGTGACAGGTAGGCGGAATGCGGATCCAGCCCGTCGAGCATGCCGCGGATCGCGTTGTTGAGAAGATCCTCGTCGCTGACTTCCTCGACATAGCCCTGCTTCACGCGGTTGAGAATTTCCACGAAGCTGCGGAGGTCTTCGAGTGGCACCGCGTTGTCGGCATCGGCACTGTCGCTGGTGGCAAACACGCCCTGGCCCAGGGCGAGCAGAACGCCGACGACGACGCCGGTGGCAAGCAGGAGCAGGCTGTGGGATGTGCGGGGCATTGGGCTTGAAACTCCGGATCGGATTGGATGCGGCCCGGCGGCGCCGGCCCATCCGCGGACGCGTGACGATATCACAGGCATCCCGTATCAGCCGCTCAGCCAGCGCGCCGGATCGACCGGCGTGCGGCCGCGGCGTATCTCGAAATAGACGCCGTGGCGGTCGTGTCCGCCGCTGTTGCCGGCCGCGGCAATTGTCTGTCCGGCCCGCACCCGGTCGCCCACCTCGACCCGGGCGGATTGGTTGTGGCCGTAGACGGTGTAGTAATCGTCGCCGTGGTCCAGCACCACGATCAGCCCGTAGCGATGCATCCAGCCGACATACACCACCCGCCCGGCCGCGGCGGCACTGACCGAGGTGCCGGCGCCGGCCGCCAGCCACACCCCCTGCCATTTCAGTTTGCCGCCGGCCTTGGCGTCACCGAATCCGGCGATGATGCGCCCGCTTACCGGCGGCGCCAGCTGACCCCGGAGATTGCCGAAGGGCTCGCCGACAGGCGGCGGTGATGGCGCTTTCTCGACGCGTTCGCGGACCTCGCCGATCAGGGATTCCAGCGCCTCGGCCTCCGCCTGCAGCGAGCCGAGATCGTCGCCACGCGCGGCCAGCTGGGTCTTGATGCGCTCCAGGGTCTCGGCCCGTTCTCGTCGGGTGTCGTCCAGCGCGGCCAGGGCGTTGGCGCGCCGGGATTCGGCGGCGGCGAGAGCCTGGCGCTCGGTGGCGATCTGCCGGCGCTGTTCGGCCAGGGCCGAGAGGTCGGTGCGCAGTTCGCGGATCGCCGTGGCCTGCGCCTGGCTGTAGTACTCGTAGTAGCCCAGCAGCCGGCCGATGGCGGCCGGGTCGTCCTGGGACAGGATCAGCCGCAGACGCCCCTGTCGGCCGACCCGATAGGCGGCATCCATGCGCTGACCGAGGGTCTCCACCCGGCCGCCGAGGCTTTCGCGCAGGCCGGCAGCCTCGGCCTCGAGCCGATCGATTTCGGTTTCGTGCGCGCGGATATCCTCACGAATGCCACGCAATTCGCCGCTGGCCTCGGCAATGCGTGTTTCCACTGTGGCCAGTTCGGCGCTGAGATCGCCGCGGCGTTCACGATCCTGTTCGATGTGGTTCTTGAGAGTGGCGATCTCGCTGCGCAGGGCTTGCAGTTGCTGCTCGCGCTCGGCCAGGCCCTGGGCGGTTGCCAGGCCCGCCGGAATCAGGGTCAGGAGAAGTATCGCGAGTCCGCGTGCCATCGCCTCATTGTAATGAAAGCCCCGGCGGACCGCCGGTTCCGGCGGGTGTGGCGCTTGTGTGATAATCCGCCGCCCGCATCAGGTCCACGTCCTCACGTCATGCAGCAGTTGCTCGAATTCATTGCCAATCACCCGTTTCTCTGGTCCGCCGTGGCCGCGGTCATCGCGGCGCTGATCGCCAACGAGATATGGCGTTCGCTGCGCGGCGACCGGCCGCTTCCGCCCAGCGATGCGGTCCGGCTGATCAACAGCCGGGATGCAGTGGTTGTGGACGTGCGCTCGGCCGGCGACTTCAAGAAGGGGCACCTGCTCAACGCGATCAACATTCCGCTGGCCGGCATCACCGAACGGGCCAACGAGATTTCCAAGAACAAGGAATGCACCATACTGTGCTACTGCGCCATGGGCTCCACGTCGCAGCAGGCCTGCCAGCGGCTGCAGAAGCTCGGTTACAGCCACGTGCATTCGCTCAAGGGTGGCATCAACGGCTGGCAGGCGGCGGGGCTGCCCATCACGCGCAAGTAATCGGCACGACAAGGACGGGGCAGGTTGATGGCGGACACCGATGCGAACAGCGGCCGGCGGGTGCTGGTGCAGAAACTCTATCTCCGCGACGCGTCGGTGGAAGTGCCGGGCGGGCCGGGCATTTTCGAAGGCGAGTGGCGGCCGCAGATCGACGTGGATCTGAACTTCCGCGTGGGCGACCTGGGCGAACAGCGCCACGAGGTCAGCGTGTCGGTCACGGTGACCGCCAAGCGTGATGACAAGACCGCCTATATCGTCGAGGTGGATCAGGCCGGCGTATTTCTGGTCTCGGGCTTCGACGACACCGATGAGCACCAGCGGGTGCTCGGCGCTTATTGTCCCAGCGTGCTGTTTCCCTACGTGCGTGAAACCGTGGGGGACCTGGTGCAGCGGGCGGGTTTCCCGCATTTCCTGCTGCAGCCGATGAACTTCGACGCCCTGTTCGAACAGCATCGGCGTTCGCAGGACGCGGACGCGGCGCAGCCCGCCACCCACTAGGCGTTGCCTGTGCCCATTCAGCGTATGGCCGCGCTCGGTGCCGGTTCCTGGGGCACCGCTCTGGCGATTCAGCTTGCCCGCAACGGCGTGGAGGTGCGCCTGTGGGGGCGCGATGCCGCGGCCATCAGAGGCCTTGAGGCGGCGCGCGAGAATCAGCGCTATCTACCCGGTGCCGCCCTGCCGCCGGCCCTGATCGGCGAACCGGATCTGGCCGCTGCCGTGGCGTTTGCCGGGGACGTGCTGGTGACGGTGCCCAGCCATGCCCTGCGCGAGACGTTGGCCGGCCTGCAGCCGCATCTGCGCCCGGGTCAGCGTCTGATTCTGGCCACCAAGGGGCTGGAGCCGGAATCGGCCCGGCTGCCGTTCGAAGTAGCCGCCGAGGTGCTGGGCGATGACCGGCCGGTGGCGTTGCTGTCAGGGCCGAGCTTTGCCGGCGAGGTCGGTCGCGGGTTGCCTACCGCGGTCACCATCGCGTCGGACGAAGCCACGCTGGCGGCCGACATGGCGCGGGCGTTTCACGATGGTGTCTTCCGCGTTTATGTCGGTGCCGACATGGCGGGCGTGGCCGTGGGCGGGGCGGTCAAGAACGTGCTGGCCATCGCGGTGGGGATTTCCGACGGCCTGGGTTACGGGGCCAACGCCCGGGCGCTGTTGATCACCCGCGGGCTGTCCGAAATGGTGCGGCTGGGTGAACCCTTGGGCGGCCGCCGCGAGACTTTCATGGGCATGGCCGGTCTGGGGGATCTGCTGCTGACCTGCACCGACGACCAGTCACGCAACCGCCGCATGGGACTGGCGTTGGCGGCGGGTCGGACGGTCGCCGAGGCCGAGGCCGATATCCGACAGGTGGTCGAGGGGGTGCGGGTGGCCCGGGAGGTTCACCGCATTGCCGAGCGCGAGGGGGTCGAACTGCCAATCTGCGAACAGGTCTACTCGGTGCTGCACGAGGATGTCGCGCCGCCGGACGCCGTGCGCGTGCTCACCGAACGTCCGTTCCGCAACGAGATTGATTAGCTAGCTACCTGGAATTTCCGCATGGCCAACTGGATCACTTTCGGGCGCTGTCTGATTCTGCTGCTGCTTCTGGCGGTGGTGTACAGCGGCATGCCTGCGCTGCAGCTGGTCAATGCCCCGCTGGTGATCCTGATCATCGCCCTGGACGGGGTGGACGGCTGGGTGGCGCGTAAGCGCGGCGAGGAATCGCTGTTCGGCGCCACCTTCGATATCGCCGCCGATCGCATGGTGGAGAACGTGCTTTGGGTGGTGCTGGCCCACCTCGGCCTGATCGGCGTCTGGGTGCCGTTGCTGTTCATCGTGCGGGGCACCCTCGTCGATGCCATTCGCAGCACCGGCACGGCCTCGGGCACCGCCGCCTTCGACATGATGCAGAGCCCGGTGGGCCGGTTTCTGGTGGCCGGCCGCTTCATGCGTTTCACCTATGCCGCGGTCAAGGCGGTGACCTTTGCCTGGGTGCTGCTGTGGCAGCCGTTTCCGGACCTGTTCCCGGCATTCTGGGACACCTGGGGGCCGGGCATGGACGCGATCAGTCTGGCGCTGGTGGTGGTCTCGGCCGCCCTGTGCGTGCTGCGCGGTCTGCCGGTGGTGATCGAGTTCCTGGCCAATCGGGACTGAATTCGTGCCCCTGGTGCTTTTCGACGTGGACGGCACCCTGGTGCCGTCCCCTGGCACCGAGCCCCGTTTCGCCTGGTACCTGCTCTGCCGCGGGCGGCTGGGCTGGCGGCAGCTGCTGGCCACCGGCTGGTTCTTCCTGCGTTACTGGCCCCGGTTCGGACGCCACGTGCCGCTCAAGAACAAGGCCTGGCTGACCGGCCTGGCACGCGCTGAAGTGGCATCGCTGGCACGCGACTTCATCGCCGAGGAACTGGCAAAGGTGCTGTTCACGCCGGCGGTCGCCCGTCTGCGCGAGCACGTCGCCGCCGGGGATCATGTGGTACTGCTGACCGGCACGCCGCAGTTTCTGGCGCGGCCCCTGGCCGATCATCTGGGGGCCGCCGACGCGGTCGGTTCGCTTTGCGAGGTGGCGGCAGGCCATTTTTGCAGCGGGCCGCCCGTGCGCCATCCCTATGGCGAGACCAAGGTCGAGGCCGCCCGTACGCTGGCCGCCGAGGCCGGTATGGATCTGTCGGCGGCCGTGGCTTACGCCGACACCGCCAGCGATGCCCCGCTGATGCGGGCAGTCGGCCGGGCGGTGGCGGTGATGCCGGATCGCCGGCTGCAGGCCATGGCGCTGGATGCCGGCTGGGAAATCCTGGCGGATCAGTCGGGTTCGAGCATCCCCCGCAGCCGGTAGATCAGCGCCAGCGCCTCGCGGGGCGTGAGTTCGTCGGGGTCGAGATCGGCCAGCTGCTGGCGCAGGCGATCACCCAGGCGGTCCTCGTTGAACAGCGGTATCTGCGGAGTGGCGGCGGGTCCTGGCGCCGGTGCCGGCCCATTTTCCAGTTCGGCCAGATAGGTGCGGGCGGCGGCCAGCACCGGCTGGGGCACGCCAGCCAGTGCGGCCACCTGCAGGCCGAAACTGCGCGAGGCCGGGCCCGGCCGGGCGGTGTGCAGGAACACCAGCGATTCCCCCTGTTCGGTGGCGTATTCACTGGCGTCGAAGTGGATGTTCTCCGCGCCGGGCAGGGCCTGGGCCAGGGCCGTGAGCTCGAAATAATGCGTGGCGAACAGGGTGAACGCGCGGTTGTGGCGGGCCAGCCGCTCGGCGGTGGCCCGGGCCAGCGCCAGCCCGTCGTAGGTGCTGGTGCCGCGGCCGATCTCGTCGAGCAGGACCAGGCTGTTGGCGGTGGCGTGGTGAAGAATATGCGCCGTCTCGGCCATCTCCACCATGAAGGTGGACTGGCCGCTGGCCAGATCGTCGCCGGCGCCGATGCGGGTGAAGATGCGATCGATGGGCCCGATCTCCGCGCTGTCCGCCGGCACGAAACTGCCGATATGCGCCATCAGCACGATCAGCGCGGTCTGACGCATGAACGTGGACTTGCCGCCCATGTTGGGGCCGGTGATCAGCAGCATGCGGGTGGCGTCCGACAACGCCAGATCATTGGCCACGAAAGGCTCGGCGAGTACCTGCTCCACCACCGGGTGGCGGCCGCCGCGCAGGGTCAGGCCGGGTTCGTCCACCATCGTCGGTTCGGTCAGCCCCAGGGCCACCGAGCGCTCGGCCAGATTGGCCAGCACGTCCAGTTCGGCCAGCGCATCGGCCAGCGCCCGCAGCGGTTCCAGGTGGCCGGCCAGATCATCCAGCAGTTCCGCGTACAGAGCCTTCTCGCGGGTCAGCGCCCGCTCGCGGGCCGACAGCACCTCGTCCTCGAAGCGCTTGAGTTCGGGAGTGATGTAGCGCTCCACCGCCTTGAGCGTCTGGCGGCGGGTGTAGTCCTCGGGCACCCGCGCGGCGTGGGTCTTGCCGAGTTCGATGAAGTAGCCGTGCACCCGGTTATAGCCCACCTTGAGGGTGTCCACCCCGGTGCGCGCCCGTTCGTTGACCTCCAGTTCGCGCAGGAAGCCGTCGGCGTTGTCCGCGATGCCGCGCAGCCGGTCCAGTTCCTCGTCATATCCGGGTCGCAGCACGCCACCGTCACGGAGCCAGATCGGTGGCTCGTCCACCAGCGCACCGGCCAGGTGTGCCTGCATCGCCGGGAACGGCCCCAGCCGGCCGGCCTGCTCGGCAAGCAGGTCCGACGGCGTGTCGGCCAGCTGATTGCAGAGTCCGGGCAGCCGCGCCAGCGCGGTGCGCAGGCCATGGAGATCGCGCGGCCGGGCGCTGCGCAACGCCAGCCGGGTGAGAATGCGCTCGACGTCCGCGATGCCGGCCAGTGACTCGCGCAGGCTGCGGCTGCCGCCATCGCTGTTCAGGGCACGGATGGCCTGATAACGGCCGCGAAGAATGTCGTGATCGCGCGGGGGTCGGCCGGCCCAGCGCCGCAGGCAGCGGCTGCCCATGGCGGTGGCGCAGCGGTCGAGCACGCCGACCAGCGTGTGCTCGTCGCGCCCCGACACGCTGCGTTCGATTTCCAGATTGCGCCGGGTGGCGGCGTCCAGCAGCAGGGCGTCGTCGCGGATATCGGTGCGCAGGCCGGTGATGTGGGGAAGGGCGCTGCGCTGGGTGGCCTGCAGATACTCCAGCAGGGCGCCGGCGGCGGCCACGGCCGCCTCGGCATCGTCGCAGCCGAACCCGCGAAGGTTGGCTACCCGGAAATGGTCGAGCAGGCGCCGACGGGCGCTGACTGCGTCGAAAAGCCAGGGCGAGCGGGCGCGCGCAAGCGGATGGCGGCTGGCGGCGTTGTCGGCATCCTCGGGGACCAGCACCTCGGCAGGTTCTAGCCGGGCGAGTTCGGCCGTCAGGGCCTCGTCGTCGGCCAGCCGCATGACCGAGAAATCGCCGCGGCCCATTTCCAGCGCGGCCAGACCGAAGCCGCCGGCCCGGTCGGGGGCGACCGCGACCAGCCGGTTGGCTTCGCGGGCATCCAGCAAGGCTTCGTCGGTGACGGTCCCGGGCGTGACCACCCGCACCACCTCGCGCCGGACCGGGCCCTTGTTCTTGCCGGGGGCCTCGAGCTGCTCGCAGATGGCCACCGATTCGCCGCGCCGGATCAGCCGGGCCAGGTACTGGTCGGCGGCGTGATAGGGCACGCCGGCCATCGGGATGGCCTGGCCGCCGGATTCGCCGCGCTGCGTCAGCGTGATGTCGAGCAGTTCCGCGGCGCGCCGGGCGTCCTCGAAGAACAGCTCGTAGAAATCCCCCATGCGGTAGAACACCAGCATGTCCGGGTAATCCGCCTTGATCCCCAGATATTGGCGGATCATCGGCGTGTGGTCGCGGGACGTGGCGGCGTTATCGGCCATGATCAGTCGATGCGTTGCCGGCCGCCAGCCGGCGGATGCGGGATCGGGCCGGTGGTTCTGGGGTGGCGGGGCATGGGCAGCTCTGGCGGGCAGGTCGGGGCCGGTGTCGTGCTATTTTCGGGCCGCAACACGCAGCGCAGAATAGCATGAGCGACACGGCCTTCGAGGCCCGGGTGGCAACACTGGCGGCGCGCCTGGGGGCGGCCTGCCAGCGGCTGGCTACGGCAGAATCCTGTACCGGCGGTTGGGTGGCGAAGGCGTGCACCGACCGGGCCGGCAGTTCGGACTGGTTCGAGGCCGGCGTGGTGGCCTATTCCAATGCCGCCAAGCAGTCGCTGCTGGGCGTGCCGGGCGACCTGATCGTCGAACACGGCGCGGTGAGCCGTGCCGTGGCCGAGGCCATGGCTCGCGGGGCGCTGGCGATGTGCGGGGCCCAGTGGAGCGTGGCGCTGACCGGCATCGCCGGGCCCGGCGGCGGTACGCCGGACAAGCCGGTGGGCACGGTCTGGATTGCCTGGGGCATGCCGGATGGCAGCGTGGATGCTGCCTGCCCGGTATTCGAGGGTGATCGCGAGGCGGTGCGCGCGGCCTCGGTGGCGGCGGCGCTGGACGGCCTGCTGGCGCGGATTCCGGCGGGTGGCTGACGCGATGAGTCGTAGACGGCCCATTTCCCCGTGTAGGCTCGGCTGCAACTGTGGAATAATGCGGGCCTGTACATACTGACAGTTGGAGGCGCAAGCCATGGATGATGATCGCAAGAAAGCACTGGCCGCCGCCCTGACCCAGATCGAACGCCAGTTCGGCAAGGGCTCGGTCATGCGCATGGGCGATGCCGAGGCGGTCAAGAACGTGGCCGCGATCTCCAGCGGATCGCTGGGGCTGGATGTGGCCCTGGGGATCGGGGGCTATCCGCGCGGCCGCGTGGTGGAAATCTACGGTCCGGAATCCTCGGGCAAGACCACGCTGACCCTGCAGGCGATCGCCGAGGCGCAGAAGGCCGGCGGTACCGCCGCGTTCGTGGACGCCGAACACGCGCTGGACCCGCAGTATGCCGAGGCCCTGGGGGTGGATATCGAGAATCTGCTGATCTCGCAGCCCGACACCGGTGAACAGGCGCTGGAGATTGCCGACATGCTGGTGCGCTCCGGCGCGGTGGACATCGTAGTGATCGATTCCGTGGCGGCGCTGACGCCCAAGGCCGAGATCGAGGGCGAGATGGGCGATTCCCACGTCGGCCTGCAGGCGCGGCTGATGAGCCAGGCGCTGCGCAAGCTGACCAGCAACATCCAGCGCACCGGCACGCTGGTGATGTTCATCAACCAGATCCGCATGAAGATTGGCGTGATGTTCGGCAGCCCGGAAACCACCACCGGCGGCAACGCGCTCAAGTTCTACGCCTCGGTCCGGCTGGACATCCGCCGCATCGGCTCGATCAAGAAGGGCGACGAGGCGATCGGTAACGAAACCCGGGTCAAGGTGGTCAAGAACAAGATGGCACCGCCGTTCCGGCAGACCGAATTCGAAATCCTCTACGGTCAGGGTATCTCCCGTGAGGGCGAGCTGATCGAGCTGGGCGTGGCCAACAATCTGATCGAGAAGGCCGGCTCCTGGTATTCCTACAACGGTGAACGGGTCGGCCAGGGCAAGGACAACGTGCGCGAATTCCTGCGCAGCAATCCGGAGATCGCCAATACCATCGAGGCGGCGCTGCGCGAGCGGCTGATGCCGCCCAAGCCGACCCGGGCCGAAAAGGCGGCCGAGGCCAAGGCATCCGAGGCTGCCGAGGAAGACGCTGCGGCCCGCTGATTGCGCCGGTCTTGGCCGACGATCCTGCCGACGCCGATGTATCCACCGTGCGCGAGCACGGCATCAAGCTGCTCGCCCGGCGTGAACACGCCCCGCGCGAGCTCGAGCGCAAGCTGCGCGATCGCGGCTATGCGGCCGACACAGTGTCCGAGGCGCTGGCCGACCTGATCCGCGACGATCTGCTCAGCGAATCCCGCTACGCGGAGTCCTTCGCCCGGCAGCGCGCCGAACGCGGCCAGGGGCGGGTGCGCATCCAGGCGGAACTCACCCAGCGCGGGATCGGCGACGGCCATATCGAGCAGGCGCTGGCCGAGCTGGACGTGGACTGGGCTGCCTCCGCCCGGGCGCAGCGGAGGAAGCGTTTCGGCCCCGATCTGCCCGACACCCTGCGTGAGCGGGCGCGCCAGACCCGCTTTCTGCAGCAGCGGGGATTCGACAGCGACGACATCCGCGCCGCGCTGCGCAGCGAATAGCGGGCTCCTCTCGTTCATCATCGATTCAGCCACTCGCAGTCAGTCTGTCAGCGCGACATGAACGCGATGGAGTGGATCATGACTTATCGAAATCTGGGTCTGGCACTGGTGGCGGCGCTGGCGGTGGCCGGGTGCAGCCGTTCGTTCGTGGGTGGCGCGGCGGTGGGCGCGGGCACCGCGGGCGTGGCCTACGAGGTGTACAACAAGGAGAAGCTCGACGACATTGAGGACGACTATCGCGCCGGGCGTATCGACCGCGAGGAATACCAGCGTCGCCGCGACGAAGTGGGTGATCGTTCACTCGTTTACTAGCCTGTTTCGGTGAGGCCGCCGGCGCCCGGCAGTGGCGCGGCCGGCGCGTGCTTCGGTACCATGACGCACTATTTCGGGACCGGAGCTCAAGCAAGCCGCCATGATGGGCACGAACGCGCTGCGCGCGGCATTTCTGGATTACTTTGCGAACAAGCAGCACCAGGTGGTGCCGTCCTCCCCGCTGATCCCCGGTACCGACCCCACCCTGCTGTTCACCAACGCCGGCATGGTGCCCTTCAAGGATGTGTTCCTGGGGCGCGAGGCGCGTGACTACACCCGCGCGGCCAGCTCCCAGCGCTGCGTGCGCGCCGGTGGCAAGCACAATGATCTGGAGAATGTCGGCTATACCGCCCGGCATCACACCTTCTTCGAGATGCTGGGCAACTTCAGCTTCGGCGACTACTTCAAGCGCGAGGCCATCGGCTACGCCTGGGAGTTCCTGACCGTCGAACTCGGCCTGCCGCCGGAAAAGCTCTGGATCACGGTGTACGAAGAGGACGAGGACGCCGCGGCCATCTGGCTCGACGAAATCGGCGTCAGCCCGGATCGCTTTTCGCGCATCGGCGCCGCCGACAATTTCTGGTCCATGGGCGACACCGGCCCCTGCGGCCCCTGTTCCGAAATCTTCTACGACCACGGGGCGCACATTCCCGGCGGCCCGCCCGGCACGCCGGAAGAAGATGGCGACCGCTACGTGGAAATCTGGAACCTGGTTTTCATGCAGTACAACCGCCAGGCCGACGGCAGCATGGAAGATCTGCCCAAGCCCTCGGTGGATACCGGTATGGGCCTGGAACGGATTGCCGCGGTTCTGCAGGGCACCCACGATAACTACGGCATCGACCTGTTCCGCACGCTGATGGCCGCCACCGCCGAGGCGGTGGGCTGCGATCTGGACGATCCGGAGCGCCAGGCCTCGCTCAAGGTGGTGGCCGATCACATCCGGGCCACCGCATTCCTGATTGCCGACGGCGTGTTGCCCGCCAACGAGGGCCGCGGCTACGTGCTGCGCCGGATCATGCGGCGGGCCATCCGGCACGGCCACAAGCTGGGGGCCACCGAGGCCTTCTTCCACAAGCTGGTGGCGCCGTTGACCGACGAGATGGGCGAGGCCTTCCCGGAACTGGCTGCGGCCAGGGCCCATGTCGAGAAGGTGGTGGCACAGGAGGAAAGCCGCTTCGCCGAGACCCTGGCCCAGGGCATGACCATTCTGGATAACGCCATCGCCGATCTGTCCGGCAAGACGCTGGACGGCGAGACGGTGTTCAAGCTGTACGACACCTACGGCTTCCCGGTCGATCTGACCGCCGACGTGGCCCGCGAACGGGGCCTGCGCGTCGATCAGGAAGGCTTCGATCGCGAAATGGCCGCGCAGCGGGAACGCGCGCGGGCAGCCAGCCGTTTCAGCGTGGACTACACCCAGGCCGTGGACGTGGCCGGCACCACCCGGTTCACCGGCTACGGCGCGGTGGAGGACGCCGGTCAGGTGATCGGCCTGCTGCGCGACGGCCAGCCGGTGGATCGCCTGGCCGAGGGCGAGGAAGGCGTGGTGATTCTCGACGTCACCCCGTTCTACGGCGAATCCGGCGGCCAGATCGGCGACGCCGGCCTGCTGGAATCGGCCGGGGCGCTGTTCGAGGTGGTCGACACCCAGAAGGCCGACGGCAAACACCTGCATGTCGGCCGGGTGAGCGGCGGGGAACTGGCCATGGGCGAGACCGTGCACGCACGTGTCGACGCCGAGCGCCGCGCCGCCATCGAGCTCAATCACACCAGCACCCACCTGGTGCACGCGGCCCTGCGCGAGATTCTGGGGACCCACGTCCGGCAGAAGGGGTCGCTGGTGGCGCCCGACCGTCTGCGTTTCGATTTCGCCCACTACGAGCCGGTCACACCCGACCTGCTGGCGGATATCGAATCCCGCGTGAATCAGCAGATACGCGCCGACATCGAGGGCGAGTTCTTCGAGACCACCTACGACGACGCCATCGCCCGCGGGGCGCTGGCCTTCTTCGGCGAGAAGTACGGCGACCGCGTGCGGGTGGTGCGCTTCAGCGACGACTCCATGGAGCTGTGCGGCGGCACCCACGTCAACCGCAGCGGCGAGATCGGCCTGTTCCGCTTCAGCGAGGAACGCGGCGTGGCCGCCGGGGTCCGCCGCATCGAAGCCCAGACCGGTGGCAGCGCGATACAGCGTATCCGCGAGCAGGAGTCACGCCTGGAGCGCATCGCCGCGGCCCTCAAGACCCAGCCCGCCGAGGTCGAGGACCGCCTGGACAAGACGCTGGACCGACTGGCGAAGCTGGAAAAACAGGTCGAACAGCTTGGAGCGCAGATGGCGTCCGCCAAGGGCGGTGATCTGGCCGGCAAGGCGGTGGATATCGACGGCGTACAGGTGCTGGCCGAGCGGCTGGACGGCGCCGATCGCAAGACCCTGCGCGACACCCTGGATGCCCTCAAGAACAAGCTGGGCAGTGCGCTGATCGTGCTGGCGGCGGTCGAGGACGGCAAGGTCGCGCTGATTGCGGGCGCAAGCAAGGACCTGGCTGACCGGCTGCCGGCCGGCGAGCTGGTCAATTTCGTGGCCGAACAGGTCGGCGGCAAGGGCGGCGGTCGTGCCGACATGGCCCAGGCCGGCGGCAGCCAGCCCGACAATCTGGATGCGGCCCTGGCCAGCGTGGCGCCACACGCGCGCGAACGCCTGGCCGCCTCCACCGCGCCGGCGGACTGACCCGCCGCCACCATCCAACCACGGGGAACCCATGGCCCTCATCGTTCAGAAGTACGGCGGCAGTTCCGTCGGCACCACGGAAAAGATTCGCGCCATCGCCAACAAGATCAAGGGCTATCGCGATCGCGGCGATGACGTTGTGGTGGTGGTGTCCGCCATGGGCGGTGAAACCGACCGGCTGCAGGGCCTGGCCGACGAGATCGGCTCGCCCCTGCCGCGGGAAATGGACATGCTGCTGTCTACCGGCGAGCAGGTGACGATCGCGCTGCTGACCATGGGCCTGTCCGCGGCCGGTGTCGATGCCTGTTCGTTCACCGGCTGGCAGGTGCCCATCCGCACCGACGACGCCCATGGCAAGGCCCGCATCGATTCCATCGACGCCGAGCATCTGAAGACCGAACTCGGCCGCGGCCGGGTGGTGGTGGTGGCCGGCTTCCAGGGCGTCAACGAGGCCAACGACATCACCACGCTGGGCCGCGGTGGCTCCGACACCACGGCCGTGGCCCTGGCGGCATCGCTCAAGGCCGATGAATGCCAGATTTTCACCGACGTGGACGGTGTCTACACCACCGATCCCCGCGTCGTGCCGGGTGCCCGCCGGTTGGAAAAGATAACCTTCGAGGAAATGCTGGAAATGGCCAGCCTGGGTTCGAAGGTCCTGCAGATCCGCGCGGTGGAATTCGCGGGCAAGTACGGCGTGCCGCTGCGCGTGCTGTCCACCTTCGATGACGGCCCCGGCACCCTGATCAGCTTGGAGGAAGACGTGGAAGAACCCATTATTTCCGGCATCGCCTTTACCAAGGACGAAGCCCAGCTCACCGTGCTCGGCGTGCCCGATCGCCCCGGCATTGCCTATTCGCTGCTGGGCCCGATCGGCGAGGCGAATATTGAGGTGGACATGATCCTGCAGAACGTGTCGGGAGACCCGTCCAGCGATTATTCCGCCACCGATTTCACCTTCACCGTGCACCGGCGTGACTTCGACCGGGCCAAGGGGCTGCTGGAGCAGGCTGCCAGCGAACTCGGTGCCCGCGAGGTGGCCGGCAACACCAGCATCGCCAAGGTGTCGCTGGTGGGCGTGGGCATGCGTTCGCACGCCAACGTGGCGGCGCGCATGTTCAAGACGCTGTCCGAGGAAAACATCAACATCCGCATGATCTCGACCACCGAGATCAAGATTTCCATCGTGATCGAGGCCAAGTACCTCGAACTGGCGGTACGCGCGCTGCACGAGACCTTCGATCTGGACGCCGAACCTGAAAAAGTGGACAGTGAGCTCACCCCGCTCAGCGAACAGGACTGATCGGGCGACAACGACAAAAGACCTGGCGGCAAGCCGGGCAGGCCGTGCGACATTCAAGCGGGGGAGGACCCGGACATGCTGATCCTGACACGCCGAGTGGGGGAGGCCGTGGTTATCGGCGACGACATCTCAGTCACCATCCTGGGCGTGAAGGGCAACCAGGTTCGGCTGGGCGTGGAGGCACCCAAGGATGTTTCGGTGCACCGCGAGGAAGTGCGCCAGCGACTGGGCAAGCAGGCGGCAGACGAGGATGCGTCAGCCGAAGGCAGCGACTGACCACAGCCTTTACCTGACTGGCCAGCATCGCTATCCTACGCGGCCTTTCGGGCAGGGCCCGAGGGATCGGCTCTTTACAAGCCGAGCAAGGCGCTCCGGCTGGCAGTGATACGCTGGCAGGCGCTGGATAGAATTAGGAGAGGTGGCCGAGTGGCTGATCGATTTGCCCGGAGCAAATCGAGACCGCCGCAGGCGGGCCCCGAAGGGGCGAGGCTCAGGACGAGCCGAGCAAGGCGCTCCGGCTGGCAGCGATACGCCGGCAGGCGCTGGATAGAATTAGGAGAGGTGGCCGAGTGGCTGAAGGCGCTCCCCTGCTAAGGGAGTAAGGGGTTTATAGCCTCTTCGAGGGTTCGAATCCCTCCCTCTCCGCCATTACATTGCAGTACAATACGGAATCACGCGCCCGTAGCTCAGTTGGATAGAGCGTGCGGCTACGAACCGCAAGGTCGGGAGTTCGAATCTTCCCGGGCGCGCCATATTTTGAACGAAGGCTCACCACACGGTGGGCCTTTTTTCGTTGGCGACGACACATTCGAACTCCCGACCCAATAAGCAATCCGGGAGTTTGATCAATCCGGCCAGGGACGGCCGGATTAACCGCACGCCGAGAGGCGTGCGGGCCCGAAGGGCAAGGGGCAGGACGCCCCGAGTAATCTTCCCGGGCGCGTCATAGTCGGAACGAAGGCTCACACGCCGGTGGGCCTTCTTCGCGCGAATCGGCGAAGTCCGGTTCCGAATGGCCGTATCCGGTCTACGCCGGCTCCTGCATCGGCCGATACTGATCGGGATACGCCCATGAGGTTGCCGTGCCCCATAACAATGCATTTTCCGTGCTCGAGTCCGCCGCGCGCGTGGGGACCTGGGCATTGGCGTATGAATCGAGGACGCTGACCTGGTCGCCCGGAATCTTCCGAATCCTCGGGCTCGATCCGAACAGCCCGGTGCCGGACCTGGGTACCGCGATCGGCTTTTTCAGCGCCGATTCCCGGGGATTGCTGCGGCAGACACTCGCCAAGTGCGAGGCCGATGGCAGCGGCTTCAATCTGGAACTGGAACTCGTGCATCGAGATGGCTCCTTGCGCCACGTCCAGAGTGTTGCCGAGCCGTCCCGCCGCCGGGGCCGGGTTGTCGGGCTGGTCGGCGCATTCATCGATGTCGAGGACCAGTACCAGGCGCGTCGTGAGCAGGCGTTACTGAACCAGGCCATCGTCGACACCGAGGCGCGCTGGCAGTTCGCCATCGACGGCTCGGGGCTCGGCCTCTGGGACTGGGATGCGACCCGGGATCGGGTCTATTTCTCGGATCAGTGGAAGGCGATGCTGGGCTTCGCGCCGGATGAGGTCGGCGACAGCCTCGATGAGTGGTCGAGTCGGGTCCACCCCGAGGACCTGCCTGCTTGTCTGGCAGACCTGGAAGCGCACTTTGCCGGGCGGTCTCCGACGTACGACAACCAGCATCGTATGCGTTGCAAGGATGGTGGCTACAAGTGGATACACGATCGCGGTCGCGTCGTCGCCTGGCGCGAGCAGGGCAAGCCGGCGCGAGTAATCGGCACCCATGCCGATATCGATGCCCGAATGCAGGCGGAGGCCCGGTTGGCCGAGAGTGAGCACCGCTTCCGCGGCCTGTTCGAGAATCTCTACCAGTTCACCGGATTGCTGGCACCCGATGGCACGCTCCTGGAGGCCAATACCCGCGCGCTGGATTTTGCCGGGATCGGGCGCGGGGCGGTGATTGGTCAGAAACTCTGGGATTGTCCCTGGTTCGCCCACAGCGACACCGTGCGCCAGGCCATGCAGGACGCCGTGGCAAGGGGCGCGCAGGGTGAGTTCGTGCGCTTCAATGTCGAGATCAGTGGTGCTGAAGGACGGACCACCATCGACTTTTCGCTCACGCCCTATCGGAATGCCCGTGGCGAGATCGAGCTCCTGGTACCCGAGGGCCGCGACATAAGCGAGATGCTGAATGCGCAGTCCGCGCTACAGGAAAGCGAACGGCGTTTTCATCAGTCGTTCGACTATGCGCCGATCGGCAAGGCGCTAGTGTCGCCGGACGGTCGTTTCCTGGCGGTCAACACCAGCATTTGCCGAATGCTCGGGTATCGTCGGGAGGAATTGCTGCGCAGCGACTTCCAGGCGCTGACGCACCCCGATGACCTGGACAAGGATCTGGCGCAGGTCCAGGCGCTGCTGGACGGTACCAAGAACGCCTACCGCATTGAAAAGCGATATCGCCACAAGGATGGCCATGTGGTGTATGCGCAACTGGATGTGTCGCTGTTGCGCGATGATCGGGGCGAGCCGATCCATTTCATCTCGCAGATTCAGGACATCACGCAGCGAAAGCATGACGAGGATGCGCTTTTCGAAGCCAACGAACTTGCGGAGGTCACCCTGGCCGCCATCGGTGAAGGCATGCTCCGCTGTAATGCGGATGCGGTGATCACCTTCTGCAATCCGGCTGCTGCCGCGCTCCTGGGGGTTGAACCCAGGGCGGTCGAGGGAAAGGCCTTTGGCGACGTTGTGCAACTGTTTCATCCCAGCGAGGCTCGTCGGGTCGAGGATCCGATTGCCCGGGTGCTTGCCGATGGCCGTCCCATGCGGGTGCCGGTATTCACGCGGCTGCGGCGGTCGGACGGCCGGATGATTCCGGTCGCGGATTCGGTATCGCCCATGCGCGATCGCGCGGGTCGGGTGATCGGGGCTGTTTTCGTGTTCCAGGACATGAGCGAAACCCAGCGGATCACTGCCCAGTTGACGCATCAGGTGGATCACGACGCGTTGACCGGGCTACCCAACCGACGGCGTTTCGGCAGCCTGATGGGTGATGCCTGGCGACGAGCCCGGCGGGGGCGATGGGCCGGTTTCGTGATGTATCTGGACCTGGATCACTTCAAGGCAGTCAACGATACCGGCGGCCATGCCGTCGGCGATCGTGTCCTGCGCGAAATCGCCGAGGTCATGGCGGGTTCGCTGCGCGGCGACGACATACTGGCGCGATTGGGCGGAGACGAGTTCGCGGCCATCGTCGAATCGGCAACGCCGGAAGAAGCCGAGGTGCTTGCGGATCGCATGATCAAGGCAGTCGAGAGTTATGGACTCGTCGCCGACGGCAGGCGGTTTACCGTCGGCTTGAGCATCGGGCTTGCCTCGATCGATATCACTGTGGGCGATCCTGCCGAAATCCTTGCCCGGGCGGATCAGGCGCTCTACGTGGCCAAGGAAGCCGGGCGGCATCGCTGGCACCGCTTTGCGCCCGGTGACGCCGACATCGGGCGCAATACGTCGACGCTGGACATGGCCCAGCGCCTCCGGCGGGTACTGGACAGTGGAAATCTTGCACTGCACTTGCAGGCCATCGTCAATGGTGAAGGCGAGGTTGCCGGGTATGAGGCACTGGTGCGGCTGCGCGATGAACAGGGACGGCTGCATGCACCGGCCACCTTTCTTCCGGCCGCGAAACGACTTGGCCTGCTCGCACGGGTCGATGAATCCGTTGCCGCCGGCGCCGTCAGGCTGATCCGCGAGGGCGTTGAATCCGGCACCTGGATTGCCGGGCGCTATATCTCGGTGAATGTGAGCGCGACAAGCCTTGGCGATCCGGGGTTTGCGAAACGGCTCGGCCGGATGCTGGCCGATGCCCGTCTGCCGGTTGGCTCCCTGCGCTTCGAGGTTACCGAGATCGATCGGATCGACGGCGATGCGGCACTTGATCTGATTCGGACGTTGCGTCGCTCCGGGCACGAAGTCTGGCTTGACGATTTCGGCACCGGATACAACTCGTTCGACCTGCTCAAGTCCCTGCGCGTCGACGGGGTCAAGATCGACCGCGATTTTTCCTGTGATATCGACAACGATCCCGTCGGACATAGCCTGATCCGTGCCGTCATGGAGGTCGCCGGGGCAATGAAGCTCGGGGTGGTGGCCGAGGGTGTGGAGGACGAAGGCGCCCTGGATCGCCTGCGGGACCTGGGGGTCGAGTATTTCCAGGGCCATCACTTCCAGCAGGCTGGTGATGCATCGACGGTCCTGGCTCGTAGCGCCGGCCCTTCCGCCCCGCCCTGAGGACGTCGCAGCCGTGGTGTGACGCGGTTACACCGCACGACGCGGCGCCGCTCCCGGCTCAGGCTTTCCGGTAGCTCGCTCGCCGCCGGCGTTGCTGGCAAACTGTTTGCAAGGCCAGTCGCCGACGTCCCGAGAACTGCCGGAGCCACCCGTGAAGCATGGCGTGTTCGAATCCTGGTCGTGCAGGATCATCCTGATGTCGTTGTTGCCGGCTATGCCGCCGGCACGGCCCTGGCAGCGCCCAAGCCCCCGGTCTCCTGGGAAAAGGGCTGGTGGGGGCGCATCGACCTCGACACGGTCTGCACCAACTACCAGCGTGGCACGGATATTTATCGTGCTTGTCGCGAGCACGCGGTGGAGGTGTTCAGGGATCGCTGCGAGCATTACACCGAGAAGGTGGATACGGGCGCGGTGGGTGGCTCGCAGTACAACGAGAATCGGCGGTCGCTTTACTGCCGCGCGATGCGCGACTACGAGCCGTTCCCGGACGAATAGCCGGCCGCTGCGGTTAGGCGTTGTCCGGCCAGCGCACGACGGTTGCCCCCCAGGACAGGCCGACCCCGAATCCCACCAGCAGCAGCCGGGCGCCGGGACGGAGCTTGCCGTCCTCGTGGGCGCGGGCCAGCGCAATCGGGATGCTGCAGGAGACGGTGTTGCCGATCTCCTGCATGTAGACCAGAAAACGGTCCTCGGTCAGCCCGATCTTGCGTCGCAGCCCTTCCAGCACCTTGGCGCTGGCCTGGTGCGGCACCACGGCGTCGAACTCATCCAGTGACAGACCGCTGCGTTCGCAGATGGCGCGCACCGCGCCGGGTACTTCGCGCAGGGTGAAATCGACCACGCCCTTGCCGTTCATGTGGATGTGCTGGGCGCTGCGCACATTGCCGAAGCGGTCGGGCACGTCCGGGGGTGGGGCGTTGCCGAAGCGCTGACGCATGCCGCTCATGGGCACGATCAGGTCTTCCGCTCCGGACCCGTCGGTGCCGTAGACGAAAGGGCCGATCGCCGGGCCGTCGTCGGTGGCGACGACCGACGTAACCGCCGCGGCGTCGCCGAACAGGGCGCGCACGCTCTTGTCCCGCGGATGCACGAACTTGCTGTAGGTGTCCGCGGTGACCAGCAGCACGCGCCGGGCCTGGCCGGTTTCGATCAGGCCCTTGGCCATGCCCAGGCCGTAGATGTAGCCGGAACAGCCAAGATTCATGTCCATGGCGCCCACCGAGGTGGGCATGCCCAGCCGTTCCTGCAGCAGGCAGGCGGTGGTGGGCACCAGGTAGTCGGGCGTCTGGGTGCAGAACAGCACGAAGTCGAAGTCGCCGGGTTCGAAGTTGTGGTCGGCGAACAGGCGCCGGGCGGCGTCCACGGCCAGGTCCGAGGCGCATTCGTCGTCGCCGGCCACATGGCGGATGCGTACGCCGGTGCGCTCCACCAGTTTTTCCAGCGGCCAGTCCGGATGGGCGCGGGCGAGCCCCTCGCTGGTCTCGGTGCGGGCGGGAAGAATATAGGCGATGGCTTCTATCGCGGCGTGCATTATCGGTCGCGTTGCTTGCGGTCGGGGTCAACCTGTAAATCTGATACCTTCGACCGGCTATGGCAAGCACGATTTCCCTGTTGGTGATGATCTGGGTGTTGCTTGGCTGGGCGGTGCAGGCCTACCTGGCCCGGCGTCAGGCGCGATTCCTGGCCACGGCCCGGGTGCCGGCGATGTTCGCTGACTCGGTGGCGCCGGACAAGCATGCCCGTGCCTGCGCCTACGGCCGCGCCCGGTTGCTGACGCGTCTGGCGGATTCCGGCTGGACCGTGCTGCTGGCGGTTGTCTGGACGCTGGGCGGCGGGCTGGCCGCGCTGGCTGCCCTGATGCCGGCCGGCTGGGTGGGTCAGGTGCTGCTGCTGGCGGCCTTCGCCGGCATCCATGAATGTCTGCGGGTGCCGCCGCGGCTGATCCAGGTTTTCGTGGTGGACACCCGCTTCGGCTTCAACCGGATGACCCCGCTGCTGTTCGCCCGGGATGCCCTGATCAAGGCGGCGCTGGCGGCTGCGCTGCTCGCTGGGGGCGGCCTGGCGCTGCTGCTGCCGGTGATGCTCATGGGCCCGCCGGGCTGGGGGCTCAGTGCGCTGGCGGCGGTGCTGGCGGGCGGATTCCTGTTATGGGCGCAACCGCGGCTCATCGCGCCGCTGTTCAACCGTTTCGAGGCGCTGGAACAGGGGCCGCTGCGCGAGCGCCTGGAAGCCATGATCGAGCGCTGTGGTGCCCGCGCCGAGAGCATGTTCGTGATGGACGGGTCGCGGCGCTCGGCGCTGGCCAATGCCTATTTCGCCGGCTTCGGCCGGGCCAAGCGGGTGGTGCTGTTCGACACCCTCATCCGCGAACTCGATGATGACGAGATCGAGGCGGTGCTGGCACACGAACTCGGGCACGATCGCGAAGGGCATATCCGTCGTCACTATGCCCGCCTCGGGGGGCTGCTGATGGTCGGGATCGTTGGTCTCGGCGCTGCCGGTGAATGGGGCTGGCTGGGCGCGCTGGGCGTACCGGCAATGGCGGGCGCATGGCTGGCGGCCGGGTATCTGTTACTGCCGCTGATGGCCTGGCCGCTGCAGCCCTGGCTGGCCGCCTGTCTGCGGCGCTACGAGTTCGAGGCCGATGCCTTCGCCGTGCGTCATGCCGATGCCGGCGCCCTGGTATCGGCGTTGCACAAGCTGCTGACCCGGAACGCGGCCGCCCTGGCCGCCGATCCGCTCTATGCGGCGTTCCATGCGTCGCATCCGCCGCCCGACCAGCGTCTTGCGGCGTTGCAGCAAGGGTCGAGCTAATCCCGGCCCCGTTTGTGCCGTTACAGTCTGTAATGGCTGCGGGACAGTCCGGCCGCCTGTTGTGCACCGTGTCGCCCGGACGGCATCTCATGATCAGTCTCCGCCGTAGTGATAAGCTCCAGTCCCGCTTCCAAGCCGGCGACGATCGGCCCGCAAGCAAGGTGATGGCGCCGTCTGGCGATGCCCTGACAGAAATGGCATCGGACTTGCCTGATGGCACCGGGAGACTGCCGTTGGCACGCGGCAGTGGAGACGCAACACGACAAGTCAAGAGCGACTGACGAGGAGATTGAATCAATGAGTTCTGCAACCAAGAATTGGCTGCGCGGAAGCCTGCTGACGGTGGGGGCCACGGCACTGGCCGTTTCCACCGCAGCATCCGCGGGCGTGAGCTGGGACGAGATCAACAACGACCAGCAGTCCACCGGTGACGTCCTGCACAACGGCATGGGCACTCAGACCCAGCGCTACAGCCCGCTGGACAAGATCAACGCCGACAACGTCGAGCACCTGTATCCGGCGTGGTCGTTTTCCTTCGGCGGCGAAAAGCAGCGCGGCCAGGAATCCCAGCCGCTGGTCAAGGACGGCGTGATGTACGTCACCGGCTCCTATTCGCGGGCCTGGGCGATCGACAGCGAGACGGGTGAGGAGATCTGGCAGTACGAGCATCGTCTGCCGGAAGGCATTCTGCCCTGCTGTGACGTGGTCAACCGTGGCGGCGCGCTGCATGGCGACCTGTTCATCTTCGGCACCCTGGACGCGAAGCTGGTGGCCCTGGACCAGGAATCCGGCGATGTCGTGTGGCAGGAAACCATCGACAATTTCAAGGACGGCTATTCCTACACCGCCGCCCCGCTGGTGGTCGGTGACATGATTCTGACCGGGGTGTCCGGGGGCGAGTTCGGCGTCATCGGTCGGGTGGAAGCCCGTGATGCCCAGTCGGGCAAGATGCAGTGGGTGCGCCCGGTGGTCGAAGGCCACATGGGCAAGATCCGCAAGGGCGACAAGATGGTCGACAACGGCATCACCGGTGAGCGCGGCAAGAGCTGGCCGGGCGACATGTGGAAGCATGGCGGCGCCGCGACCTGGCTCGGTGGCACGTACGACCCGGAAACCGGCATGGCCTACTTTGGTACCGGCAACCCGGCGCCGTGGAATTCGCATCTGCGTCCGGGCGACAACCTCTACTCGACCTCGATCGTCGCGCTCAACCCCGAGAACGGCAAGATCGAGTGGGCCTTCCAGAAGACCCCGAACGATGCCTGGGACTATGACGGCGTGAACATGTGCGTGCCGTTCAACATGGACAGCGGCAAGTACTGCGCTTCGGCCGACCGCAACGGCTTCTTCTACGTGCTCGATCGCACCAATGGCGAGATGCGCAGCGCCTCGCCGTTCGTGTCCAAGATCACCTGGGCTGAAAAGATCGATCAGAAGACCGGCCGTCCGGTGGAAACCGGCAACCGTCCGGGTGACCCCTCGAAGACCGAAGGCAAGAAGGGCGAGTCGGTGTTCGTGGCGCCGTCCTTCCTCGGGGCCAAGAACTGGATGCCGATGTCCTACAACCCGGGTACCGGCCTGTTCTACGTGCCGAGCAACGAATGGGGTATGGATATCTGGAACGAGCCGATCACCTACAAGGCCGGTGCAGCCTTCCTGGGTGCGGGCTTCAATATCCAGCCGCTGTATGAGGATTACATCGGTTCCGTGCGCGCGATCGACCCCAAGACCGGCGAGATCAAGTGGCAGGTCAAGAACAACGCGCCGCTTTGGAGCGGCACCATGACCACCGCGGGCAACCTCGTGTTCTTCGGTACGCCGGAAGGCTATCTGAAGGCGGTGGACGCTCGTAACGGCGAGGAACTCTGGAAGTTCCAGACCGGCTCGGGCGTGGTCGGCCAGCCCATTACCTGGGAAGAGGGCGGCGACCAGTACGTGGCCGTGACTTCCGGTTGGGGTGGCGCGGTCCCGCTGTGGGGCGGCGAAGTTGCCAAGCGGGTTAAATTCCTGAACCAGGGTGGCAGTGTCTGGGTGTTCAAGATCCCGGACGAACTGCAGTAAACCAGGTCCCGTGCGAACAGGGGGCTGTGCGGCCATGTGCCGCCAGCCCCCGCCTTGCGGGACGAATGACGAACATTTCTCGAGAACGGAAAGCGCAGATGATCAACAGCAAGATTCGATTCGTTACCGCACTGGCACTGGTGGCTTCGGCCTCCGCGATCTATGCCCACGGTGACGTGGCGCCGCAGGCGGTGGACACCGAGGGTCTCAAGGACCTGCCGGACGGCAAGTGGCTATCCGAAAATCCCTACCGCGGGAACAAGGAAGCGATCAAGATCGGCGCATCGGCGTACAACCAGAATTGTGCCCGTTGCCATGGCCTGCAAGCACAATCCGGCGGCATTGCCCCGGACCTGCGCGAGCTGGGCCTGCACTACGATGAGTACTTCATCAACAAGGTTCGGAGCGGCGTACAGCGTAACGGCGTCACCTACATGCCGGCCTTCGAGGACGTTTTCGATCAGGAGGCGATGTGGGCCATCCTGTCGTACATTGACAAGCGGCATTACGAATACAAGGACAAGGATCTCGCCGAACTTTACGAAAAGGCGAAATAGAACCGCCTGCCGACGCCGGTGTCAGACCGGCGTCCTTCATTCAACAAGTTGAGGCATGTCATGGCTGTGAAAACAGCATTGCTGGCGCTTGCCCTGGCTGTCGTTACCGGCAGCGCGAGCGCTCAGGACGATCGGGCCGACAAGCTCGACGAAATCAAGGAACGTGGCCGCGTCGAGATCGCGGTCTACGACAGTTTCCCGCCCTGGTCCTACAAGGCCGAAAGCGGCGGTTACGCCGGCATTGACGTGGAAATCGCGAAGGCACTGGGCGACAAGCTCGGCGTGTCCACCACCATCAATGCGTTTCCCGCCGACGAGTCCATGGGCGACGACATTCGCAACATGGTCTGGAAGGGGCACTACATCGGGCGCAAGCCGGCCGATGCCATGCTGCATGTGGGCATGGCCCCGTCATTCCAGGCGGAAAACGATCAGGCCACCTTCCTCGGCGCCTACTACAACGAGACCATGGGTTTCGTGTACGACGCCGAGCGTTTCGGGGCCGACGTGGATAGCCCGCTGGCGCTGGCCGGCAACAAGATCGGTGTGCAACTGGACACGCTCGGCGACTTCTACCTGACCTCGGCCTTTCAGGGCCAGCTGCGGGATGACGTCGAGCACTTCAAGAGCGTTCCCGAGGCCATGCGCGCGTTCAACAAGGGCGAACTCGCCGGGGTGATGGCACCCCTGGGTGAACTGCGTGGCGCCGTGAACATGCTCGAGAGCGAGAATATCGATATCCGTCAGGTACAGCTCACCGGGCTGTACCAGAACGACTGGGATGTGGGCCTGGCGATCAAGGCCGGCAATCCGGCGCTGGCGCGGGCGCTGGGTGAAGCCATGACCGAGCTGCGCAATTCGGGGCGGCTGGAGGAAATCTTCACCGATTACGGCGTGCCCTACCGGGCCCCGGCGGACGCGGCTGACTCGGATAGTACAGCCGGCCGCTGATTCGGCGTGCCACGGGCGACGTGCGTCGGTGGACTGACCGGCGACGTATTCTCCCTGCGCCGTTCGCGATGCCGGCCATGAAGTCTTTGCGTACCGAACGCCGCGCGGCCGCAGGAGATTGACCATGCGATACCTCACCCGGATGACCGCCGCGAGCCTCTGGCTGGTCTGTGCCGTCGGCATGGCTGCCATTCCCGACGACCCGCTGGAGTCCCCGCAATGGGACAGCATGGTTGCCAAGCACCTGGGCGAGGACGCGGAAATCGTGTTCGACGACCGGGTACGGGTGCTGTCGGCCGGGTATGCCGAGGATGCGATGGAAACCCCGGTAATGGTCGAGGCCCCGGATTTGCCGGATGTGGAATCGGTGGTGGTGTTCGCCGATCTCAATCCGATCACCAAGATTCTGGAGTACTACCCCGAGCGGGCGGCGCCGACCCTGTCCTTCCGGTTCAAGATTCAGCAGGCCACGCCGGTACGCGCGGCCATGCGCACGGCCGATGGCGTCTGGCATGTCGGCGGCATGTGGATTGAGGCTGCCGGCGGCGGCTGCACGGCCCCCAGCGTGGCGGCGGGATCCCCGATCTGGGAATCGCGACTGGGCGAGATTTCCGGCAAGGCCTGGGCGCGAGGCCCGGAACGCGAGCGGCTGCGTTTCCGGGTGGTGCATCCCATGGATACCGGTTTGGCCGCCGGTATCCCGGTATTCCACATCACCGACGTTACGTTGGCCACGCCGGCGGGCGAGACCCTGGCGCGTCTCAAGCCCTTCGAGCCGGTGTCCGAGAATCCGGTGATCAGCGTCAACCTGCGTTACCGCGGGCCGGTGGCCCTGTCCGGTCGCGATAACAACGGCAACCGCTTCGCTGCC
Organism: Spectribacter hydrogenoxidans; assembly: GCF_031846275.1. Lineage (NCBI taxonomy): Bacteria > Pseudomonadati > Pseudomonadota > Gammaproteobacteria > Salinisphaerales > Salinisphaeraceae > Spectribacter > Spectribacter hydrogenoxidans. The sequence goes on from NZ_JAVRIB010000002.1 coordinate 139,036, forward strand.
ACCCTGCCGGCCCCGGCTGCGCCATGACGCGCTGGTTGTGGCTGATAGCGGCGCTGACGTCGCCGCTGGCGGCAGCCGCCAATCCCTACGACCTGACCCCGCAGCGGGTGGCCGAGAATACTTATGTGTTCGTGGGGGCGCTGGAACATTTCAGCTACGACAACCTCGGCAATATCGTGAACACCGGGTTCATCGTCACCGACGAGGGCGTGGTGGTGATCGACACCGGCCCGTCGCGCCTCTACGGCGAAGCCATGCGCGTGGCAATTGCCGGGGTCACCGATCAGCCGGTGGTGCAGGTGTATATCACCCATCACCATCCCGACCACTACCTGGGCAATCAGGCATTCGCCGACGTCGACGTCGGCGCGCTGGCCGGGACCATCAAGCAGATTCGCGATATCGGCGGCGATCTGACCACCAACATGTACAACCTGGTGGGCGGGGCCATGCGTGGCACCGAATCCCTGCCGCCCACGCAGGAAGTGACCGGCGGCAGCCGGGTCACCTTTGGTAGGCATGAGCTGGAACTGATCGGCATGCAGGGGCATACCGGGGCCGACCTGGCGATCCTGGACCATCGGACCGGCGTACTGTTCGCCGGCGATCTGGCCTTTCTTAATCGCACGCCGACCACCCCGAACGCGGATGTAGCTACCTGGGTGGAAGGGCTTCACACGCTGGGCCAGCGCGAGTTCGAAACGCTGGTGCCGGGCCACGGGCCGGTGCGTGATGACGCCGAGGCCATCGCCCAGACCCAGGCCTATCTGAGTTGGCTGTGGCGCAATCTCAATGCCGCGGCGCGCCATGGTCTCGACATGCCGGAAATCATGATGCAGGAACTGCCCTACCGGTGGCGCGGCCTGGCCGTGATCACGCCGGAGTTCCGCCGCTCGGTATCGCATCTGTATCCGGACATCGAGGCCGGTGTCCTGGAGCCGGTGGAGAGTCCCTGACCGATCGCATCAGTCGTCGAACCGGATCAACTCCATTTGCAGGTCGCCGCCGATGATGGCCGCCTGGTCGGAATCCAGCTCCTCGTGTCGGGTCAGCTTGACCAGCCCGGTGTCCGGACAGTACCACTCGCTCTGGGTAATCGGGACCGGGGCCGGACCATAGCGGGGGTCCGACGACACCTGGATCTCGGCTTCGGCATCCACCCGCAGGCAGTTGTCGAATCTCCCGGCCGGCACGGTGACCGATACGCCGGTGGCCGCCACCCGGAACTCCAGCTTGATCGACGCCCGGTGGCGGTAGTGGCGTTCGAACGGGAAGATTCGTTTGAGCAGGTAGGTGACCGTGGGGGCGCGCCATTCGGTGATCCGCTCCGGCGGGTCGGGCAGGATCAGCCGCGGCGGCCGATCCATCTGCGGGTGGAAATCGCCGATGTTCTGTGATGCCAGCCGGTAGAGGCCGTCCTCGCGTGCCTCGATGAAGTAGTGCGTACCATGGCTGTTTCGGCGCTCGAATACCGTCGTGCCCTGCAGCGTGGTGCGACCGAGATTGGTCTGCGAAAAGGATTCCACCTCGCGCTGTCCCCGGGCGTCGGTGCGGGTGACGCGATACTCCCAGTGCAGCCCGTCGGCCAGCGGGAACCAAGTGTGCTCGATATCCTGGCCGCAGCCGCCCAGCAACCATGCGGCGGGTGCCAGGCACAGTGCCAGAAGCCGTCCGCGGGCCCTCATTTCTCGGGCAGCGCCGGGTCGGGCATCTTCTCGAAGCTGACGTCCTGCTCGCGACGGGAGAAACGGGTGGTGTCGGTGGCGTCTTCCTGCTCACCGGTGCTGGGTTCGGCCTTGCCGATCTGCATTACCCCGTTTCGCATCTCCTTCTTGGCCTCTTCAAGGCGGGAATGCAGCGTGTCGTCGTAGGGCAGTTCGAAGGCGCGGGGCTGATCCATGGGCCGGTCGTCCGCCCCCACCGGCGTCACCCACAGATGCACTCGGCCGGGCTCGCCGGTGGACTTGTTGGGTTCGTGGATCGAGGTGGACAGCAGGATGAAGCGGTCGGGCAGGTCAACCCGGGCCGGCCAGCCCAGCACTCCCTGCAGCGAGTGCCAGGTGACGAAATAGAAACCGGTCACCGCAGCGATGGTGCCGAGCTTCACCCACAGCGGCCAGCGGCTGTAGACGTTGAGACCCAGAATCACCACGCCCAGGGCCGCATAGGCCAGGGCCAGGTAAAGTACCGCTTCGGTCATCCGTTGTCCTCCTGTCGGCCGATCGCGTTCGCGCCGGGTCCGTTTGTCGTTTTGTGGGCTGCATCAGCCCGGCCATCGGTCAGCGGTCCACGCTGACCAGAGACGCAGGCAGGGTGTTCACGTCGGTCACGCTACCGTCCCGCGCGACGGTGAACCGGGCGGCGGTCTTCTCCTGGCCCAGGCGTTCCAGCCGCACCGTTCCGTGGTAGACCACCTCCAGCCGCGGATTGACCTTGACGATCTCCACCTCGGCGTCCAGCGGGCGCTTGGTCTGGGTATTGTAGTAGTGCAGGTTGACGATGTACTCACCCGGCGCCTGCCCGCGGATGGTGACCACTTCCTGATTCAGGGGATTCTTCACCGCCTGCCCGTCCACGACCAGCTGATCGTTCACCGTGCCGCGGTCATCCCGGTCCAGGTGCATCAGGTCGGCTTCCTGATTGCGGAACCACACCACCTCGTTGCCGGGACCCTGAACCCATAGATCCAGATCATCCGGGCGGCCTTCCTCCCAGGTGGCGGTGATGATGTATTCCGCCTTGGGATCGACGATGCCGGTCTTGGTGGGCGGATTCAGGAACATGATCGCCACCAGGAACATGAAGGTGAAACCCAGCAGCGCGTTGAACAGCAGGTCGGTGAACGGGTCCTGGTCGAAGTCCCGGTGCTTGCGGCGGAACGCCATGATGCGGTGCGTGCAGGCCGGGTTAGACCGCCAGCCGGCGTTCGGCGAAATGCACCACGCGGGCCAGCAGGCTGTCCGCAGCGCGGTCGAGCATCAGGTACTGCAGGCCCAGCACCATGCTGGCGCTAAGGCCCGTCAGGGTGGTGTAGAGGGCCACGCTCATGCCTTCGCTCATGCTGCCCAGCAGTTGCTGGACCGCGGCCACGTCGAAGGAGCCGGCACTGTCCACCGCCCCCAGCATGATGATGAAACCGATGACCGTGCCCAGCAGGCCGAGCTTGATCAGCAGGCCGGTCACGAACCAGCCGAACTCGTGGGTACCGCGGATGCGTTCGTTGAGCACGTCAGTTAGCTGGCTGTACTCGGGCGAGGACAGGCCGTTGCGCTGCCGGCGCGCCAGTAGCCCCGCCAGATAGTCGCCGCAAAGCGAGTCCGGCAGCCGCCGGTTGCCGCTGGCAAGCTCGCCGTCGTGGTCGAGCTGCAGCCCCGGGCCCTCGAACTGCGCGCCTTCGATCTCGTCGAAACGCCGGATCTCGCGCGACAGCCACAGGCTTCGGGCGCCGCAGTGCAGGCTGGCCCCGACGAACGCCAGCATGATCAGCAGGCACAGCCGGGTGGCGTCCTGGCTGAGCAACTCGTCGATGATGCCGAAGTCGCGGGCGAGGTAGGCGGTGAAGCCGACCACGCCGACCAGAATCAGCCAGGCCTGCAGCAATCCGTAGGCCGGAGGTGAGGCAAGGGTGCGGTTGATGGCTGGGGGCGGGTTCATGATTGTCCGCAACATTACAGCAATGTCTATGCCGTCGGATAAGACGCGGTTACGCCGACCCGGCACGGGCCGGACGCCCCGGGATCGGGACGCAGGGTGACGCTGCGCGCCGCAATCGCGACAGCCCGCGTCATCACCCGATGTTGGTCGGATCGCCGAAGGTATCGCGCACGATGTTGCGGTACCAGCTACGGGCATACCCCGCCACCCGGGCCCGGTCGTCCACCGAGGCCGCTAGTGGCGAGGTGCCGCCAGCATCCTCTATGGCCGCGAAATGCCGTCCGTTGAGGTCGTAGACCTGGGACACACTGATGCCGTGATCGGGCGTGACCAGGCTGTAGCAGGCGTTGATCAGCCGGGTGCCCGCAAAGGTGTCACCAGCCAGGCTGGCGGCGATGGCGTGCGCGCAGATCTTGCCCTGCACGTTGGCGGCGTAGCCGGATTTCGGCATCGGCCCGCCCTGGCAGGCATCGCCGAGCACGTGCACGCGGCGATGGCGGGTGGATTCGAAGCTGCGGTGGTCTACCGGCGCCCAGTCGCTGATGTCGGTCAGGTCCACGTCCCGGGCCAGGGCCCCGGCAATCTGCGGCGGAATCACGTTGATCACGTCGGCGCGGACGCGCTCGCCACCAGCGGTAACCAGCGTCCGGTTGCCGGCGTCCACCGCGACTACCGCGCCGCCCTGCGGCCGCCCGATCCATTCGATGCGCTCGCCGTAGTGCTCCGCCCAGCCGGCCCGGAACAGCGCCTCCTTGGAAAAATGGTCCTTGGCGTCCAGCAAAAGGAGCTTGGCCCGCGGCTTGTGCTGCTCGAGAAAGTGGCCGATCAGGCTGGCCCGCTCATAGGGGCCGGGCGGACAGCGATAGGGGTTCGGCGGAATGGCGATGGCCACCACCCCGTCCTCCGGCATCGCCCGGAGCTGGTTGCGCAGGTTGACGATCTGGTCGCGATCCGCGGTCCAGGCATGGGGCAGGGCGTCGGTGACCTTGGGGCCGTAGCCCTCGATCGGGAACCAGTCGAAATCGATGCCCGGGGCGACCACCAGATGATCCGCGGCCAGCGTGTCGCCATCGGGCAGGCGCACGCGCCGGGCCACCGGATCAAGATCGCGGACGTCGGCCTGCACGACGTTCACCCCGGCCGCAGCCAGGGCGCGGTGATCAACCGTGATTGCCTCGATCGGGTTGAGCCCGGCGACTACCGTGTTGCAGAACGGCCCGGTGGCCAACCGGGTCCGGCGTTCGATCAGCGTGACCGACACGGCCGGCGCGATCGCCCGCAGGTAGCGGGCGCAGGTGGCGCCGCCAAAGCCGCCGCCGACAATCACCACCCGGCCCTCGGCCGGGGTCGCCGAGAATCCCGCCCCGAACATGCCGAGACCGGCGATGCCGGCAGCGCCCCGCAGTAGCTCGCGCCGGGACAGGCCCATCAGGGGGTCGACTCCAGCTCGGCGAAGTAGTCGGCCAGACGGGCCAGTTCCTGCGGGCCGTAGGCCGGCGCGACACGATTCATTACGTCGCCGCCCCCGGCCGCGAATTCGGCCATGCGGGCGAGAAACCGCTCGCGTGGCATGCCGGCCAGGTCCGGAATGTCGCCCTCCGAACGGCCGGCCGGGCCGTGGCAGCCGAGGCAGGCCAGGGCCAGCGGCGGCGCCGGCGGTGGCGCCGGATCGTCGCTGCAGCCGGTGACCGCGGCCGCCATCAGCAGGATGATTCGCAGGATGTGGGTCGACGTGTGCATGGTCTGTTGCGAGTCCGCAGAATGGCGACAGGGTCGCCGGCATCGATTGGTTCCCGAGTTGTTCGCCGCTGCGACCAAAGTCTTATGTTGCAGCGCGCGAACGGTCGTGAGCCCCGCGTGACACTGTGTCACACTCGAAGGGGTTTGACAGTTGCCGCGTGCAGGCGTGTTCACGGCACTGGGCGGATCATGGCACGCAACGTGCTAAAGGGTACGTCAGCCGGCGGTTTTGCGCTTGCAACCGCCCGAGTTACATAACAGTCAGCGAGATTCAAACGGAATCGGAGGCGAAAGACAGACATGTCGAGCAACCAGATCGAATCGGTCCTCAAGGAAAACCGCACCTTTGCGCCGCCGCAGAAGTTCATCGACAACAGCGTGCTAAGCCAGGCGGATTTCGACGCGCTGAATGCCCGGGCGGAGGAAGATCACGCCGGCTTCTGGGGCGATCTTGCCCGCGCGGAAATCGACTGGCAGCAGGACTTCGAGCAGGCACTGGACGACAGTAATGCGCCATTCTTCAAGTGGTTCGTGGGCGGCAAGCTCAACGTATCGCACAATTGCATCGACCGGCATCTGGCCGACAAGGCCGACAAGCTCGCCTTCATCTGGGAGAACGATGCCGGCGACGAGGTCCGCCGCATCACCTTCCAGGAATTCCACGACGAAGTCTGCCGCTTCGCCAACGGGCTGAAGGCCCTGGGCGTGGGCAAGGGCGACCGCGTGGTGATCTACATGCCGATGGTGCCGGAGGCAGTGTACGCGATGCAGGCCTGCGCTCGGATCGGTGCCATCCATTCGGTGGTGTTCGGCGGGTTTTCTTCCGAGGCCCTGCGCGATCGCATCAACGATGCCGAGGCCAAGCTCCTGATCACCGCGGACGGGAACCTGCGCGGCGGCAAGGAAGTGCCGCTCAAATCCATGACCGACAAGGCCCTGGACGCTGGCTGCCCGTCGATCGAGAAGTCCGTGGTGCTGCTGCACGGCGGGCTCGACGTCAGCATGAACCCGGATCGCGACATCAGCTGGGCCGACGTGGTGGCCGGTCAGGCCACGGAGTGCGAACCCGAATGGGTGGATCCCGAGCATCCACTGTTCATTCTCTACACCTCGGGGTCCACCGGCAAGCCCAAGGGTGTCCAGCATTCCTCCGGCGGCTATCTGCTGGGCGCGATCATGACCAACAAGTGGGTGTTCGACCTGCATGCCGATGACGTCTACTGGTGCACCGCCGACGTCGGCTGGATCACCGGCCACACCTATATCTGCTATGGCCCCACCGCGGTGGGTGTCACGCAGATCATGTTCGAGGGCGTGCCCACCTATCCGGATGCCGGGCGCTTCTGGCGCATGGTGCAGGATCACAACGTCACGATCTTCTACACCGCGCCCACCGCCATCCGCGCGCTGATGAAGGCCGGCGACGACATTCCGAAGGATTACGACCTGTCCTCGCTGCGCCTGCTGGGCACGGTGGGCGAGCCGATCAACCCGGAAGCCTGGATGTGGTATCGCGAGACCATCGGCAAGAACAACTGCCCGATCGTGGACACCTGGTGGCAGACCGAAACCGGCAGCATCATGATCTCGCCGCTGCCCGGCCAGACCACGCTCAAGCCCGGTTCCTGCACCCGACCGCTGCCGGGCATCGCCGCCACCATCTACGACGAGGAGGGCAACGAGGTTACCCAGCCCAACGTCGGCGGTTATCTGGTGGTCACCAAGCCCTGGCCGTCGATGCTGCGCACCGTCTGGGGCGATGATCAGCGGTTCAGGGACACCTATTTCTTCAAGTTCGGAGACCGGGTCTACATCGCCGGTGATTCCGCCCAGCGCGATGATGACCACTACTTCTGGATTCTGGGCCGCATCGACGACGTGGTGAACGTGTCCGGCCATCGCCTGGGCACGATGGAGGTCGAATCCGCCCTGGTAGCCCACAAGGCGGTGGCGGAGGCCGCGGTGGTGGGTTTCCCGCACGAGGTCAAGGGCGAGGCGATCATGGCCTTCGTGGTGCTGAAGACTGGCTACGCCGACGAGGAAGGCCTGGATCAGGAACTGCGCAAGCATGTCACCGAGCAGCTGGGTGCGCTGGCCCGGCCGGAGGAGGTGCGCATCGCCGAAGGTTTGCCCAAGACCCGTTCGGGCAAGATCATGCGGCGGCTGCTGAAGTCCATCGCCAAAGGCGAGGACATCACCCAGGACACCTCCACGCTCGAGAACCCCGCCATCCTGGACCAGCTGCGGGGGTAGATCATGATCGGCACGACGCGGTTGACGCCGCAGGCACTGGAACAGCGGCTGGCCGATGGCGGCCGGCCGTTGCTGGTCACCTTCATCAAGCCGGATTGTCCCTGGTGTGAACGCCAGATACCGCAGCTGGAGGAACTGGCGGCGCAGTGGGGCGATCGCGTGGACATCGCGCTGGTGGATCTGGCGGACGACCCCTCGCTGGTGCAGACCCATGAGCTGCGTGGCGCGCCGACACTGATGCTGTTTCAGGACGGCCAGCGTCTCGGCGTCAAGAACGGGTTCCAGCGCCGCCAGCAACTTGATGCCTTTCTGCAACATCACGCGGGAGATGCCGCATGAGCGATCCCCTCACGGCCGCGGCGATGGTCGAGGCTGCCGAGCGCGATATTCGAACCCTGAGCGTGGATGAAGCCGGTCAATGGCTCGGTCGCGAGGGCGTGCTGTTCGTGGACGTGCGCGATATCCGCGAACTGGATCGCGATGGCCGGATTCCCGGTGCCTATCACTGCCCGCGCGGCATGCTCGAGTTCTGGCTGGATCCGGCCTCGCCTTACCACAAGCCGGAACTGGCGGCCGCGCCGCAGTTGCTGTTCTTCTGTCGCAGTGGCTGGCGCTCGGCCCTTGCCGCACACACGGCATACCGCATGGGCCGGGCCGATGCCGCGCATATCGCCGGCGGCTTCGAGGCCTGGCGGGATGCCGGTCATGAGTCTTCATGACTTCTGCGTCGCAAAAAAATTATGAACCGAGGGTTGAAATAGCTTCCAAAAATAACTATAAATGGCGTTACGGAGTTTTTGCATCGCAAAAATCCGGATGCATTTCAACCATAGGGTGACCTCATGATCAACGGATTCGATGACGTGATGAATGCCGGCAAGCAACTGTTCGAGCCTGCTGCCCGGGCCGCCGATATCGGTGTCGATGCCATGGGCACGCTGGTGGAAGCCCAACTGCGCCTGGCGGATGCCTGGGTCAGCGCCGGCGCCGCGCAGTGCAAGGCGGTGGCGGATGGCGATTGGCAGGACAGCAGCGCCATGAGCGCGCTGCAGGATGCCGGGAACGGTTACGCCGAAACCCTGCGCGCCACCGCCACTGAAACCGGCACCGCGCTACAGGCGCTGGGCCGGGAAACGGTGCAGGGCTGGACGCAGCAGTTCGACGACCTCAAGGCGGGCGCACAAGCAAGTGTCTGACCTGCTGAACAGCCTCGGAGGCCGGCGGTCGACGCCGCCGGCCTTCGCGGCCATCGGTCCCGCAGAGGACCGGTCGGCGTGGGTTCACGCCGGTGACAACCAATAGAGGCAGACCGCCATCAGGCGGCAAACGACCAGGGTGCGAGGATGACGAACCAACCTGCCGACATGGCAACGGCCGGGGCGATGACGGACTTGGTCAGCAGCCGCTGGCTAAGCGATCGCATTGCCGAACGCATCGACCGCGCGGCCGGCGTGGCGGTGGCGCGGGCCAGTTCGGGGTTGCCGCTGCCGCGAATCCTGCTGGCCTATGCCGACTGGGCCATGCATCTGGGCCTGTCCCCCGGCAAGGCCGGGCAGCTGGTCGAGGCCTGGGCGCGCCAGTACCGGCGCATGGGCCGTTTCACCCTCAACACGATGATCCAGGGCGCGGCCGCCCCGCGCGAGGTGGAGCCCGAGGCCGGCGACCGCCGCTTTGTCGACGAGGGCTGGCGCAATCCGCCGTTCTCGCTGCTGGAACAGGCGTTTTTGCTGCGCCGGGAATGGTGGCGCGAGGCCGCCACCGGCGTGCGCGGCGTCTCCGATGAGGATGCGGCGCTGGTGCGATTCTTCAACGACCGGCTGCTGGACAGCATCGCCCCCGGCAACTTCCCGCTGACCAACCCGCAGGTGTTGCGTACCACCTGGCAGGAGAAGGGTGCCAACCTGCTGCGCGGCGCGCGCAATCTGGTGCGCGACGTCTACCGCGACAAGACCGGTCAGCCCCCGGCCGCGCTGGCGGATTTCAAGGTGGGCGAGAATCTGGCGACCACGCCGGGCCGGGTGGTGTACCGCAACCGGTTGATCGAACTGATCCAGTATGAGCCCACCACCAGGCGGGTGCACCCGGAACCGGTGCTGATCGTGCCGGCCTGGATCATGAAGTTCTACATCCTGGACCTGGCCGAGGGCCAGTCGATGGTCCGCTATCTGCTCGATCAGGGCCACACGGTGTTCATCGTGTCCTGGAAGAATCCGGATGCCGGTGACCGGGACCTGGGCATGGACGACTACCGCACCCTCGGTCCAATGGCGGCGCTGGACGCCATCGGCGAGCTGTTGCCCGAGCGGCCGGTGCACGCCATGGGCTACTGCGTGGGCGGCACCCTGATGTCGATCACCGCCGCCACCATGGCCCGCGACGGGGACGACCGGCTGGCCTCGCTCACCCTTCTGGCGGCACAGAGCGATTTCACCCTGGCGGGTGAGCTCAAGCTGTTTATCAACGAGGCCCAGCTCACCTGGCTGGACCACATGATGAATCGCAAGGGGGTGCTGGAGGCCGACCAGATGGCCGGGGCCTTCAAGCTGCTGCGGGCCAGCGACATGGTCTGGCAACCGTTGGTGGACAACTATCTGCTCGGTGTCGATGGCCGCGGCATCGCCCTCATGGCCTGGAATGCCGACGCCACCCGCATGCCCTACCGCATGCACACCGAGTACCTGCGCCGGCTGTATCTACACAACGAGCTGGCCCAGGGCCAGTATCTTGTTGATAGTCGCCCGATCGCGATCAAGGATATCCGGGTGCCGATCTTCGCCGTGGGCACCGAAACCGACCACATCGCTCCCTGGCACTCGGCCTACAAGATCTGTCTGCTGTCTCAGAGCGACGATCTCACCTTCCTGCTGACCAGCGGTGGCCACAACGCCGGCATCATCACTCCACCGGGCCATCCGCGCCGGCGTTATCGCCAGTACCGCTGGGGCCCGGACGACCGCTATCTGTCCCCCGACGAATTCTTCGAGCGGGCCGAACCCGAGCAGGGCTCCTGGTGGCCGGCCTGGCAGGCCTGGCTGGCGGGGCATTCCGGCAACAAGGTGGCGCCGCCGGCCATGGGCGATTCCCTGGCGGACGCCCCCGGCACCTACGTTCACCAGCGCTAACCGCTAACCGATTTGCAAGGAGAGTGAAACCATGACCCAACAGGCAGTCATCGTGGCCGCGAAGCGCACCGCCATCGGCAGCTTCGGCGGCACCCTGGCCGGAATCCCCGCGACCGAGCTGGGCAGCCATGTCATTCGCGGCCTGCTCGCCGACACCGGCGTGGAAGGCAAGCAGGTGGACGAGGTGGTGCTCGGCCAGGTACTCACCGCCGGCGTCGGCCAGAATCCGGCCCGCCAGGCCTCGATCAACGCCGGCCTGCCCGACAGCGTGCCGGCCATGACCATCAACAAGGTCTGCGGCAGCGGTCTGCGTACGGTGATGCTGGCGGCCCAGTCGATCGCCCTGGGCGACGCCGACATCGTGATCGCCGGCGGGCAGGAAAACATGAGCGCAGCCCCGCATGTGCTGCCCGGCTCGCGCAACGGCACCAAGATGGGCGACGCCAAGCTGGTGGATTCGATGATCTCGGATGGCCTCTGGGACGCCTTCAACAGCTTCCACATGGGCGTGACTGCCGAAAACCTCGCGAAGAAATACAACATTTCCCGCGAGGAACAGGATGCCTTCGCCGCCACCTCGCAGCAGCGGGCCGAGGAAGCGCTCAAGCACGGTCGGTTCGAGGACGAGGTGACTCCAGTGGAGGTGCCCCAGCGCAAGGGGGATCCGGTACCGTTCGACCGCGACGAGTTCCCCCGCGCGGGCGTCACTGCCGAGGGTCTGGCCGGGATGAAGCCGGCGTTCCAGAAGGAGGGCACGGTCACCGCGGCCAACGCCTCGGGCCTGAATGACGGTGCCGCGGTGGTGATGGTGATGAGCGAGACTCGCGCCAATGCGCTGGGTCTGACCCCGCTGGCGCGTATCGCCGCCTACGGCAACGCCGGGGTCGACCCGGCGATCATGGGGATCGGGCCGGTTCCGGCCACCAAACGCTGTCTGTCACGGGCCGGCTGGCAGGTCGGGGACCTGGAGCTGATCGAGGCCAACGAGGCCTTCGCCGCCCAGGCCCTGGCCGTAACCCGCGAACTCGAGTGGGACCTCGACCTGGTCAACGTCAACGGCGGGGCCATTGCCCTTGGGCACCCGATCGGCGCCTCGGGCTGCCGCATTCTGGTGACGCTGATCCACGAGATGATCAAGCGCGACGTGCACAAGGGTCTGGCCACGCTGTGCATCGGTGGCGGACAGGGCGTGGCCGTGGCGCTGGAACGCTAGCAACCGAAACCATCAGGAAAGGAGTAGAGGGGCGACACATGAAGATCAATCTCAAGGACAGGGTGGCGCTGGTCACCGGCGCCAATGGCGCGATCGGCCGCATGATCTGCCACTACCTGGGCAACGCCGGGTGCAAGCTGCTGGCCGGCCACGCCGGCTTCCACAAGGAAGTGGCCGAACAGCTGGTGGCCGACGAGAAGAAGGAGGGCTGCCGGATCAAGCTGCTGGAGTTCGACGTGTCGGACTTCGAGGCCACCAGGGCGGCCATTGCCGAAGGCGAGGCCGAGTTCGGCCCGGTGGACATCCTGGTCAACGTGGCCGGCATCACCAAGGACAAGCCGCTCAAGAAGATGGACCCCGAGACCTGGCAGAAGGTCATCGACATCAATCTGGGCGGCATCTACAACTGCACCCGCAATGTCATCGAAGGCATGAGCGACCGCGGCTGGGGCCGGGTGATCAACATCAGTTCCATCAACGGCCAGAAGGGGCAGTTCGGTCAGGCCAACTACTCGGCGGCCAAGGCCGGCGTGCACGGTTTCACCATGGCCGTGGCCCGGGAAGTGGCACGCAAGGGCGTGACCGTGAACACCATCTCCCCCGGTTACATCGACAGCCCCATGATCCGGGCGGTGCCGGAAGACATCCGCGCCGGCATCGAGGCCGAGATCCCCATTGGCCGGTTCGGCCAGCCCGAGGATATAGCCAGCATGGTGACGTTCGCGGCCTCGGAGCAGGCGGGCTGGATCACCGGGGCCGACTTCACGGTCAACGGCGGTCACTTCATCCACTGACCACTTTGAATCCGGCGGCCGGACGGGCTTTGCACCCCCGTCCGGCGGGGCGGATAATCCGGTCATGCGCGTGATCCGGAAATACCCCAACCGCCGTCTCTACGATACCGAAACGGGCAGGTTCCTCAACCTCGGCCAGTTGCGCGAGATGGTGGAGCAGGGGGTGGCGCTGGAGGTCCGCGACAAGGCTACCGGCGACGACATCACCCGGGCACTGATGCTGCAGATCATCGTCGACGCCGAGGATCAGGGGCGCCCCATTCTCAGCCAGGCGCTGCTGCAGAACCTGATCCGCTTTCGCGGTCACGCACTGCAGGATTACATGACCACCTATCTGGAAGAGAGCGTGGCGCTATTCATCGATCAGGTGGATGACGTGCATACGCGCGTGGGCGACATGGTCGAGCGCGGGCCCTGGGAGGCGCTGGCCGAACTCGGCCGGCGGAATATGGCATGGTGGTCGCCGTGGCAGGACGAGCCGCGACGCCGGTCGCGTGACGAGGATTCCGACTAGCGCCCGCGTCATCTGTCGCGGGTCTGCATCAATGCGTTGCCGGCCTGTCATGGCTGCGACGCAGGGCACCCGCATGCAGCGTTCATTTTCTGTCGTTATCGAGGCATTTCCGGTTTGGCAAGGAGTTTGCTCAACCCCCGGTGGAGTGGGTATCGGGCCGTCGGTCGCGGGTTGATCGGCGCCTCCGTGCACTTCACTCCTCTCCCGCCAAATCGCGGCGTTCCGGCCGGCCCGACGATTGAGTACCCCCGTCGGCCGGCCGGTCTCTTGGCCGCGCTCGGACAACGACTGCGCCGGGCCCGGTGGTTTGCCACCTGCTGCCTGCTGCCGCTGCTGGCTGCCTGCAGTGATGAGTCCTCCATTCAGACCCTGCGCGTGGGTGTGCTCGAATACGGCACGGTCAACTGGGAGCTCACGGTCATCCGGGAGCGGGGGCTGGCCCGCGAGCGCGGCATCCGCCTGGAACTGCTGCCGATGGCCTCCGAGTCCGCCATGACCGAGGCGCTCGCCGAGGGTCGGGTTGAGCTGATCGTGTCCGACTGGCTGTGGGCCGCGCGCCAGCGGGCCGGCGGCCAGCGCTACCAGTTCGCCCCCTACTCGCTGGCAGTGGGGGCAGTCATGGTCAATCCGGGCGCAGACATCGACGAGCTGGCGGATCTGACCGGCCGCGACATCGGCATCGCCGGTGGCCGCCTGGACAAGACCTGGCTGCTGCTGCGCGCCTACGCCGACCAGCGGGCGTCAATGGACCTGGAATCGCTGGTACAGCCACGCTTCGCCGGGCCGCCAGCGGTCAATCAGATGATGCTGGACGGCGAACTCCCGGCGGCGATCAACTACTGGCACTACAATGCCCGGCTCCAGGCCCTGGGGATGGTGCCGCTGATCACCCTGGGCGAGATATTCGACGAACTGGGCGTGGCCACGTCGCCGCCGGTGCTCGGCTGGGTGTTCGAGCAGGACTGGGCGGATGCCAACGGCGCGCTGTTGCGCGACTTCCTGGCGGCCAGTTTCGAGGCCAAGTCGATCCTGGCAGCCTCCGATGCCCCCTGGGAGAGCGTGCGCCATCTCGTGAAACCCGAAACCAGCGCAGTATTTGCCGCCATCCGCAGCGGTTACCGCGACGGGATTCCGCGCGAATACGGTCCGCCCCAGATCGAGGCGGCCGAGCAGGTCTTCGACATTCTTGCCGAGGAGGCAGGGGACGAACTGGCCGGAGATCTCGAAACCCTGCCCGACGACCTGTTCTGGGCGGGGTTCCGGTTACCCTGAAGCGGCTGCCCCCGGATTACATCCGTTCGAGTGCCACCGCCGTGGCCTCGCCGCCACCGATGCACAGGGATGCCATGCCCCGGTCGACGCCCCGGGCCGCCATTGCGGCCAGCAGGGTTACCACGATGCGCGTGCCCGACGCCCCGATGGGATGCCCCAGGGCGCAGGCGCCGCCATTGACGTTCACCCGGTCGGCGGGCAGATCGAATTCCTGCATGGCGGCCATGGTGACCACGGCGAAGGCCTCGTTGATCTCGTAGAGCCCCACGTCGTCCGCGGACCAGCCGGTGGCGTCGAACAGCTTGCGCATGGCGCCTACCGGCGCGGTGGTGAACCAGCCCGGCTCCTGCGCATGGCTGGCGTGCCCGACCACCCGGGCCAGCGGGGTCAGGCCCAGCGCGCGGGCCCGGCTTTCCCGAACCAGCACCACCGCGGCGGCGCCATCGGAAATGGAGCTGGCATTGGCCGCAGTGATGGTGCCGTCCGGCTTGAAGGCGGGCTTGAGGCCGGGGATCTTGTCGGTGTTGGTGGCGAAGGGCTGCTCGTCACGGTCGATGGTGTCGCTGCCCTTGCGGGTGGTGATTTCCACCGGTGCCAGTTCGGCGTCGAAGTCACCGCTTTCGCTGGCGCGGCGGGCCCGCTCCAGTGACGACACCGCGAAGGCATCCTGTGCCTCGCGGGAGAACGCGTACTTGTCGGCGCAGTTTTCAGCGAAGCTGCCCATCAGGCGGCCCCGGTCGTAGGCGTCCTCCAGCCCGTCGAGGAACATGTGATCCTTGATCTCGCCATGACCCAGCCGGAAGCCGCCGCGGGCCTTCGCCAGCAGATAGGGCGCGTTGGACATGCTTTCCATGCCGCCGGCCACCATCACGTCAGCGCTGCCGGCCAGCAGCAGATCGTGGGCCAGCATCATCGCCTTCATGCCCGAGCCGCACATCTTGTTGACCGTGGTGCAGCCCGCACCCTGTGGCAGCCCGGCGCCCAGGCTGGCCTGGCGGGCCGGCGCCTGGCCCTGTCCGGCGGACAGGACGTTGCCCATGATCACTTCCTGTACCTGCGCGGCGTCCAGGCCCGCGCGCTCGACTGCGGCGCGGATCGCAACGGCGCCGAGTTCGCCGGCGGACAAGGTGCTCAGGCTGCCCATCAGCCCCCCCATGGGGGTGCGGGCCATGCCGGCAATGACGACGGGGTCGGTGGATGCGGTGTCGGTCATGATCGTCCTGTCAGGTTGGATGAGAAGGCGCGGCGCCGATGCGTAAGCCTACTTGGGCTGCATCCGGATGGCCCCATCCAGACGGATGGTGGTGCCGTTGAGAACCGGGTTCTCGATGATGTCGCGGGCCATCCGGGCGTACTCGGCGGGCAGGCCCAGGCGCGGCGGGAACGGTACCTGCTTGCCCAGGGAGTCACGCACGTCCTCGGGCAGGCCGGCCATCATGGGCGTGTCGAACAGACCGGGGGCGATGGTCATCACGCGGATACCGTCGCGTGCCAGTTCCCGGGCGATGGGCAGAGTCATGCCGACTACCCCGCCCTTGGAGGCGGAATAGGAAGCCTGGCCGATCTGGCCCTCGAACGCCGCAACCGACGCGGTGTTGATGATCACGCCCTTTTCACCGCCGGCATCCGGCTCGCCCCTGGCCATGGCTTCCGCGGCCAGCCGGATCATGTTGAAGCTGCCGATCAGGTTGATCTCGATCACCTTGGAGAACTTCTTGAGATCCATCGGGCCGTCCTTGCCCAGCACCTTGGCCGGGATGCCGATGCCGGCGCAGTTGACCAGGCCGTGCAGACCGCCGAATTCGCTGACGGCCAGCTCGACCGCCGCGCGACCGTCATCCCCCTGCGTGACATCGCAGCGCGAGAACCGAACGGCATCGCCCAGGGCGTCGGCCAGGGCCTGGCCGGCCTTGGCGTTCACGTCCGCAATCACGGCCCGGCCGCCCTGGTCGACGATGGCGCGTACCGTGGCCTCGCCGAGGCCGGAGCCGCCCCCGGTGACGATGAAACAGCGGTCGGCGATCTGCATGATGTGCTCTCCTGAATTGGGCGTAATGACGGCGGCGTTTTACCGCAGTTGGATGGCGTTGACCACCCGCCGGGGTTGACTTCGGGGCCGGATTCGCCTGCTATGCGTGCTTTCGCACGACTTTTGTCTGGGGGGAAGACGTTGTCCGCCGCCGAGTTATCCACCGACCGGGATAGCCAGCGTCTGCAGTTGCAGCGCATGGAACGAGCCCTGGTCCGGGCCCGCCTGGCACAGCCGCAGGATCTGTCGGAAACCGATTACCAGTGTCTGCGCTATGCCATGGGCCTGGCGCGCATTCACCGTTTCGTGCCACGGGGCAGCAAGCGCGACGTGCGCATCAACCTCGGCGCCAACGCCACCCTGGCCGACTGGCTGCTGGCCCATCTCTACACGCCCTTGCGCAGTGCCGGCAGTGATAGCGAACGACTGGCCACCTGCGTTCAGGCCATGCCCCGCGTGCGGGAACTCACTGCTCAGGCCCGCGAGGCATTGCTTGCCAGCCACCCGGATGATTTCGACGCCGCGGCGCTCGACCGGGAAGCCGGCCATCGAGCGTTCGTCAGCGTGGCCGGGGGCGGTGGCGGTGCCGGATACGTCTATCTGGGCGCTTATGCCCGATTGATGGCGGCGGACCTCACTCCGGATTACCTGGTGGGCAACTCCATCGGCGCGGTAATGGGGCTGTTCCGCGCCGCCAGGCGTCGCATCGAGGTGGATGAATACCTTGCCTTTGCCAAATCGTTGAGCCGCGCCGATGTGTTTACCGCCGGCCGGCGCCGGGCGGACCTGTGTCTGCCGGGCCTGCTGCAGCTGCATCTGAAGGTGCTGCATTCCCGCTTCGTCACCGGCGATCATCGCCGTCCCCTGCGGCTGGACGAAATGGAGATTCCGCTCGACCTGATCGTGGCCGGGGTGCGGCGGCGCTCGCTCGAGCGCATGCCCGATGACGTGCGCGAGCCGGAGTCCGGGGCCTCGCGGCTGCTGCCGTTCTCCGTGAAACTTGCGTCAAGGCTGTGGCGACTCGCCAGCTTTTTCAGCCCGGCGCTGGTCAAGCCACTGGTGTTCGGCCGTGACCAGGATACCCGCTCGCTGCATGCGGTGGACGTGGTGGGGTTCTCGGCCGCGGTACCCACTATCCTGCAGTACGAGTTGCGGGGTCGGGCCGGTACCAGCCGCGAGATCTTTGCCGAACTGATGAATCGGCATGATCTGAGTGCGCTGGTGGACGGTGGCGTGGCCGACAACGTCCCGGCCCGGGCGGCCTGGGAAGGCGTCGAATCCGGCCGCATCGGCACCCGCAATGCCTACTATCTGGCATTCGACTGCTTCCAGCCCAAATGGGAACCCAAGCACCTGTGGCTCTGGCCGATTTCCCAGGCCGTGCAGATGCAGATGCGGTCCAATCGGGTTTACGCTGACTCCATGGTGCGTTTTTCTCCTACCCTGTCGCCGATCAATCTGGTGCCGGCGGCTGCCTCGCTCGACCAGGCCTTCCAGTGGGGGTGGAATCAGATGGACGCCCGGTTGCCCGAGGTGACCGCCATGCTTCAGCCCGCCACGTGGGAAGCCGCCGGCCGGCCGGCCCTGGTGGCCACGGAGACCTCATGAGTGCGCCGCCGGTGATTCGGTCAGGCGGACGCGGCACCCTGGCCTGGGCTGGTCTGGTCTGGGACCTCACCGTCCTCGCCCTGGTGGCGCTCAATCTCGGTCTGATCATCTTCGACAGCCTGTTCGTGATCGAATCCTTTGCCGCTGGCGTCGCCTGGCTGTCACCGGGGGGGCATGACTGGTATGCAGTCAACGTGCACGAGCATTTCCCCACTATCGATCTCTACTTCGTGGCGATCTTCATCGCCGACGTGTTGGTCGGCTGGGGCGTGGCCATCTGGTACCAGCGCTATCACCGCTGGTTCTTCTATCCCTTTGTGCACTGGTACGACGTGCTTGGCTGTATTCCGCTCGCCGGGTTCCGTTGGCTGCGGGTGCTGCGCGTGCTGGCGCTGGGCATCCGCCTGCAGCGGCTGGGCCTAATTGATGTCCGGCAGTGGCGGGCCTACGCGTTTGCCAAGAAGTACTACGACATCCTGGTGGAGGAAGTCTCCGA
Source organism: Spectribacter hydrogenoxidans (assembly GCF_031846275.1). Lineage (NCBI taxonomy): Bacteria > Pseudomonadati > Pseudomonadota > Gammaproteobacteria > Salinisphaerales > Salinisphaeraceae > Spectribacter > Spectribacter hydrogenoxidans. The sequence goes on from NZ_JAVRIB010000002.1 coordinate 157,731, forward strand.
CCGGGTCGTGGTCAATGTGCTCGATGGCATTCAGGAGGAAGTCCGCAGCGGCGGCAAGGACCTGACCACACGGGTTCTCACCGAAGTGGTCCAGCCCCGCCGGGAGCGCCTGGTCAACGTGATCAGTCAGCGGATCGAGGCCGCCGTGAGCAAGGCCTACGGCGACAACCGCGACGAAATCCAGGCCTACGTTGGAAAGCTGGTCAACCGGGCGGTGTCGGACAATGCGGCCATCGCCGGCGTTGAACGCGTGCCGATGCTGGGCGCGGCGGTGACACGCAGTCTCGAATGGGCCATCCGTGATGCCGTCAACAGCGTGCTCGACGAGGCTGTCACCGGACTGGAATCGGATGAGTTCGACGACATGGTCCAGCACATCGCCGACAGCGTGCTGGCCCAGTTGCTGGAAACCCAGGCGAGCGTGAATCCCGACATCAACGAGGCGATTGTCGAGGTGGTGGAACTGCTCAAGGAGCAGGTTCGAGTACAGCGGTGGAAGGAGACCTACGCCTGAACCCCGTGGCGAGACTCGCGCTGGCGGGCTTCACCGCGCTGACCGTCGCCGGTTGTCTGCAGCGTGGGCCGACCTATGACGAACCGATTGTCGGGCCGCAGGCAACGCTGACCTATACCAGCAACCGATTGGGCGAGGGCTTCATGGGGCGGGCCGTGGGCGTGAGCGGGTTGTACCTGTTCGCCAAACCGAGTTTTTGCAGTCAGCAGCGTCGACCGCTCGGCGATATCCGGCAGGTTGATTACGAGCAGCCGGAGAGCAGGGTAACGCTGCCGGCCAACCAGCCGCTTGCCGTGGAGCTGTTCTGGCAAGGGGCCGAAGACCGCAAGTGCCTGATCGACGATCTGGCATTCCTGGCGGATCCGGGGGCCGAGTACCGCTTGATCAACGATGTGGACCTGGAAGCCGGGCGCTGCCGGATCACGGTCGAGAAGCGGCAGGAAGATGGCAGTTTCCGGCGACTCGGGCGGCCGCCGTCTCTTGAGGAGGCTTGTCGGGCCGAGCGGGGGCGTGGCAACTAATGCCGGCCATTATGGCGGTGATCGCCCGGTCTGAATGCTTGCCCGAAAACATAAGAATTTCGCCCTGAAGGGCGAGTCTCTTTTCTTTGCGTCGCTAAAGAAAAGAGACGAAAAGAAAGGCGACCCGGACCGCTTGCCCCTCGTTCAGCGAAGGCTGATCGAGGGGTTCCCGCCCGGCCGCCGGGCCATGGCCGGGTCGCGCCGACGGCACCTCCGTGTGCCGGCGGCGCTAAGCCGGACGTCCTGTCCGGCTTACCCTATGGCCCACCGGCCGGTCGGCAAGCGCTAACGGGAGGGAAGAAGCGACCACACCCGGATGTGGCACCTCTTGATTCCCGTCGGGACGAGCCGAGCACTGCAGGGCGGCGAGGTTCCCGGCCCGAAGGGGCGCGCCCAGGACGGGCGCGCGGTTTTCGCCGGGTCATGGATGACCCGTCGAAACACCCCCTCGCCGACCGAAGCGCACAGGGCATCCTGCCTCGAACCCCGTTCGAGGCAGGACTCGCCCGCCGGAAGCGTTTCTTTGGTGACTTTCTTGTCGCACAAGAAAGACACCCGGCCCGCTTCAGCGGGGCGGAATCTTCTTTCGTCTACGACAATTCGGGATTTCTGAATCGCCGAAAAGTTTCCGCTTATTCCGGTCTGCGGGGCAGTCTGAGTTTTAGTCAGAGCAACAACAACGTCCCCATCCCCAGAAACAACCCGAAACCCACAATATCGGTAATCGTGGTCAACACCACGGTTCCGGCCAGGGCCGGATCGATGCCCATCTTGCGCATCAGTAGCGGCAGGCCCACGCCGGCCACCGCCGCGCCGATCTGGTTGAATACCAGGGCGGTTCCGATCACGACGCCCAGAGTGATATTGCCGAACCAGATATAGGCCACCAATCCCACGACCAATCCCCAAATGACGCCGTTGATCATCGCCACCGCCAGTTCCTTGAAGAACAGCGTTCGGGCATTGGAGAACGCGATCTGGCCCATGGCCAAGCCGCGGATCATGATGGTCAGGGTCTGGCTGCCGCCGATGCCGCCCATGGAGGCGACGATGGGCATCAGCACGGCCAGCGCCACCACTTCCGACAGGGTTGCCTCGAACAGGCCCACCACCTGGGCGGCGAGGGAGGCAGTGAACAGGTTGATGCCCAGCCATACCGCGCGCCGCCGGGCGCTGCGGGCAATGGGGGCGAATACGTCCTCCTCCTCGTCGAGGCCGGCCATGCTCATGATGCTGTGTTCGGCTTCGTCGCGGATCACGTCGACCACGTCGTCGATAGTGATTCGGCCGACCAGCCGTTCGTTTTCGTCGACCACCGGGGCGGAGATCAGGTCCAGGTCCTGGAAGCGCTTGGCCACCTGGCTGGCCGGCATGTCGACGAGCAGGCCTTCCACCGAGGTATCCATGACTTCGGAGACATCGCGTTCCGGATCAAGCGTGACCAGGCGGGCCAGCGACAGCATGCCGAGATACCGACCGTAGCGGCTGACCACGAACAGAGTGTCGGTCTGGTCGGGTAGCTGGGCCCGCTGGTGCAGGTAACGCGTCACGACATCCAGCGACACGTCCGGGCGCACTGTCACCGTGTCGGTGTTCATCAGGCCACCGGCGGAGTCGGCCGGATAGGACAGCACCGATTCCAGGCGCTCTCGGTTCTGCTGGTCCATGGACCGCAGAACCTGCTGGGTGACCGTCTCCGGCAGGTCCTCGAGCAGGTCCGCCAGGTCGTCCATTTCCAGGCCGTCGGCGGCAGCCAGCAGGACGTCGTCGTCCAGACCCTCGATCAGCTGGCTGCGGACCTCGTCGTTGACGTGCAGCAGCACCTCGCCATGATCGTCGTCGGGCACCAGGCCCCACACCAGCATGCGCTTGGTGCGCGGCACGCCTTCCAGCAGCAGCGCGGTTTCGGCTGGATGCAGGGAGTGCAGCAACGGCTTGAGCCGGCGCATGCGGCCGGATTCCAGCACCTCATGCAGATATTGCAGGCGGGCCTCGGAGGCCGTGGACTCGTCGAGTTGCGCGGCTTCGGTCATGCCTGTCGGGCTCGGTCGCGGGACGCGTGGGGACTGCGTGAAGGTACCGGTAATGACGGCAGGCGTCTATTGCCGCCTGCCGTCAGTTTCGGGTTTCGGGTTTCAAGTTTCGAGAAGAAGAAATGGCGACGGTGTCCAGCCGCAGCCAACGGAAACATAGAGCACGAAACGCGCCTGCGGTCAGGCGGGCGCCGGTTCGTCGAGCGCGTCGAGGTGTTCGCGGAACTCGTCGGCATCCCCGCAGGCGAGCATGGCGTCGACCTGCTCGCGCAGGGCGGCGACGTTCGACTGCATGATCAGTTGCTTGACCTCCAGGATACTGGCCGGATGCATGGAAAACTCGGTCAGCCCGAGGCCGAGCAGCAGGCGCGTGTAGCGCCGGTCGGAGGCCATCTCGCCGCACATGGAAACCGGAATCGGTGCCTGCTCCCCGGCTTCGATGGTCAGCTTGATCAGACGCAGGACGGCTGGATGCAGCGGGTCGTAAAGGTAGTTGATCTCGTCGTCCACCCGGTCCATGGCCAGGGTGTACTGGATCAGATCGTTGGTGCCCAGGGAGAAGAAATCGGCATGCCGGGCCAGCAGGGGGGCGGACAGGGCGGCGGCGGGGACCTCGATCATCGCCCCCACCGGCAGGGCGCTGTTGAAGGCGTGACCCTCCGCGCGCAACTGGTTCATGGTCTCGCCGATCAGATGGCGGGTCTGCTTGAGTTCCTGGGTGTTGGAAATCATCGGCAGCATCACCCGTACGTCGCCTTCGGCGGAGGCGCGCAGGAGGGCTCGCAGCTGTACCCGGAACATGTCGGTTTCCTTCAGGCACAGCCGGATCGCGCGCAAGCCGAGGGCCGGGTTGGTGGACTGGGCCGGGTCCCGCCCCTGGCCGAGGGTCTTGTCGGCGCCAAGGTCCAGCGTGCGGATGGTCACCGGCCCGTCCACCGATCGCAGCACCCGTCGGTAGGCGGCCAGTTGCTCCTCCTCGGAAGGCATGTCCTCGCGGTTCATGTACAGGAATTCGGTGCGGTACAGCCCGATGCCGTCAGCCCCCACCTCGGCGGCGTCGGCGCTGTCGTCGGGCAGCTCCACGTTGGCCAGCAGGCGGATGGGTACGCCGTCCGCGGTAATCGCCGGCTCGCCCTTGAGCTTGCCGAGCATGCGCCGGTAGCGCTGATCCCGCTTCTGGCGGTGGCGGTAGAACTCGATGGCCTCGGCATCCGGCGCGGCCAGGACGTGACCGGCCTCGCCGTCCACCACCACGGTCTCGTCGTCCAGCAACAGACGCCGCGCGGCGTGCATGCCCACGATGGCGGGAATACGCAGGCTGCGGGCGAGAATCGCGCTGTGCGACAGCGGGCCGCCGTGCTCGGAGATGAATGCGCCGACGCCCTGCTGATGCAGGATGATGATATCGGCGGGCGTCAGATCGTCGGCCACGATCACTGGCGGTTCGCGATTGGCCTCGCGCCGCGCCTCGATGTGGCGCTCCTCCTTGAGCAGCACCCGCTGCAGCCGGGCAGTGACGTGCACCACGTCGTCGCGACGGGTTCGCAGATAGGCGTCGTCCATCTGGTCGAACACGGCCACCAGATGATCCTGCTGCAGTTTCAGGGCCCATTCCGCGTTGCAGTGGTGTTCGCGGATGAGCTTGGCCACGGTGTCGGACAGCGCGCTGTCCTCGAGCATCAGCAGATGGGTTTCGATGAATGCCGCGATTTCCGGTGGCGCGTTGGCGGGGATCTGGTCGCGGATGGTCTCGAGTTGTTCCCGGGTCCGGGTCAGGCCCTCCTCGAAACGCTGGACTTCGGCGTCGAGCGCGTCCGCGGCGATCTCGTACTCGGGAATGTCCAGATCCGTGGCATGGATGCGGTGCACGCGCCCGATGGCGATGCCGCGCGAAACGCCGATGCCGGATAGCCACAGACTCATGGTGTGGCCTGTTCGCCCGGGAAATCCAAGAGGAATTGCGCCGCCATCATGCCTATTCGCCCTCGCCGAAGCGGTCGCGGACCAGTTCTTCCAGGGCCTCCACGGCCGCTTCGGCATCGGGGCCGTCGGCCCGCACCAGGATGCGGCTGCCGCGGGCGGCGGCCAGCATCATGATGCCCATGATCGACTTGCCCGAGACCTCCCGGCCGTCCTTGCTGACCTTGAGGTCGGCGTCGAAGCCGGCCGCGGTCTGCACGAACTTGGAAGCGGCTCGGGCGTGCAGGCCCAGACGATTGACGATGGATAGCTCGCGTTCAACCACGGACGTTGTCTCCGCTTGTTTCGCCGCAGGGCATGATGCCGTTGCGCCCGGCTTCCACCGCGCTGTCGACCATCCGCCCCAGATCGAGATCGGGATAGTTGTAGATGCGCACTAGCATCGGCAGATTGACGCCAGCCACCACGCGTCGGCCCGGTCCGGCCAAACGGTTGGCGATATTGCTCGGAGTGGAGCCGAAGGCGTCGGTCAGCAGCAGCAGTTCGCTGCAGTCGCCCAGCCGGGCCATCGCCGCTGCGGCCTGTTCGGCCCTTTCGTCCGGGTCGTCATGGCGGTGCACGGCCACCACTTCGGTGGCCAGACTCAGCCCGCCCAGCATGCCGGTCACCGTATCCACCAGTTGCTGGCCCAGTTGACCGTGCGTGATGAGCACGACGCCGATCATGAGGGGTTGTCCCGCGCAGGGATGCCGGCAGGCGTCATGGCAACTCCGTGTGTTTGACCTGGGTGCGCGGGTAGCGTTCGCGCAACCGTTCGTGAATCCGTTCCACCAGGTAGACCGAGCGGTGCCGGCCGCCGGTGCAGCCGATGGCAATCGTGATATAGGCGCGGTTCTCACGTTCGAACGCGGGCAGCCAGGCTTCAATGAAACCGGCAATATCGTTGCGCATCCTGACCGTTTCCTGCGATTTTTCCAGGAACTCGGCCACCGTTGGATCACGCCCGGTGGCCTCGCGCAGGTCGGTCTCCCAGTGAGGATTGGGCAGGCAGCGTACGTCGAACACGAAGTCCACCGCATCCGGCACCCCGTACTTGAAGCCGAACGACTGCAGCAGGATCGACAGCCTACCGTCGCTGGCCGCTTCCACGCGGGTACGGATGAGCTCGCGCAGCTGATGGATGTTGGTACGGCTGGTGTCGATGGTCAGATCGGCCTGATCGGCGATCGGGCGCATCAAGTCGCGGTCGGCGCGTACCGCCTCCACCAGCGGCGTGCCGGCGTCGGTGAGCGGGTGCTTGCGGCGGGTTTCTCCGTAGCGACGCAGGATTACCTCGTCGTCGGCTTCCAGGTACAGCACCTGCACGTCGAGTCCGCCGGCCCGCAGAGCGGTCACCCCCTCGGGGAATGCGGCAATCTGGCGTGACCGGGCCCGGGCATCCACCCCGACCGCCAGTCGTTCGATGTCGAGTTCCTCGCGCCGCAGGCTGTCGGCGGTGACGTCGCGCAGCAGCGTGATCGGCAGGTTGTCGATGCAGTAGTAGCCCAGGTCCTCGAGCATGCCCAGTGCCACCGACTTGCCCGAACCGGCCAGCCCGCTGACGATGATCAGACGCATCAGGCTGCCCCGTCCTGCATGTGCGCGGCCTGCCGGGCGGCGAAGATCTCGTCGCTGCGATGGCCCTGCTGGCGCAGCAGATGATCCCGGCAGGCGGCCTCCACCAGTACTGCCAGATTGTGGCCGGGGGCCACCGGCAGGGTGATCTCGGGGATTCCAACTTCCAGGATATCGCGTTCCCGGCGGCTGCCCGAGAGCCGGTCGGTGACCGGCAGGTCGGGATCGTCCGGACGCAACAGATTGATGATCAGCCCCAGTTGCTTGCGGCGCTTGATCGCGGCTTCCCCGAACATGGCCCGGATGTTTAGCACGCCCAGGCCGCGCACCTCGAGAAAATCCTGCAGCACCGGCGGGCAACCGCCGTTGAGATCGTCCGGGCCCAGCAGCGCGAATTCGGGCGCATCGTCGGCTACCAGTCGATGGCCGCGGGTGATCAGTTCCAGAGCGAGTTCGCTCTTGCCCACGGCCGGACGCCCGGTGAGCAGCAGGCCGATGCTGAGAATCTCCAGGAACACACCGTGGACGGTAATGCGCCGGGCCAGCGCCTGGCTCAGGTAGTGGCGCATCCGGTAGCTGACCTTGTGCGCCGGGATATCCGTGGCCAGCAGCGCAATGCCGGCGCTCTGCAGCGCCAGCGCATGCGGTTCTTCCAGGCCCATGCCATCGGCGATCACGATCATGGCGGTATCGCCGGTGCGCACGCGGTCGATGATGTGGTCGCGCAGTGCCGGCGAGGCTTGGCGCAGATAGTCCGCTTCCGCAGCGCCGATAATCTGCACCCGCGGTGGATGAATGAAGTTCAGGTAACCGACCTTGGGTACGGTCTCGCCCCCGGCAGGTTGATCCAGGCGGTTGTCGCCGCCGGTCGGCGTCCCGTGCCAGCGCAGTGCCAGGGCGGGGGCCAGTGCATCGACCACGGTCCGGACGGTGACGGCGTGGCTGTCCATCACCGGTGGCGTCAGCCGGCCTGGGCCATCGGGTCGCGTTCGATCAGGATTTCGTGCAGCACCTTGTCGTTATCGGCGGCGCGCATGGCGCGCAGGGTGTCTTCCTCGGTGAACAGTTCCGCGAGCCCGCGCAGAATATTGAGGTGGACATCGGTGGAATCCTGCGGGACCAGCAGCCCGAACAGGATGTCCACCGGCTTGCCGTCGGGGGCCTCGAAGTCCACCCCCTCGGGCAGGCGGATCATGGCGCCGACGCATTCGTCCAGGCCCTTGAGACGGCCGTGGGGAATGGCCACGCCGTCGCCCAGCGCGGTGCTGCCGAGCTTTTCGCGGGCCACCAGGGCAGTGAATATCTCGGTCGCCGAAAGATAGGGCGTGCCCTCCGCCAGAATCTCGGAAAGACGCTCCAGCGAACGTTTTTTGCTCTGCGCATCGTCGATGACGCGGATTCGTTCGGCGGCAATGATGTCGGCTAGGTTCATGTCGCAACCCGTGGTGGCAAATGGAAAGCCCGCGACGCGCCGTTGCCGGCATCGCCGCGGGCCGGGGTCATGTCAAACCGCGCCAGCCTGCAGGCGCTGGGCTTCGCGGTTGTGATGGTCGGTGATCTTTTCCTTGAACTTGCGGGTCTGGCGGTCGAGCTTGTCGGCCATCAGATCGATCGCCGCATACATGTCGTTCTCGGTGGCTTCGGCGTGCAGCGTCGTGCCGGACAGCTTCAGGGTGGCCTCGGCCTTGTGGCGCTCCTTTTCCACTTCCAGAACGACTTCCGCCTCGATCACATGATCGAAGTGTCGCTCCACGCGCGCCAGCTTGGCGTTCACATAATCGCGCAGCGCGTCGGTCAGGTCCATGTGATGCCCAGAGATATTCAAGTTCATGGTGCACTCCTTGGTGACTTGCGGCTTGCGAGGCCGCGGAAAACCGTTCCCGGTCGCCGCTCCGTGGCTGTTATCAACCGGGATACGCAGGCAGACGGTATTCGGCCGGCCGGTGCCGGCGTGGATCGGCGTGGCGCGTGCCTCAGGCATGCTGGCGCCGACGCTGATGGGAAGGCGGAATGGACATTGCCTCACGGTACTTGGCCACGGTCCGCCGGGCCACCTGGATGCCCTCGTCGAGCAGCAGATCGGCCAGCCGGCTGTCGGACAGTGGCTTTCCGGGCGTTTCCCCGGCCACCAGGCGGCGGATCATGGCCTGGATGGCGGTGGCCGAACAGGTGCCGCCGTCGGTGGTGGCGACGTGGCTGGAGAAGAAATACTTCAGCTCGAATAGTCCGCGCGGTGTCTGCATGTACTTGTGCGCCGTGGCACGGGAAACCGTGGATTCGTGGATGTCCAGCGCGTCAGCGACGTCGCGCAGTACCAGCGGCTTCATCGCTTCCTCTCCATATTCCAGAAAAGCGCGCTGGGCTTCAACTATGCATTGGGCCACCCGCAGCAGGGTTTCGTTGCGGCTGCGCAGGCTGTTGAGAAAGAAGCGGGCTTCCTGCAGGTGCTCCTTCAGCGTGGTCTGATCGGCGCTCTTGTCAGCGCGCTTGACCATGGCCATGTACTGCGGATTGATGCGCAGGCGGGGCGCGATGTCGGGGTTGAGCTGGACCTGCCAGCGCCCTTCGCGCCGCACCACGAACACTTCCGGCACGATGTACTGCGCTTCCTGACCGCCGTAGGCCTCGCCCGGATGCGGCTGCAGGGTCTGGATCAGCGCCATGCCGGTGGCCAACTCGTCGGCATCGTCGATGCCGCTGAGCCGCGCCAGCGCGGTATGATCGCGGGCACCCAGGGCTTCCAGGCCGTCGCGTTCGACAATCGCCCGCGCCGCGGCCAGCCCGGGGGCATCTGTCTCCACCTGGTCGAGCTGGATCAACAGGCATTCCTGCAGCGACCGTGCGGCCACGCCGGGCGGATCGAAGGCCTGGATGGTGGTCAGCACCGCGGTCAGCTGCGCCTCGTCGGCTCCGATATCCACGGTCAGGCGTTCGGCCAGTTCCGGCCAGCCCTGCAGATAGCCGTGATTATCCACCGCGTCGATGAGGTAGGCCGCCACCAGGGCCTGGGTGTCGCCGAAGCCCGCCAGTTCGGCTTGCCACGTTAGGTGTTCGTGCAGGTCCGGCGGGGTGTGGAGGTTGGCCTGGCGATATTCCCACAGGGCTTCATCTTCGGCGCTGGCCTGGCGGGCGGGGGCGGACTGGTAGATATCGTCCCAGTCGGCGTCCACCGGCAGGTTTTCCGGGATGTCCTCGCCGGCGGGTCGGGTCTCCTCGGCCTGATTGGCGGCATCGTCGGGGCCCTGCTCCTCCGGTTCCTCGGTTTCCAGCATGACGTTGGAGTCCAGCGCCTGCTGGATTTCCATGCTTAGATCGAGGGTGGACAGTTGCAGCATGCGGATGGCCTGCTGCAGCGCGGGCGTCATGGTCAGCGATTGCCCGAGCTTGAGTGAAACCGACTGCTTGAGGCTCATAACCGGAATTCGTCTCCCAGATACACACGCCGCACCTGCTCGTTGGCCAGTACCGTGTTGGCGTCGCCGGCGGCGATGACTTCGCCGTCGCTCATGATGTAGGCGCGGTCGCAGATGCCCAGTGTTTCGCGCACGTTGTGATCGGTGATAAGGATACCGATTCCCCGCGCCTGCAGGTGGCGCACGATCGCCCGGATGTCGCCGATGGAAATCGGATCGATGCCGGCAAACGGCTCGTCCAGCAGCATGAACGCGGGTTCGGCGGCCAGCGCCCGGGCAATCTCCACCCGGCGGCGTTCGCCCCCGGACAGGGACAGGCCGATGGCGTCGCGGATGTGGCCGATGCTGAGTTCCTCCAGCAGGTTGTCCAGCCGCGCCCGGCGGCCGGTCCGGCCCAGATCCCGGCGGGTCTCCAGGATGGCCATGATGTTATCGGCCACCGACAGCTTGCGGAATATGGAGGCCTCCTGGGGCAGGTAGCCGACCCCGGCACGTGCGCGGATATGCATCGGCGCCCGGGTGAGGTCCTCGTCGCCCAGCCGGATGCGCCCGGTATCGGCGTTGATCAGGCCCACGATCATGTAGAACGAGGTGGTCTTGCCGGCGCCATTGGGGCCGAGCAGCCCCACGACCTCGCCGCTGGCGACCTGCAGCGACACGTCCCGCACCACCGGCCGGCCGCGGAAGCGCTTGCTCAGCCGCTCGGCTTCGAGCCGGCGGGCCTCAGCCACCATCGGGGGTGTCAGTGCCGTCGGCGTCGTCGGCGGGTGGCTCGCTCGTGTCTTCGCCTTCGACGCCGGCGCCGGCGGCCGTTTCCGGCTGGATGGTGATGCGTACGCGTTCGTCGTCGCCGCGCATGGCCTCGGTGCGGCCGCCGTCCAGGAAGTGGCGGATGCGGTCACCGCGTACCGCGTCACCATCGCGGTTGAGCACCGCGCTGCCGTTGAGTTCGAGCACCGCATCGGCGGCGCGATAGGTCAGGCGGTTGGCGCGGCCGGTGATGGCGGCGCCGTCCTCGTCATCGTCGGGGTCGCGCCGGATCTGCACCGGCTCGCCCTCGAGTTCCGCCCGGATTTCGCCGTCGTCGCTGCGGCTGACGGTCAGACGACTGCCGGACAGGCGCAGCGGACCACGGGTGAGCACTACGTTGCCGGTATAGGTGCTCACGCCGGTCTTCTGCGATACCTCGGCGCGATCGGCCTCGATATCGATCGGAAACCCCTGGGCGCACACGGTCGGGCTCACCAGCGCCAGTAGCAGGGGCGCCAGCCAGCGGGTCGCGCGCCGGAGTTCAGGGTTGATAACGAACTTCCACATCGTTTCGCAATGTCAGACTTTCCTCGCCGAAGCGCAAGCGCATGCCTCGCGCACTGACCCGCTGGCCGGGCGCGTTACCCACGATGGCGGCATCCGTTTCGGCCTGTTCCTGCTCGGCGCGAATCCACAGCCACGGCGTGGTGATGGTCCAGTCGCGGCGGCCCGCGCCGTTGTAATCCGCGGTGACGTCGCCGCTCAGGCGCACGTCGCGGCTGCCCGCCGGAATGCGGCCCTCATCGGCGGCCAGGGTCCAGGCGCGGTCGACGTCGCGGGGATAATCGACCCGGATGTCGGTGAGCCGGGCGGATTCGTCCGGGAAATGCAGCGACGAGGCCGCCCGGATTCGGTAGGCTGGCTCGCCGGCGGCGTTGAACTGCCGGACCTGGGCGTCGAGCAGGTAGTAGTTGCTGCCCTCGGGGGTGGTGGCCACCGGTGTATCATCGGGGGCCTGCGAACCACCGCGGGTCAGCAGTAGGATCACCACCGCGGCGGCCAGCGCCGCCATCAGCACCAGCGGTCGCACCGATTAGCCCTCGCGGGCCGCGACCAGCAGGTCGCAGGCTTCGCGGACGGCCCCGTGGCCGCCGGCCGCGCAGCTGATCCAGTCGGCGCCAGCGCGCACCTCGGGCACCGCGTCGGCCACCGCCAGCGCCACGCCGGCTCGTTCCATCAGCGGCAGATCGGGCAGGTCGTCGCCCATGACCGCGGCCCGGGCGGCGTCGATGCCCCGTTCTTCGAGCAGGTCTTCGAACGCGGCCAGCTTGTCGTCGCAATCGAGGGTGATGTACTGCAGGCCCAGTTCCAGCAGCCGGTCCTCCACGGCTCGCGAGGGCCGGCCGCTGATCACCGCGGGGGTGATACCGGCCGCCTGCAGACGTTTCAGGCCCAGCCCGTCGCGAACGTGCATGGTCTTCAACTCCATGCCGTCGGGACCCAGCCATAGCCGGCCGTCGGTGAGTACGCCGTCCACGTCGAATACGGCCAGTTCCACCGCGGCCGCCCGGGTCTGCCAATCGCTCATAACACCCTCGCCAGCAGCAGATCGCGCATGTTCAGCGCCCCGATCGGGCGCTGCTCGTCATCCACGACCAGCAGGCCGTTGATTTGTTCGATTTCCATCATCCGCAGGGCCTCGGCGGCCAGCATCTCGGCCGGAGCGGTGCGCGGGTCCGGCGTCATCACCGCGTGGATTGGCGTGGTGCGTACGTCGACATCGGCATCCAGCGCCCGGCGCAGATCGCCGTCGGTGAACAGGCCGGTCAGGCGGCCCTCGGCATCGGTCACCGCGGTCATCCCCAGGCGCTTGCGGGTCATCTCCAGCAGGGCCTCGCGCAACGTCGTGGTATCGGTTACCGCCGGCACGTCGTCTCCCTGGTGCATGACATCCGCGAGCCGCACCAGCAGCCGCTTGCCCAGTGAGCCGCCGGGATGCGAGCGGGCAAAGTCCTCCGCAGTGAATTCGCGCGCCTCGAGCAGAGCGATTGCCAGTGCATCACCCATGGTCAGGGCCGCGGTGGTGGACGAAGTCGGCGCCAGATCCAGCGGGCAGGCCTCCAGCGCCACGGCCACGTCGATATGCACGTCCGCCCGCACGGCCAGCGTGGAACCGGGCTTGCCGGTCATCGCCACCAGCGGCACGCCCAGGCGCTTGATCAGCGGCAGGATGGTAAGAATCTCGGCGGTTTCCCCGGAATTTGACAGGGCCAGCACCACATCGGTGCCGGTGACCATGCCCAGGTCGCCGTGGCTGGCCTCGCCGGGATGCACGAAGAAGGCGGGCGTGCCGGTGGAGGCCAGGGTGGCGGCGATCTTGCCGCCGACGTGGCCGGACTTGCCCATGCCGGTAACGATCACGCGGCCGCGGCAGTCGTAGAACAGCCGGCAGGCGGCGGCGAAGCGTTCGTCGATGCGTTCGCGCAGTGCGGTGACGGCATCGGCTTCGATGTCGATCACCCGCCGCCCCATGGCTATGAGCTGGTCGCTGTCCATCATGGGCGCATTATCCAGCGGCGCCGCCTTCATGGGAAACGCTGCATGAAAAGCAGTGTGCCGTAGCCGATGAAACCGGACAGCAACAGCAGCCCGCCGCCGCGGCCGATGCGGTGGGCGCCGAAGCGGGATAGCAGGTACACCGCCAGGATGGCGGCCAGCATGGCCGGCATGTCCCGCACCAGCGCGCCGGCCGGAATGAATCCGGGCGCCAGCAGCGCGGGGAAGGGCAGGACCGCGAGAATGTTGAACAGGTTGGAGCCCAGCACGTTGCCGATCACCAGGTCGGGCTGTTTCTGCCGCACGGCCGAAATAGCGGTAGCCAGTTCCGGCAGTGACGTGCCCACGGCCACGACGGTCAGTCCGATCACCAACTCGCTCACCCCGATGGCGGCGGCGATGTTGCCCGCGCCCCACACCAGCGCCTGGGAGCTGGCCGGCAACAGTGCCAGCCCCAGCAGCAGCCACAACACGGCACTGCGCGGGGACATGCGCTCCACCGGGTCGGTTTCCAGGTCCGGGGCGAGGGGGTCCGATTCGCCGCGCCGGCCCAGCATCACCAGAAAGCCGAGAAAGCCCGCCAGCCCGATCAGCAGGATGATGCCGTCGAAGACCGATAGCTGGTTGTCCAGCGCCAGCCCCACCGTGAGCACGCTGATGCCGATCACCAGCGGCATTTCGCGCCGCACCAGGATCGGCTGTACCACCAGCGGCGTGATCACCGCGGCGCTGCCCAGGACCAGTGTCATGTTGGCCACGTTGGAGCCGATCACGTTGCCGATGGCGATACCTTCGCGCCCCTGGAGCGAGGCAATCACCGACACCACCATCTCCGGTGCCGAGGTGCCGAAACCGACCACCGTCAGGCCGACCAGAAGCGGGGGAACGCCCAGCAGCCGCGCGGTGGTCGCGGCCGCATTGATGAAGCGATCGGCGGACAGGGCGAGAACGGCCAGGCCGCCGGCAACGGCCAGGAAATCGGCCAGCATCATTCGGGAAGGTTCCTTAGCGCTCGGCGCGAAAACGCGCATGATAACGCAGGGTTGCCGGCACTCAGTCCGGCTGCGGCCGCTTGACCCCGGGGCGTATACTGTCGCGCCCGCCCGAACACCGCGAACCGCATGACCCAACCGGCCGTTTCCATTCGTGACATCCACAAGCGATTCGGCGATTTCGAGGCCCTCAAGGGCGTGTCGTTCGATATCCAGCGCGGTGAATTCTTCGGCCTGCTGGGGCCGAACGGCGCTGGCAAGTCCACCCTGATCAGCATCATTGCCGGGCTCTGCCGGGCCACCAGCGGCAACATCGCGGTACTCGGCCATGATGTGGTCACCGATTACCGTGCGGCGCGCCGCAGCCTCGGTGTAGTACCCCAGGAACTGGTCTACGATCCGTTCTTCCCGGTGGAGGATTTGTTGCGTCTTCAGGCTGGCTACTACGGCTGCGGGCGGGACTACTGGCCGTGGATCGACGAACTGCTCGAGGCGCTGGAGCTGGACGACAAGCGCGATGCCAGCATGCGCCAGCTGTCCGGCGGCATGAAGCGCCGGGTGCTGATCGCCCAGGCGCTGGTGCACAAGCCCGACGTGGTGATCCTCGACGAACCCACCGCCGGGGTGGACGTGGAGCTGCGGCGCACCCTGTGGCGGTTCACCCGCCGGCTTTACGAGGAGGGTCATACCATTGTGCTGACCACGCACTACCTCGAGGAAGCCGAGGAACTGTGCGACCGCATTGCCATCCTGAATCACGGTGAATTGCGGGTGCTAGAGGAAAAGCGGGCGCTGCTGGACCGGCATCCGTTCCGCTTTCTCAAGCTGCGCCTGGAAGGCCGCGGCCGGCTACCCGATGACGTCCGGGCCCTGGCCGAGAACATCAACGGCAAGGAGATCGAGCTGCGGCTGGAGCAGGGGCGCCACAATATCTCCGACGTGATCGAATCGATCCGTGCCGCCGGCTTCCGGGTGCAGGACGTGCGCACCCGGGAGCCCTCGCTGGAGGACATCTTCGTCGAGCTTACGGCCGACGAGGAGGCTCCGGCATGAACTGGTACGGCTGCTACACCCTCTTCAAGAAGGAGATCCGCCGCTTCCAGAGCGTGATCGGGCAGACCGTGGCGGCGCCCGTGATCACCGCGATGCTCTATCTGCTGGTGTTCCGTCAGGTGCTCGAGGATCGGGTGCAGGTCTATGACGGCGTGGCCTACACCGCGTTCCTGATTCCCGGCCTGATCATGATGAGCATCATCCAGAATGCTTTTGCCAATACCTCTTCGTCGATCACCCAGTCCAAGGTGATGGGCAATCTGGTGTTCGTGCTGATGACACCGCTGTCGGCATTCGAGCTTTACGTGGCCTATATCGGCGCCGCGCTGGTGCGGGCGGCGCTGGTGGCGGGCGGGCTATTCCTGATGGCCCAGTTCTTCGTGCGTACGCCCCTGACCCATCCTCTGATGGTGCTGGCGATGCTGTTCCTGGCCGGTGGCACGCTGGCGGTGCTGGGTTTGATCGCCGGCATTCTGGCCGACAAGTTCGAGCATTTGGCGGCGTTCCAGAATTTCTTCATCATGCCGCTGTCGTTCCTGTCCGGCGTGTTCTACTCGATTCACTCGCTGCCGGATTTCTGGCGGGCGGCCTCCCACTACAATCCGTTCTTCTACATGATCGACGGCTTCCGCTACGGTTTCTTCGGCGTCGGCGACGTGGGCCCCTGGCAGACGCTGGCGGTGGTGTCGGTGTTCTTCGTGGCGGTATCGGCACTGGCCATCACGATGCTCGCCCGCGGGACCCGTATCCGCAGCTGACTTGGGACACAGACGCAGGCCGCGGGGAATGGGTCAGAGAGTCCCTTGGCGGGCGTGATAAACTCCGCGGCCCGCAAACGTCGACGGTACAGCCCCGGAATCAGGCCTTTCGCGCATGGTGACACCCGAGCAAATCAAGTCGCTGATCGAAGCCGGTCTACCCGACGCTACGGTGGAGGTGGTCGGCGACGACGGCACCCACTTCGCTGCCCGGGTGGTATCCCCGAGCTTTGCCGGTCAGGGCAAGCTGGCGCAGCACCGGATGGTCTATGCCACCCTCGGCGAGCGCATGGGCGACGAGATTCATGCCCTGTCGCTGCGTACGCTCACCCCGGACCAGGCCGGCGGCCAGTGACTGTCGTTCCGCGTGCCGCGGGGAATGAGTCAGAGGGCTTTTAGCTGATGGATCTGCTGCGCATAGCGGGCGGGCGGCCGCTCGAGGGCGAGGTTCGCGCCTCCGGGGCCAAGAACGCCACGCTGCCCATCATGTCGGCGGCACTGCTGATCGACGAGCCGCTGATCGTGGAAAACGTCCCGCATCTGGAGGATGTGACCACCACCAACATGCTGCTGGCGCAGATGGGCGTGAGCGTGACCATCGGCGATCACATGGTAGTGGAGGCCGATGCGTCCACCATTACTTCGAAGGTGGCGCCCTACGAACTGGTCAAGACCATGCGCGCCTCGATCCTGGTGCTCGGTCCGCTGCTGGCCCGCCACGGCGAAGCGGAAGTGTCCCTGCCGGGTGGCTGCGCAATTGGCGCACGACCCGTGGACATCCACCTGCGCGGGCTTACCGCGATGGGGGCGGAAATCACCGTGGAAGCTGGGTATATCCGCGCCCGGGCCGGCCGGCTCAGGGGTGCCCGCATCGCCATGGACACGGTGACCGTGACCGGCACCGAGAATCTGATGATGGCGGCCACGCTCGCCGAGGGCACCACCGTGCTGGAAAACGCTGCCCGCGAGCCGGAGGTGGTGGATCTGGCCGACTGCCTCAACGCCATGGGCGCGCGCGTGTCCGGGGCCGGCTCGTCGGTGATCACCATCGAGGGGGTGCGCGCGCTGCACGGCGCCCGCTACCGGGTACTGCCGGACCGCATCGAGACCGGCACCTTCCTGGTGGCCGGCGCTGCCACCCGCGGCCGGGTGCGGGTCAACAACACCGATCCGGCCCTGGTCGAGGCAGTCACCCTCAAACTGGAAGAGGCCGGCGGCCGTATTACTACGGGGCCTGACTGGGTGGCGGTGGACATGGAAGGCCGGCGCCCCCGGTCGGTGAACCTGCGGACATCGCCGTATCCGGGCTTCCCGACCGATATGCAGGCCCAGTTCTGCACCCTCAATGCGGTGGCCGAGGGCGTGGGCACGATTACCGAAACCGTGTTCGAGAACCGTTTCATGCACGTGTCGGAACTCCAGCGCATGGGCGCGGACATCCGCCAGGAAGGCAACACCGTGATCGTGCGCGGCCAGGCGGAGCTGACCGGCGCCCCGGTGATGGCCACCGACCTGCGGGCTTCGGCCTCGCTGGTGCTGGCCGGACTGGTGGCGGATGGGGCCACCGAGGTCCGGCGCATCTACCACATCGACCGCGGTTACGAATGCATCGAGGAGAAGCTGGCCCAGCTGGGCGCTCGCATTCAGCGGCTGCCGGACCGTGCGCCGATGGAGGCGGTCTCGTGAGTGGCCTGACCCTGGCGCTGTCCAAGGGGCGCATTCTCGAGGACACGCTGCCGATGCTTTCGGCTGCCGGCTTGACGCCCGAAGAGGATCCGCTGTCCAGCCGCAAGCTGGTGTTTGCCACCAACGATCCCGGGCTGCGGCTGCTGGTGATCCGGGCCTCGGACGTGCCCACCTTCGTCGCCTACGGCGCCGCGGACGTGGGCGTGGCCGGCAAGGATGTGCTGGTGGAGCACGGCGGCCGTGACCTCTACGAGCCTCTTGATCTGGGCATCGCCCGCTGCCGGATGATGGTGGCCGGTCTGCCCGGGGCGCTGGACGGGCCGGCCTCGCGCCCGCTACGGGTGGCGACCAAGTACGTGGAGACCGCCCGGGCGCACTTCGCGCGGGTGGGGCGACAGGTGGAGATCATCAAGCTTTACGGCTCGATGGAGTTGGCGCCGATCGTGGGCCTGGCCGATGTCATCGTGGACCTGGTCGATACCGGCAATACCCTGCGCGCCAACGGGCTCGAGGCCTTCACCGAGATCGACACCATCAGTTCCCGGCTGGTAGTGAACAAGGCATCCATGAAGATGAAGCATGCGGCGATCCGGCGCCTTCTGGACACGTTCGCGACAGCCACCGGAGGTGGTCATGCGGCGACTGGCTAGTTCGCAGCCCGGTTTTGACGCCGACTTCGCCGCGTTCATCCGGCGCGAGGACGAACGCGAGACCAAGGTCGCCGAGCGGGTGAGCGAGATCATCCAGGCGGTGCGCACCCGGGGCGATGCCGCGCTGCTGGCCTACAGCCGCGAGCTCGATGGCGTGCAGGCCGAGTCGGTGGCGGGGCTGGAAATCGGCCGCGAGCAACTGGCGCAGGCCCTACTGGACATCCCCGGGCGGGAGCGCGACGCCCTGCGCCACGCCGCCGATCGCCTGCGCGACTACGCCGAGTGCCAGCGCATTGATGCCTGGCAGTTCGAGGACGACGACGGCAATACCCTGGGCCAGCTGGTGCGGCCGCTGGAACGGGTGGGCGTCTACGCCCCCGGCGGCAAGGCGGCCTATCCCTCGACCGTACTGATGAACGCGATTCCGGCCCAGGTGGCGGGGGTGGACGAGATCATTCTGGTGTCGCCCCAGCGGGCGGGTGAGACTAATCCGCTGGTGCTGGCCGCGGCGGCGCTGGCCGGGGTGGATCGCATGTTCACCATCGGTGGTGCCCAGGCGGTGGCGGCGCTGGCCTACGGTACCGAGACGGTGCCGGCGGTGGACAAGATAGTCGGCCCCGGCAATGCCTATGTGGCCGCAGCCAAGCGGGAAGTGTTCGGGCAGGTGGGCATCGACATGATTGCCGGCCCCTCGGAGGTGCTGATTCTCGCCGATGGCAGCGGCAATCCCGAATGGGCGGCGCTGGATCTATTCGCCCAGGCCGAGCATGACGAGGAGGCCCGGGCGATCGTGATCAGCCCGGATGCCGATTACCTGGATGCGGTGGCCGCCGCGGTGGGGCGGCGGCTGGACGACCAGCCGCGGGCGGCGATCATCCGCGCGGCGCTGGCGGCGCATGGCGCGCTGATCCACACCCGCAACCTCGACGAGGCCGTCGACCTGAGCAATCGCATCGCGCCCGAGCATCTGGAACTGGCGCTGGATCGTCCGGACGTGATCATCGACGATATCCGCCATGCTGGTGCGGTGTTCATGGGTCACCACTCGCCGGAAGCATTCGGCGACTACTGCGCTGGGCCCAACCATGTGCTGCCCACGGGTCGTACGGCCCGATTCTCCTCGCCACTGGGGGTTTACGACTTCCAGAAGCGGCTGTCCGTGATCCAGGCTTCGCCGGCCGGCGCGGCACGGCTGGCCCCGGTGGCTGCTATCCTGGCGCGCGGCGAGGGGCTGGAGGCCCACGCCCAGTCGGCCGAGGCGCGAGGCAGAACCGGTGATGCCTGAGGCCCGCGTACTCAACGCCGGCTGCCTGCCGGTCGCGCGTTACCGATCACCCGTTAGCGACTCGCAATGAGCCGCCCCGAGGACTGGTTGCGCCCGGAGCTGCACGGGCTGCAGGCCTATCAGATTGCCGAGGCGGACGGGCTGATCAAGCTCGACGCCATGGAGAACCCCTTCGGCCTGCCGGCCGAGCTGACGGACCGTTGGGGCGAGACGCTCGGCGGCCTGCCGGTCAACCGCTATCCGGATGCCTCGGCGCGCGAGGTCAAGCAGGCGCTGCGGCGGGCCATGGGTATTCCGGCTTCGGCGTCGCTGATGCTGGGCAACGGCTCGGACGAAATCCTGCAGATACTGATGCTGGCGGTGGCGTCGCCCGGGGCCTGTCTGGTAACGCCGGCGCCCGGTTTCGCGATGTTCGGTCTGATCGCTCGCACCGTGGGGCTGCGCTGCGTGCCGGTGCCGCTGACGGATGGTTTCGAGCTCGATGCCGATGCCATGGTCGCGGCGATCGAGCGGGAGCAGCCGGCACTGGTGATCGTGGCCCAGCCCAACAACCCCACCGGCAACGCCTTCGATGCCGTGGCCCTGCGGCGGGTGGTGGCGGCCGCGCCCGGCGCGATGGTGATCGACGAGGCCTATTTCCCGTTCGCCGACGACCATTGTCTGGACTGGCTGGACGACTACCCGCAGCTGCTGATCATGCGCACGGTGTCCAAGCTCGGGCTGGCCGGGCTGCGGCTGGGGCTGCTGGCCGGTGCCCCGGCCTGGGTCGAGGCGCTGGAACCCCTGCGTCTGCCCTACAACGTGAACACCCTGAGCCAGGCCGCCGCCGCCCTGGCGCTGGCGCACTATCCCGCTTTCCAGGCGCAGGCCGAGGCAATCCGCTCGGAGCGGCCGCGTCTGGCGTCGGCGCTGGCGGTGGTGCCGGGCGTCGAGGTATTTCCCAGTCAGGCCAACTTTCTGCTGATGCGGGTGCCGCCGGGGCGGGCGCCGGCCTGGCACGCGGCGCTGCGCGAGCAGGGCGTGCTGATCAAGAATCTTCACGGCAGCCATCCGCAGGTGGCCGATTGTCTGCGGGCAACGGTGGGGAAGCCGGCCGAAAACGACGCCCTGATCCGGGCGCTGGAAGTGGTCGCTGCCACCGATCGCGGCTGACCGCTGTGCTATACTGAGCCACCGCAGCAGTGGGCGATCCCGACCGTTTCGTGCCGTCATCGGCGCGCGGTATTCCGCCTAGCAGCCGCATCCCTTGAGCGTATCGTCAGAGGACAGGTCTCATGAGTAACGAGGGGGTCGATGTCGGCAAGCGCCGATTCTTGACCACTGCCACCTCGGCCGTTGGTGGTGTGGGCGCGGCATTCGTGGCCGTTCCGTTTATCAGTTCCTGGCAGCCCAGTGCGAGAGCACGGGCGGCGGGAGCGCCGGTGGAAGTCAACGTCGGCGAGCTCGAACCGGGTGCGCGGCTGACCGTGGTGTGGCGCGGCAAGCCGGTCTGGATCGTCAGGCGCACCGACGAGATGCTGGCATCGCTGGAGCCGGTGTCGGGCGAACTGCGCGACCCCGACAGCGAAAAGCCCCAGCAGCCTTCCTATTGCCAGAACGCCGAGCGCTCGATTAAGCCGGAGTATCTGGTGATGGTCGGGCTTTGCACGCATCTGGGCTGTCTGCCGGACTACCGGCCGGATAACGCCCAGGGTCAGCTCGACTATCCGGGTTTCTTTTGCGCTTGCCACGGCTCGGCCTACGACATCGCCGGGCGCGTGTATAAAGGCGTGCCGGCACCGCTGAACATGACGGTGCCGCCGCATCGCTACGCCGACGACAACGTCATCGTGGTTGGTGAAGACCCGGAAAGCGACACGGAGGCGGCCTGATGAGTCTGATGACCTGGATTGACGAGCGCTTCCCGGCGTCGCAGCTCTGGCGCGAACACATCTCCGAGTACTACGCGCCCAAGAACTTCAACTTCTGGTACTACTTCGGCTCGCTGGCGATGCTGGTACTGGTCAATCAGTTGCTCACCGGCATCTGGCTGACGATGTTCTATACCCCGTCGGCGGCGGAAGCCTTCGCGTCGGTGGAGTACATCATGCGCGACGTCGAGTGGGGCTGGCTGATCCGCTACATGCACTCCACCGGCGCCTCGTTCTTCTTCATCGTGGTGTACCTGCACATGATGCGGGCGCTGCTGTACGGGTCTTACCAGAAGCCGCGCGAACTGATCTGGATCTTCGGCTGCCTGATCTTCCTGGTGCTGATGGCCGAAGCCTTCATGGGCTACGTGCTGCCCTGGGGCAACATGTCCTACTGGGGCGCGCAGGTGATCATCTCCCTGTTCGGGGCGATTCCGGTGATCGGCGATACGCTGGTTACCTGGGTCAAGGGCGACTTCGTGCTGGGGGATGCCACCCTCAACCGCTTCTTCGCCCTGCATGTGGTGGCGTTGCCGATCGTGCTGCTGGGCCTCGTCGTGGCGCACATCATGGCGCTGCACCACGTGGGTTCGAACAATCCCGATGGCGTGGATATCAAGAAGAACAAGGATGCCAACGGCATTCCGAAGGACGGCATCCCCTTCCATCCGTACTACACGGTCAAGGATCTGTTCGGGGTCGGGGTGTTCCTGATCCTGTTCGCGGGTGTGATTTTCTTTGTTCCCACGTTCGGCGGCCTGTTCCTTGAACCGCCCAACTTCACGCCAGCGGATCCGCTGGCCACGCCGGATCATATTGCCCCGGTGTGGTACTTCACGCCGTTCTACTCGATCCTGCGGGCGATCACCTTCGACATGCTCTGGGTGCCCGCCAAGCTGTGGGGCGTGATCCTGATGTTCGGCGCAGTGGGCATCCTGTTCTTCCTGCCCTGGCTGGATCGCAGCCCGGTGCGGTCGATTCGCTACAAGGGCTGGCTGTACAAGGCCATCCTCGCGGTGTTCGTGGCGTCGTTCCTGCTGCTCGGTTACTTGGGCACCCAGCCGCCGGGCGACTGGCGTGGGCCGGCGGCGCTGATCGGCACCATCATCTATTTCGCATTCTTCCTGCTGATGCCGATCTACAGCAGGTTCGACAAGACCAAGCCGGTTCCGGAAAGGGTGACCAAATGATGCGGCGGGCGGTACTCATATTGTCAGCAGCGCTGGTGGCGCCGGGCGTGTGGGCGGCCGGGGGCTATGCGGTTCCCTACGATTTCAGCCCGGATCTGGGCAACGAGGCCTCGCTGCAGCGTGGGGCCAGCCTGTTCATGAACTATTGTTCGGGCTGTCACTCGCTGCAGTACCTGCGCTATCAGCGGATGACCGATGACCTCGGAATCCCGGAGGAGATGGTGCAGGAAAACCTGATCTTTTCGAACGTGCCCAACCACGAACGCATTCATACGGGACTGCCCGACGAATCGTCCAAGTGGTTCGGCAAGGCCCCGCCGGATCTGACCCTGGTGGCACGGTCCCGTGGCGCGGACTGGTTGTACAGCTTCCTGCGCACTTACTACCTCGATGACAGCCGGCCGACCGGCGTCAACAACGTGGTGTTCTCCAACACGGCAATGCCGCACGTGCTGGCCCCCCTGCAGGGCTATCAGGCCGAGTCGGCACATGACGATGGGGACGGTGGTCACGGCGGCGCCCCGGAGTTCGAACTGGTTCAGGCTGGCAGCATGAGCGAGGACCAGTACGAGCAGGCGGTTGCCGACATCACCAATTTCCTGGTGTATGCCGGCGAGCCGGCCAAGATGGTGCGCTATGGCATGGGCGTGAAGGTCATCCTGTTTCTGGCGGTTTTTACGCTTCTGGCATGGTTGCTCAAGCGTGAATTCTGGCGTGACGTGCATTGATCCAGCGACGCCAGGCATGGTCAATGCAAATTGAGGCGGTCGCCTCATGGTGAGCGCGGCCAGCCGTCGATCGCTGATGACGCTGTTTGCGGGCACTGATTGTCCGCACAGTCATCGCATCCGCATGGTGATCGCGGAGAAGGGCATCGACAGTCTCGACACGGTCGAGATCCGGCCGGGCGAGACCAGCGAGGACCTGATCGATCTGAATCCCTACAACACCGTGCCCACCCTGGTGGACCGGGATCTGGTGATGTACGACCCGCGCATCATCATGGAATACCTCGACGAGCGCTTTCCCCATCCCCCGCTGATGCCGGTGGATCCGGTGATGCGTGCCCGCTATCGTCTGGCCATGTTTCGCATGGAGCAGGATATTTACGGCCTGATCGACGACCTGCATGGGACCCCGGCGCAGGTCCGCAAGGCCCGTACCCGACTGCGCGAGATTCTCACCACCCTGGCGGCCGATTTCTCAGCCCGTCCCTTCATGGGCGAGGAATTCTCGCTGGTGGACTGCACCTTCGCGCCGATTCTCTGGCGGCTGGACCATTACGGTGTGGAACTGCCGCCCAAGCAGGGCAAGCGGCTCGGCGACTACGCCCGCCGCCTGTTCGGACGGGCCGCCTTCCGGGCCAGCCTGACCGAGCAGGAAGCCGCCATGCGGTCGGGATGACGGCCGTCCGCCGACACGCGTTACGATGGCAGATGTGACCTCCCGCCGTCCGTATCTGATCCGGGCTATCTACGACTGGGTGCTGGACAACGGCCTGACCCCGCACCTGCTGGTGGCGGCCGACGCCCCGGGGGTCGAGGTGCCGGGCGAGTTCGTCACCGAGGACAGCCGGATCACCATCAATGTCAGCCCCACCGCGGTGCGTAACCTCGAGGTGGGCAACGACTGGATTCACTTTTCAGCCCGCTTTTCCGGCCGGCCATTCCAGGTGAATGTGCCGCCCGGGGCAGTACTCGCGCTCTATGCCCGCGAGAACGGGGAGGGCATGCTATTCGGCGAGGCTGAGGATCCGCCCGAACCGCCGCCACCCGAGAATGGCGGTGACGATGATGGTGACACTGGCGGGAAACCTCGCGGCAGTCATCTCAAGGTGGTCAAGTAGCCGCAGGGCTCAGGACGTTCCGAATAGCGCCTCGTCGATGGCGTCGCACAGGCAGTGGATGAACAGCAGGTGCACTTCCTGGATGCGGGCGGTTACGTCGGACACAGCGCGCAGTTCCATGTCCTGGTCCCCCAGGCGGGCCGCCATCGCGCCGCCGTCCCGTCCGGTCAGGGCGAGAACCCGCATCGACTGCGCATGGGCGCTGTCGATGGCGGCCACGACGTTGGGGGAATTGCCGCTGGTGCTGATGGCCAGCAGCACGTCTCCGGGCTGGCCCAGAGCCTCGACCTGCCGGGAGAATACCCGCTCGTAGCTGTAATCGTTGGCAATTGCGGTCAGCGTCGAGCTTTCCGTGGTCAGCGCCACCGCTGGCAGGGCCCGCCGTTCCCGCTCGAAGCGGTTGATCAGTTCGGAGGAGAAATGCTGGGCGTCGCCCGACGACCCGCCGTTACCGCATGACAGGATTTTGTGCCCGGCGGCCAGCTGATGAGCCAACATGGTGCCGGCGGCGCTGATCTGCGGCAGGGTCCGCGCCAGCGTATCGCGCTTGGCGGCGATGCTGTCCTCGAAGAATCGGGTGATCCGGTCGTTCGTGCTCATGATCGTCAATCCAGTTGCGCTCGTCAGTTCAGTTGAAAGGCGTCCTCGATCCACTCGAGGCTGCCGTCGGGGCCCACGCCCACCACGTCGAAGCGCAGCGGCCGATCCGCCAGCGCTGGGCGAGCCTGCAGCAGGCAGCGGGCCGCATGGACGATACGCTGCTGCTTGCGGGCGGTGACTGTTTCCACCGCCCGCCCGTAATCCGACCGGCTGCGCTGGCGTACTTCCACCACGATCACGGTTTCGCCGTCGTCCAGCACGAGGTCGAGTTCCCCACCGGGGCGACGGAAGTTGCGGGTCAGACAGCGCAAGCCCCGCCGCCGGGCGCGGTCCAGCACCGCCGACTCAGCGGCCGCGCCGCGGGCTTGCCGGGTGGTCGCCGGCATCGCCGGATCAGGTGCCGTTCTGCCCGGCGTTCACCGGGATGAAACCGTCGTTCGGCCGTGCGGGTTCGATCGGCTTGGGTTTGCCACGACTGAATTTGCCCCAGTCTAGGCGGCGGCGAATCTGCCCGTCGGGTTCCAGATACAGCTCGCCGGTTGCCCCCTCGAACAGATCGCCCGCGCGCATCTCGCCGGCCCGGATACGGGCCGCCAGGCGCCAGGCGTCCAGCCCCATGGCGAACAGCCGCGGATAGCGGTCGGCATCGTCCGGCCAGCGTTCGGCGATCTGCGCCAACCGAGGCACATCCCTGCGCGACAGCACCCAGGGCATGTCGGCGAACATCAGGCCGTTCAGATCGATGTCACGGTCTGGATCGACCTGACCGGTAAAGGCGTGCGACGTGGCCAGCACGGGTAGTCGCGAGGCGCGATAAAAGCGCAACTGGGTGCGGATCAGCCGGGCATGGCTGGGCTGGGCGGCCAGGAACACGAAGTCCACGTCCTGGCGCCGGCCCCGTTCAATCGGCTCACCGTCGGGGCCGGTGGCCACTTCACGGGCCTGGCCTTCGCGCACGCCGGTGTATTTGAGTACCCGTTTGATCGGCTCGGCGTGGTCGTTCTGCGAGGTGTCATAGGTGGCGTAATCGACCAGATTCCCGCCAGCGTAATAGAGTGCCTCCTCGAATGCGCCCAGCACCCGCTGGCCCCAGTCGCCGTCCGGCACCAGCGCGATGGCGCGGCGCCAACCCTCGGCCGCGGCGCGATCAGCGACTGCCCGGGCTTCATCCTCGGGCGCGAGGCCAAACTGATAGAAGCCGGGGAACTGATCGGCGCCATCCCGGTAATTCAGTGCCAGCACCGGCATGGGCAGGCGGGGCATCTCGGCCAGGTCGGTTACCTGTTCCTTGCCCAGTGGGCCGACCAGAATCCCCACGCCGTCCGAGCGGGCCTGATCGATCACCGCGGCCATGTCGCGCTGCCGGTTAGTGTCGTAGACACGTACGTCCGCCCGCGGGGTGGATTCCTCGTAGTAACCCGCGAGAAAGCCGTCCCGGACCGCGCCCGCAGCGCCCTCGAACTGGCCGGACAGCGGCAGTGCCAGGCCCACCACCCGTGCGCCGCGGCCGCCGTCGCCGGGCATGTCCGGCGACATCGGCTGGTAGCCCAGGCGCTCGGGCAGGATGTGGCGGGTGGCCGGATGCCCGGGATGACGCTGCTCCCAGGCCTGCAGGTCGCGGGTCAGGGCCTCCCGGTCGGGCGTGACCTGACCGGCGATGCC
Source organism: Spectribacter hydrogenoxidans (assembly GCF_031846275.1). Classification (NCBI taxonomy): domain Bacteria; kingdom Pseudomonadati; phylum Pseudomonadota; class Gammaproteobacteria; order Salinisphaerales; family Salinisphaeraceae; genus Spectribacter; species Spectribacter hydrogenoxidans. The sequence goes on from NZ_JAVRIB010000002.1 coordinate 184,684, forward strand.
GGCTAGTTCCACCCAGCCGCGAGTGATGGCGTCGGCCCCGGCCAGGGCGGAACGATCCTGTTCCGGCGATTGCGCTGCCCGCAGTCGATCCCAGATGCGCTCGTCGTTGTTGCGAACGGCACGTGGTTCCAGCAGCCAGACGCTGCGCTGAACCAGGGCATGGACGCCGTCGACGATTCGTCCCGCTTCGAACAGCAGCTCGGCCCGCAGCGACCAGGTGCGCGCGGCCACCAGCGGCGACGCCCCGGCGGAGGGTGGGGTGATGTGTTCCAGCGCCTGTGCCGGGGGCAGACCGGCCACCTCGGCGCGCAGCTCTGCCGTTACCAGGCGGGCTTCGTCCTCCGCGCCGAGGCTGTTGGCGTCAACCTGATCCAGCAACTGCTGCGCCCGTTCGCCGTCACCTGCCGCCACGGCCGCTTCGGCCGCCCGCAGGTAAAGCGGGCTCCGCCGTGGCTCGCTAGATGCCTGTGCAGCCTGCTCGTAAAGCACCGAGGCCTGCGACGGCTCGCCCCGGGAAGCGGCTGCGGCGGCGCGATCCACCGGGCCGCCGCGATCACCACCAGTCGGCAGGGCGGCGCAGCCGGCCAGGATGAATGCAGCCGTTACCAGCGGCAGCCAGCGCGTGAGGGGAGTCGGGATTGCAATCATCTGGGGCCTGTTCCTGCGATGGCGGCGGGTCACATCGATGCCAGGGCAGCCCGCAATCGGGCAGTGGTCGATGCCGGGCGCTACCATAGTAGCGTTTTCCGCAAGAATCCATGCCACCGGCTGCCCGCCCCGTGACCCAGACCGCCTGTCTCTACATCGTCGCCACCCCCATCGGTAACCTCGGGGACCTGTCGACGCGGGCCGCCGACGTGCTGCGCACCGCGGACCTGGTGGCGGCGGAGGATACCCGTCACAGCCGCCGCCTGCTGGATTCGATCTCGGCCGACGTTCGCATGCTCTCCCTGCACGAGCACAACGAGTCACAACGGGTGGCGCAGATATTGGAGCGCCTGGATGCGGGAGCGCGTATCGCCCTGATCTGCGATGCGGGCACGCCGCTGATCAGCGATCCCGGCTTCGTGCTGGTGCGGGCGGTGCGCGATGCCGGCCACCGGGTGGAAACCCTGCCGGGGCCCTGCGCGGCCATCGCTGCGCTTTCGGTCAGTGGCCTGCCCACCGACCGCTTCGTGTTCGAGGGCTTTCTGCCGTCCCGGGCCACCGCCCGGCGCCGCCGGCTCCGAGAACTGGCTGGCGAGCCGCGCACGCTGGTCTGCTACGAATCCAGTCATCGGGTGGCCGCCACGGTGGCCGATATCGTCACCGAACTGGGTGCCGAGAGGCCGGTAACGCTCGCCCGGGAACTGACCAAGCTGCATGAGCAGACCGTGACCCTGCCGGCGGGTGAACTGGTGGACTGGCTGCAGGCAGACGATCAGCGCCGGCGCGGCGAGTTCGTGCTGGTGATCGGCGGGTCCGAGGCACCGCCGCCGAATGAGACCGCGGGGCTGACACCGGAACGCATCCTGCGCGAACTGCTGCGGTCGATGCCGGTGGCCCGGGCGGCCCGCAGCACGGCCCGTCTGACCGGGATGCCGCGCAATCAACTCTACGAACTCGCGCTGACGCTGCGTGATGCCACCGACTGACGGCAGGATCGGCTACCATAGTGGCGGAGTCGGCCGGACAGTCGCGGCCGCCAGCAATGGCGGCGGAGGAAAGTCCGGGCTCCGCAGGGCAGGGTGCCAGGTAACGCCTGGGGGGCGCGAGCCTACGGAAAGTGCCACAGAAAATACACCGCCGATGGCCCGCGCAAGCGGGATCAGGCAAGGGTGAAAAGGTGCGGTAAGAGCGCACCGCGCGGCCGGCAACGGTTCGTGGCAGGGTAAACCCCACCCGGAGCAAGACCGAATAGGGGAGCATCGTGCGGCCCGTACGGCTCCCGGGTAGGTCGCTAGAGGCGGATGGCGACATCCGTCCCAGACGAATGACTGTCCCAGACAGAACCCGGCTTACAGGCCGACTCCCATGACGAATCGCGGCGCCGCGCAAGCGGCGCCGCACCCCGTCCTTTCTCCCGCCCCGGGAGGAAGCCGAAGGAGGGTCGCCGGAAGTGACCGGTCCTTCCGACCCTGGAAATTATTCCGCGTCAAACCGCGTTCGTGCCTGCCGTGAGCGGATTGCGCCGCGGGTGCGCGAATCTGCCGCCCGGGTCTCCCGAAGAACCGCTGGCAAAAGCCTGTTGCCACCGGACCATGCCGGCACCTGCCATCGGTGGCGATTGATGTCGTCAGTCATTAATCGGCCTTAAGCGGCTGTCCATGTGACGGTTTTTCGCACCACATCACCCCGCTCCGAAGCTTGCTTGCTAAGCGCCTGTTTCATCGATGTTTTTACCCTGGGGCGAGTGTCACTTTTTCTTGACATGAGAATTCGGAGGTGCCTATAGTGGCGTTTAAGGGCAAAAAGTGGTTTGAAGTGGAACGCCGCTTCAGGGAGCCAGCACCGTGTTCAGGGGTTCCAGTCCAGTCACCGTCGACGCGAAGGGACGCTTCGCCATTCCATCGGCTTACCGTCAGCCGATTCGGGATGCTTGCGGTGGTCGGATTGTGGTTACCCAGCACTGGGACCGCTGTCTCCTGATCTATCCGCAGCCGCAGTTCCAAGCCTTCGAAAGCGAGCTGCTCAGCCGCGGTGGACTCAATCCCAAGGTGCGCGACATCCAGCGGTTCCTGCTGGGCAATGCGCGCGACCTGGAAATGGACAAGCAGGGACGACTGCTGCTGCCGAGCCCGCTGCGCGGGTTTGCCGGTATCGACTCCCGCGCCGTTCTGATGGGCGTGGGCAACCTTTTCGAACTCTGGGCAGAAGACGATTGGCAGGCGCGAAACGACGCCAGTTGCGACGAACTGGCCGCGCAGGCGGCGGCGGGCGCGCTGCCCGATGCGCTACAGGATCTACCGCTTTGACCGGGTACGGCCACGATGCCGTCGGGAACAGGGAGATGGCGCGAGCATGGGCGATGAATGACCGGCCTCATGCCTCGGTGTTACTGGACGCTGCGGTCGACGCGTTGTCCGTGCGGCCGGGCGGCGTCTATGTGGATGCCACCTACGGGCGCGGTGGCCATACCGGCGCCATTCTCGAGCGTCTGGGTGGTCAGGGCCATTTGCTGGCGGTGGATCGCGACCCGGATGCTGCGGCCCATGCGGAACGCAGTTGGGGGCGCGAGCCCCTTTTTCAGTTCCGGCGCACGGGCTTCGATCGCCTCGCCGAGGTGGTCGACGAAGCCGGCCTGCGCGGCCGCGTCGACGGCATCCTGTTCGATCTCGGGCTGTCCTCGCCGCAGGTGGACGATGCCAGCCGCGGGTTTTCCTTCCGCCATGGCGGCCCGCTGGACATGCGTATGGATCCCGATACGGGGGAAAGCGCGGCGGCCTGGCTGGCGCGGGCGGAAATGGGTGAGATCGCCGGTGTCCTGCGCCGCTACGGCGAGGAGAAGCTGGCCGGCCGAATCGCCCGGGCCATCGTGACCGCCCGCGAGCAGGCACCCATCGACACCACCGACCGGCTGGCCGCGATCGTGGCCGACGCCACCCCGGCCCGGATCGCCGCCGGCAGCCGGATTCATCCCGCCACGCGCACGTTCCAGGCGCTGCGCATCCTGGTCAACGATGAGCTGGTTGCCCTGCAGACGGCCCTGGCGGCCTGCCCCGGGGCGCTTGCCGACGGCGGCCGGTTGGCGGTGATCAGTTTTCATTCGCTCGAGGACCGCATCGTCAAGCGGTTCATGCGGGCCGAAGCGCATCCGCCGCCGCCACCGGTGCCCATGGCGGCCGAGCCACAACCCGGCTTCGTTCTGGTGGGTAAGCCCCAGCGGCCGGACGCAGCCGAGGTAGCAGCCAATCCCCGGGCGCGCAGCGCCGTGCTGCGGGTAGCCGAACGGCGGCGCGCATGACCGGGCGGCGTGCCGTGATGCTGACGGTCCTGAGTGGCGTCGCGCTAGTCAGCGCGGTGGCCGTGATCGAGGCCAAGCACCAGTCGCGGGTGCTGCAGTCGGAGTTGCAGGTTCTGCGGGTCGAACGTGATCGACTGCGCACCGAATGGTCGCAGCTGCAACTCGAGGAAAGCGCCTGGGCCAATCCGGACCGGGTTGCCCGCATGGCGCGGGAACAGCTGAATATGCAGGTACCGCGTCACTTCGAATTGCTCGAGGGGCAACCGTGAGTCGGTCGCGGCGCCGCAATCTCAAGCTGGAGCCGCCGCCGGCCTGGCGCGCCCGCGCCATGCTCGGGCTGTTCGGCGTGTTTGCCGTGATGCTCGGCGCCCGGGCGTTCGAACTTCAGGTGCTGGATCAGGAATTCCTCAACGAGGAGGGTGCCAAGCGGCATCTGCGCACGATGGAGGTGCCCGCGGTTCGCGGTGCGATCCGCGACCGCCGTGGTGCGCCGCTGGCGCTGTCGGCGCCGACCGAGTCGGTCTGGGCGGTGCCGGCGGCGCTGCTGGATGACCCCGGGCGTCTGTCCGCTCTGGCCGCCGAACTGGACTACAGCACGGCGGAACTGCGTGACCGTCTGGAAAACTATCGCGAACGTCAGTTCCTGTATCTGCAGCGCCAGCTCAGTCCGGCCCATGCCCAGCGCGTGATGGCAGTGGGTGCTCCGGGGGTATTCCTGCAGCGTGAATACCGGCGGTACTACCCGGGTGGCGAAACCACCGCCCAGCTGGTGGGCCTGACCGATATCGACGGCCGCGGTCAGGAGGGCATCGAATTGTCCTTGAACGACCAACTCGATGGCGAGCCCGGTAGTCGTCGGGTGATCAAGGACCGCGTCGGCCGGGTGGTCGAGGATCTGGCCGAGTTCACCCCGCCGGATCCCGGCGGCGACGTACGCCTGACCGTGGACCTGCGGCTGCAGGCGCTGGCCTATCGCGAACTCAAGGCGGCGGTATTGGAACACCAGGCCAGCGCTGGCGTGGCGGTGATGGCCGACCCGGAAACCGGCGAAATCCTGGCCATGGTGTCCTTTCCCAGTTTCAATCCAAACAGTCGGGAGTCCATTCCGACCGGGACGTTGCGCCATCGCGCCGTCACCGACACGTTCGAGCCCGGTTCCACCTTCAAGCCGCTGATGGTGTCGCGGGCGCTGGATGCCGGCGCGTTTACCCGAGACAGCGTGATCGACACCGAGGGTGGGCGCTTTCGCGTGGGTCGCCTGACGGTTCGCGATTTTCGCGATTACGGCGATGTCGACCTGCGTCGGCTGCTAACCAAGTCAAGCAACGTTGGCGCCGCCAAGGTGGGGCTGAAGCTGGGCCCGGAGCGGCTCTGGCAGGTTTACAACGACTACGGTTTCGGCAGCATCAGCGGCATTCGCTTCCCGGGCGAGCGTTACGGCGTGCTTCGCAATTTCGCGCGCTGGGATGATGTCACCACCGCCACCGCGGCCTATGGCTACGGGGTTTCGGTGACGGCGCTGCAGCTTATCCGCGCCTATTCGGCGCTGGCAGATGACGGCCGGCTTCGGGATCTGCGGCTGACTCTGGCCGACAAGGACGACTGGCAGGCCGAGCCCAGGCAGGTGATTTCGGCCGATGCCGCCGCCAAGGTACGTGACCTGCTCGGCGAAGTCGTGTCCGCGGAAGGCACGGCCGGGCGGGCCGCGGTGCCTGGTTACCGGGTGGTTGGCAAGACCGGCACGGTGCGCAAGGTCGAGGGTGCGGGCTATGATGCGGCCAGCCATCAGTCCCTGTTCGTGGGCATGGCGCCGGCCGATGACCCGGCGCTGGTCACGCTGGTGATGGTCGATGAGCCTGGTGGTGGCGACTACTATGGCGGCCTGGTGGCCGCTCCCGCCTTTTCCAACATCATGCGTGAGGCGCTGCGCATTCTGCGCGTGCCGCCGGATAACCCCGCGACCCTGACCGCGGACGCCGTGGCAAAACCGGAGTCCAAGTCGTGAGCCTGGCTGCGGTGCAACCGGCGCCGATGCGGCTGGAACAGCTCCTGGCGGGGGTGGGTGAGACTCCGGCCGGCGCTCTTGAAGTGACCGGTCTGGCCACGGACAGCCGGCAGGTGGCCCCGGGTGACCTGTTTCTGGCCTGTGCCGGGGGCGCCCGGCATGGGGTGGAGTACATTGATGATGCGGTGGCCCGCGGCGCGGTCGCGGTGCTCTGGGAAGGCGAGCAGCCCCCGGCCGCGACGGTGCCGTCTATCCGGGTTACCGATCTGCACCGGCGCGTGGGCGAAATCGCGTCTCGTTTTCATGGCAATCCGTCCGCCAACATGCTGGTAGTGGGCGTAACCGGCACCGACGGCAAGACCTCGGGCACCCACCTGCTCACCCAGGCGCTGATGCATCTGGGCCGCACCAGTGGCTATCTGGGCACGCTCGGTTACGGCTGGCTGGATGCGCTGGCCGTGCCCACCCACACCACGCCGGACGCGGTATCGCTGCAGGGCTGGCTGGCCCGGTTGGCGGCCGCCGGCACCGAGGCCGTGGCCCTGGAGGTGTCGTCGCACGCGCTGGATCAATACCGGGTCAACGGGACCGACATCGATATCGCCGTGCTCACCAACATCGGCCGCGATCATCTCGACTACCACGGCAGCATGGAAGCCTACGCGTTGGCCAAGCGCAGGCTGTTCGAGTTCGCCGGGCTCGATCACGTCATCCTGAATGTGGACGACCCCACCGGCGCTGCCTGGTTTGCCGATATGGCCGAACGCAGCACCTCGGTGGCCTACGGCCTGATGCCGCATACCCCGCCGCTCGCCGGACTGCATGTCTTCGCCACCGACCTGCTGACCCGGCCGGGTGGCCTGGTGATCGAGGTGGACAGCAGCTGGGGCCGTATGCGGGTGGAAAGCGGGCTGCTCGGCCGTTTCAATGCCTACAATCTGCTGGCGGTGCTGGCCGTGCTGCTGGTCGACGGCGTTGCCCCGGACCGCGCGGTGGCCGCACTGGCGGCGCTGCAGACCGTGCCCGGCCGCATGGAAGTGGTCGACGCTCAAGGCCGGGGACCGCTGGTGGTAGTCGACTACGCTCACACCGCGGGGGCGCTGGAGCACGCGCTGCGGGCCCTGGGTGAGCACGTCGACGGCCGGCTGCACTGCGTGTTCGGTTGCGGGGGCGATCGCGATGCGGGCAAGCGTCCGCTGATGGGTGCTGTCGCCGCCCGGCTGGCGGACTGGGTCTGGGTGACCGATGACAATCCCCGCCACGAGGATGGCGACGCCATCGTGCGTGCCATCGTGTCGGGCATGCCCGGCGGCGCGGCAGTCACGGTGCAGCGCGACCGCGCGGCCGCCATCGCGGAAGCGATTGCCGCGGCCGGCGCGAATGATGCCGTGTTGATCGCCGGCAAGGGCCACGAAACCGATCAGCAGATCGGTGACGAACGGCGTCCCTTCGATGATCGGCTGGCGGCCCGTCGCGTGCTGGAGGCGGCATGAAGCTCCGGCTCAGCGAAGTGGCCGCCCTGGTCAACGGCCGGCTGGTAGGCGAGGACGCCTGGGTAGAGGGTGTTTCCTCCGATACCCGGGGGTTGTCGCCCGGGTGTCTGTTCGTCGCCCTGCGCGGGGAACGCTACGACGGCCACGAGTTCGTGCGCCGCGCCGCTACCCTTGCGGCCGGTGCGGCGCTGGTCGCCCGCGAGGTCGACGGTGGCCCGGCCCAGATCGTGGTCGGGGACACGCTGGCGGCGCTGCAGCGCCTGGCGGCGGCCTGGCGGCTGCGCAGCAACGCGCCGGTACTGGCCGTCACCGGCAGCAACGGCAAGACCACCACCAAGACAATGCTGGCGGCCATCCTGGGTCAGGCCGGTCGGGTGCTGGCTACCCGGGGCAATCTGAATAATCACATCGGCGTGCCGCTGACTCTGCTCGAGCTGAACGCTGAGCACGAGTTCGCGGTGGTCGAGATGGGGGCCAATCATCCTGGCGAGATCGCGTTGCTGACCCGTCTGGCCCGTCCGAATGTAGGACTGATTACTAACGCCGGGGATGCCCATCTGGAGGGCTTCGGTTCCCGCGAGGGAGTAGCGCGCGCCAAGGGTGAACTGTTTGCCGACCTGGCGGCGGACGGCATCGCGGTGATCAACGCCGACGATGCCTACGCCGACTTGTGGGGGGAGCTTGCCGGCGATCGTCGGCAGTTGCGCTTCGGTCTTCGGGGGAAGACCGAGGTGAGCGCGCATGACGTGGCCACCGAGGCCAACGGCATGCGCTTCGTGCTGACCGCGCCCGATGGGGAGGCGGCGGTGACACTGCCGCTGGCCGGCCGGCACAACGTTGCCAATGCGCTGGCGGCCGCCGCGGCCGCCGCCGCAGTGGGTACGCCCGTGGCAGCGATTGCGGCCGGTCTGGCCGCGGTGCCGCCGGTGGCGGGACGACTCCGTGCTCGTTCCGCCGTCGGCGGCGCCACCCTGATTGACGACAGCTACAACGCCAACCCGGATTCACTGGCCGCTGCCATCGAGGTGCTGACCGCGGGCGCCGGGGAGGCCTGGCTGGTGCTCGGCGACATGGCCGAACTGGGCGATGCCACGGAAGAGCGCCACACCGAAGCCGGACGGCTGGCCCGTAAGGCGGGGGTGCGGCGTCTGTTCACTATCGGTCGCCACAGCGCCCTGGCGGCGGCGGCATTCGGCGGCGACGCCCGGCATTACGACGACCGCGGGGCGCTGGTCCGCGAGCTCGCCGATGGCCTGTCATCCGAGGTGACCGTGCTGGTGAAGGGGTCGCGCTCGGCGGGCATGGAACAGGTGGTCGAGGCACTCACCTGCAACGACGAGGCCGAGCCGGCCGGGGCAGGTGTCGGATGCTGATGCACCTTGCCGAATTCCTGGAGCAGTACTACAGCGGTTTTCGCGTGTTCCAGTTCCTGACCTTCCGCGGCATTCTCGGCGTGTTGACGGCCATGGTGTTCAGCTTTATCGCCGGGCCGTGGATGATCCGCCACCTGACCGTGCGCCAGATCGGTCAGCAGATTCGTGAGGACGGGCCCGAGTCGCATCTGATCAAGGCCGGCACCCCCACCATGGGAGGCACGCTGATCCTGTGTGCGGTGCTGGTCGCCACCCTGCTGTGGGCCGATTTGTCCAATCAGTGGGTGTGGGTGGCGGTGTTCGTGACCGCCGCGTTCGGGGCGGTCGGTTTCGTCGACGACTACCTCAAGCTCAAGGTGGGCAATAGCCGCGGGCTGTCGGCGGTGGCCAAGTATGGCTGGCAGAGCGTGATCGGCCTGGCGGCGGCCCTGTGGGTGTATGCCGGGGCCGAAACCGCCGCGGAAACCAGCGTGCTGATTCCCATGCTCAAGGATGTGGCGGTGCCACTGGGGGCCGGCTATATCCTGTGGACCTATCTGGTGGTGGTCGGCTCGAGCAACGCGGTGAATCTCACCGACGGGCTCGACGGCCTGGCGATCATGCCCTGCGTGATGGTGGCCTCGGCGCTGGGCGTCTTCGCCTACGTCACCGGTCATACCGAGTTTTCGGACTACCTGGGCTTCCACTACATCGAGGGGGTCGGGGAACTGGCCATCTTCTGCACGGCCATTGGCGGTGCCGGGCTAGGTTTCCTGTGGTTCAACACCTATCCGGCGCAGGTGTTCATGGGCGACGTTGGCGCGCTGGCCCTGGGGGCTGCGTTGGGCATGGTAGCCGTGATCGTGCGTCAGGAGATCGTGCTGCTGGTGATGGGTGGCATCTTCGTCGCCGAAACCGTCTCGGTGATACTGCAGGTGGCCAGCTTCAAGCTGACCGGCCGGCGCATGTTCCGCATGGCCCCGTTGCACCACCACTTCGAACTCAAGGGCTGGGCCGAGCCCAAGATAATCGTGCGCTTCTGGATCATCACCCTGGTGCTGGTCCTGATCGGTTTGTCCACGTTGAAGATCCGATGAGTAGCGGCACTCGGGACTCGGGACTCGGGACTCGGAAGGGGTCGAGTCTGATCGTGGGCATGGGGGCCACCGGGCTGTCCGTGGCCCGCCATTTCCTGCGCGAGGGTGTGCCGTTTGCGGTGACTGACAGCCGGGCGCGGCCGCCCAGAGCACAGGATCTGGAGAGCCTCGCTGACGTTCCGTGCAGCTTCGGCGCCTTTTCTTCGCCACTGCCCCTGGGTCAGCTTGCCGAAGCCGTGGTCAGCCCTGGTGTGTCGCTTGACGAGCCTTTCCTGCGCGAAGTCCGCGCCGCCGGTATTCCCATCGTCGGCGACATTGAACTATTCGCCCGGGTCCTTCAGGCGGCGAGTCCTGAGTCCCGAGTCCCGTCACTGGTCGCCGTCACCGGCTCCAACGGCAAGTCGACGGTCACCGCGCTGGTCGCGGAGATGGCCGCAGCGGCCGGCCGGCGCGCGGCCGCCGGCGGCAATTTCGGCCGACCCGCCCTGGACCTGCTCGACGAAGGCGCTGATTTGTTCGTGCTCGAGCTGTCGAGCTTCCAGCTGGCGCTGGTTGAAAGCCTGGCGCCCACCGCGGCGACGGTGCTCAACGTCAGCGCCGATCACATGGATCGCCATGCCGACATCGATGACTACGCCGCGATCAAGGCCCGCATCTTCCGGCGGGCGGTGGTGTCGGTGGTCAACGGGGACGACAGCCGGGTTGCCGCCATGGTTACCTCGGGTCGACGCGTGGTGATCGGCGACCGGACCGGCGACTGGCATCTGGACGGGCCGGTCGAGGCGCCGGTTGTCTGCCGCGGCGATCAGCCGTTCCTGGCCGCGGCGGACCTGCCGCTGCGTGGCCGCCACAATCTGTGCAACGCCCTGGCGGCCCTGGCGCTGGGCGAGGCCGTCGGATTGCCCGACGTCGCCATGCGCGAAGCGTTGCGCCGTTTCCCGGGTCTGCCGCACCGCTGCCAGTTCGTGGCCTCGGTCAACGGGGTGGACTGGGTCAACGACTCCAAGGGCACCAACGTGGGCGCCATGCTGGCCTCGCTGGACGGCCTGCCGGGCCCGATTCTGCTGCTGGCGGGCGGCCAGGCCAAGGGGGGGGATTTCACCCCGGTCGGGCCGGTGATGTCGCGCAAGGGTCGGCTGGCAATCCTGTTCGGCACGGATGCGGCACGTATTGCCGAAGCGTTGCGCGACCACGTGACGGTCGAGCAGGTGCCGGGTCTGGAGGAGGCGATCGATCGCGCTGCCGGCGTGGCCGAACCCGGGGACACGGTCCTGCTGTCGCCCGGTTGCGCGAGCTTCGATCAGTTCCGGGGCTACGAGGACCGTGGCGAGCGGTTCATGGCCGGTGTGCGGAGGCTGGCGGCATGAATCTGCGCCTGAACCCTGCATGGCGACTGCCGCCCGGCCCGGTGGATGCCTGGTTCGCCACCACGGTCGCGCTGCTGCTGGGTCTGGGACTGGTGATGGTGGGCTCGGCTTCGGTGGCGGTGGCCGACCGGCTGGCTGACGAGCCACTGCATTTCTTCTACCGGCAGGCGGTGTACGCGTTGATCGGCTTGGGTCTGGGCTTCGTGGTCCTGCACGTGCCGCTGCGCCTCTGGCAGGCCAACAGTTTCAACCTGCTGGCCGTGTCGCTGGTGATGCTGCTGCTGGTGCTGATTCCGGGCATTGGCCACGAGGTCAACGGGGCCCGACGCTGGGTCGACCTCGGCGTGGTGTCGGTACAGGTTTCCGAGCCGGCCCGGCTGGGACTGCTGCTGTATCTGGCCGGTTACGCGGTGCGTCAGCAGGTGGAGCTGCGCACCAGTTTCGCCGGGCTGCTGCGGCCGGTGCTGCCCATCGGGCTGGCCTGCCTGCTGCTACTGATCGAACCTGATTACGGCGCCTGCGCGGTCCTGTTCGCGGTAACCGGCATTCTGATGTTCCTGGCCGGTGCCCGGCTGTCGCATCTGCTGGTGCTGGCCGGGACTGCCGGGGGGCTGCTGGTGATGGCGGCGCTGTCGTCGCCCTACCGGGTGGCGCGGTTGATCAGCTTTACCGATCCCTGGGCGCACCCCTATGCCAGCGGCTTTCAGCTGACCCAGTCGCTGATCGCCATCGGACGGGGTGAGGTGGCCGGTGTGGGACTGGGCAATAGCGTCCAGAAACTGCTTTATCTGCCTGAAACCCATACCGACTTCCTGTTCGCCATCCTGGCCGAGGAACTCGGGTTGATCGGGTCGCTGGCCGTGATCGCCCTGTTCACCCTGTTCGTGTGGCGGGCATTCGTGATCGGCCGGCGGGCAATGGACGCGGGCATGCTTTTCGGCGCCTTCCTGGCCTTCGCGCTGTCCAGCTGGATGGTGTTGCAGGCGTTCATCAATATCGCCGTGAACATGGGCATGCTGCCCACCAAGGGGCTAACCCTGCCGTTGATGAGCTATGGCGGTTCCAGCCTCGTCGTGATGTGTGTGCTGGTGGCCCTTCTGCTGCGGGTGGACCTGGAGACCGGCGCCGCCGGCCGGGCGGCGGCACGATGAGCGGCCCGCGGGTTCTGATGATGGCGGGTGGCACCGGCGGGCACGTCTTCCCCGCGCTGGCGGTGGCCGATGCGCTGCGCGAGCGCGGTGCCGAGGTGGTGTGGATGGGCACCAAGGCCGGGCTGGAGTCGCGGGTGGTGCCGGCGGCCGGTTACCGGATGGAATGGGTCGGTGTATCGGGATTGCGCGGCAAGGGCTGGCGCACTTGGCTGGGTGCGCCGTGGCGCTTGATGCAGGCGGTCTGGCAGGCCCTGCAGGCAGTGCGCCGGGTGGCGCCGCAGCTGGTCGTCGGGATGGGCGGTTTCGTGTCCGGTCCCGGCGGCCTGGCGGCCTGGTTGCTGCGCCGGCCGCTATTGGTACACGAGCAGAATGCCGCCGCCGGATTGACCAATCGCGTGCTTGCCCGCCTGGCTCGGACCCGTCTACAGGCTTTCCCCGGCGCGTTGCCCGGTGCCCGCGTCGTGGGTAATCCGGTGCGCGGGGACATCCTGGCCCTGCCGGTCCCGGCGCAGCGCTTCGGTGAGCGCAGTGGCCCGGTCCGCCTGCTGGCCTTGGGTGGCAGCGGCGGGGCCCTGGCAATCAACGAAATGCTGCCGGCGGCGCTGGCCCGTTTGCCGGCGGCCCAGCGGCCGGTCGTGCGGCATCAGGCTGGTCGCACCATCGATCGGGCGCAGGCGGCCTACGCCGAACACGCGGTGGCGGCGGAGGTCAGTGCTTTCATCGAGGACATGGCCGAGGCCTATGCCTGGGCGGATCTGGTGATCTGCCGGTCCGGCGCGCTCACGGTAGCCGAGTTGGCGGCGGCCGGTCTGGGCGCCATTCTGATTCCCTATCCCCACGCGGTCGACGACCACCAGACCGTGAACGGGCGCTATCTGACGCAGCGCGATGCCGCGGTGCTGGTGCAGCAGCGGGACCTCGACCCCGCCCGGCTGGCCCGCCTGCTGGGCGAGCTGATCGGCGACCGACCGCGTCTGCTGGCGATGGCCGAAGCGGCGCGTGCCGCGGCCTGGCCGGATGCCACCCGCGACATCGCGTCCGCCTGCCTGTCCCTGGCGGAGGTGCGGCGATGAACGCAACCCCCACCACTTTCCAGCCGCTGAGCCAACGGCCCATGCGCCGGGTGCAGACGGTGCATTTCGTCGGCATCGGCGGTGTGGGCATGGCCGGCATCGCCGAAGTGCTGCTCAATCTCGGTTATACGGTGTCGGGCAGTGATATTCGGGAAGGCGCCGCCACCCGGCGACTGACCGAGCTCGGAGCGGCGATCCGCATTGGCCATGATGCCGCCAACGCCACCGGTGCCGATGTGGTGGTGACATCGTCGGCGGTGTCGGCCGACAACCCGGAGGTTCTGGCGGCTCGCGAGCGGCTGGTACCGGTCGTGCCGCGGGCCGAAATGCTGGCCGAGCTGATGCGTTTCCGGTACGGGATCGCGGTAGCCGGCACCCACGGCAAGACCACCACCACCAGCCTGGTGGCGTCGGTACTGGCCGAAGGCGGGCTCGACCCGACCTTCATCGTGGGCGGCAAGGTGCTGGGTGCCGGTACCAATGCCCGACTCGGGGAAAGCCCCTACATCGTGGCCGAGGCGGACGAATCGGATGCCTCGTTCCTGTTCCTGACCCCGATGCTGGCGGTAGTGACCAATATCGACGCCGACCATCTGGAAGCCTACGAAGGGGACTTCGCCAAGCTGATCGATACCTTCGTCGAGTTTATCCACCATCTGCCGTTCTACGGCCTGGCGGTGGTCTGCGTCGACGACCCGGTGGTGCGCCAGATGTTGCCGCGGGTGGGTCGGCCGGTGCTGACCTATGGCATTGATCACGACGCCGACCTGCGGGCCGAGAATCTGATTACCGAGGGTCCGGGCACCCGGTTCGAGCTTCGCATCCGCGATCACGACCAGGTCTGGCCGGTGCATCTGAACCTGCCCGGCCGGCACAACGTGCTCAACGCACTGGCTGCGGCCGCGGTGGCCCGCGAACTGGGCGTTGCCATGGACGCCATCCAACGGGCGTTGTCGGGGTTCGCCGGTATCGGCCGTCGTTGCGAGGTGCTGGGCGAGATTGCCCTGGCCGGCCATCACTGCCTGCTGGTGGACGACTACGGCCATCATCCCCGCGAGCTGAGCAGTATTCTGCAGGCGGTGCACGCGGCGTGGCCGGAGCGCCGGCTGGTGGTCGTGTTCCAGCCGCATCGCTTCACCCGAACGCGGGACCTGTTCGAGGATTTCTGTGAAGTGCTGGCGGGTCTGGACGTGCTGGTGCTGTGCGATATCTATCCCGCCGGCGAGGCGCGGATTGCCGATGCCGACGGTCGGGCGCTGGCCCGTGGCGTGCGCGCCCGGGGGCGCGTCAATCCGGTGTTCGTGGGCGACGTGCACGACCTGCCCGACGTGCTGGCCGGCGTGGTCGCGGATAACGATGTGATTCTGACGCTGGGGGCCGGCGACATCGGCGCCGTGGCCGCCGGGATGGCCGTCAGCCATCGTATCGGAGACGCGCCATGAGCGGCCGGTTCGGCAAGGTGGCGGTGCTGATGGGTGGCTGGTCCGCCGAACGGGAGATTTCCCTGCAGTCCGGCCGCGCGGTGCTGGCCGCACTGCAGGCGCGGGGCGTCGACGCGCACGGGGTGGATGTGGACCGGGCCCGCCTGCTGCACCTCGCCGAGGAAGGTTTCGACTGCGCCTGGATTGCCCTGCACGGCACCGGCGGGGAAGACGGCATCGCCCAGGCGGTGCTCGAGGTCCAGGGGCTGCCTTACACCGGCAGCGGTGTGCTCGCTTCGGCGCTGGCCATGGACAAGGCCCGTTGCAAGGCCCTGTGGGCCGCGAGCGGCATCCCGACGCCGGCGCATCGCCTGCTGCGTGCCGATACCGACGCCGACACGCTGGTTGCCGATATCGGCCTGCCCATCTTCGTCAAGCCGGCCACCGAGGGATCGAGCATCGGCATGTCCCGGGTGGACGCGCCGGACCAGCTGCATGCCGCCTGGCAGGCGGCGTCCCGCTATGGGGAATCGGTGCTGGCGGAGCGCTTCGTGGCGGGCGGCGAATACACCGCGGCAGTGCTCGGCGACCGGGTGCTGCCGATGCTGCGCATCGAATCGGCGGGCCCGTTTTACGACTTTCACGCCAAGTACGAGGCTGATACCACCCGTTACCACTGCCCCTGCGGCCTGGCACCGGACGAGGAGCAGCGCCTGGCCGCCCTGTGCCTGGACGCGTTCCGCGCCACCGGCGCCCGCGGCTGGGGACGCGTCGATTTCATGCTGGATGACGACGGCCAGCCCTGGTTTCTGGAGATCAACACCGTGCCGGGCATGACCTCGCACAGCCTGGTGCCGATGAGTGCGGCGGCGGCCGGCATCGACTTCGAGAATCTGGTTGAACGCATTCTGGCCTTGAGCCTGGAGGAGCATGACGATGCGAACTGAACGCAAACGCCTGCTCACACCCCTGTCGATTCTGGCGATGAGTGCGGCAATCGCGGCCTGCACCTGGCAGGGGCTGACGCCCGATCAGCGCCAGGCGCACCGCATGATCGTGGTGGGTGATCTGGCGCGAACCACGGATGCGGCGCTGGTAGATGCCGCGGCGCCATACATGACCCGAGGTTTCTACGAGCTGGACGCGGCAGAGCTGGCCGGTGCCATCCGCGCTTTGCCCTGGATCGCCGAAGCCACGGTGCATCGGCGCTGGCCGGACAGCGTGGTGGTCCGGGTGGCCGAATACCGGCCCGCCGCCCGCTGGGGTGAGGATCAGCTGGTCGACGCCGAGGGGCAGCGGTTCGAGTTGCCGGCGGATCAGGTGCCTGCGGACCTGCCGATCGTGCACGGGCCGGACGGCAGCGCCCGCGAACTGCTGGCCGAACTACCCGCCCTGCAGGCGATTCTGGCCGGCACGGATATGCGCATCGGTCGGCTGGAGCTGGATCGCCGTGGTGGCTGGACGGCGTGGCTTGCCAATGGTCTGGAACTGCGCCTGGGCCGGGACTCGGTCCGGGACCGTCTGACCCGTTTTGCCCGGCATGCACCGAGCGCCCTGGGCGCCGCGCTGGAAACGGCCGGTTATGTGGATCTGCGTTACGCGGATGGTTTCGCCGTGGGTGGCAATCGCGCCGCCCCGGCCAATGACAGCGAGACAGATAATGAGCAAGCGGCCTGAGAAGAATCTCGTCGTCGGGCTGGACATCGGTACCTCGAAGGTTGCCTGCATCGTCGCCGAGTACGACGAGGACGGGCAGCTCGAATTGATCGGCATGGGCAGCCAGCCCTCCAAGGGGATGAAGAAGGGCATGGTGGTCAACATCGAGGCCACCACCCAGTCGATCCGCCGCGCGGTGGAAGAGGCCGAGCTGATGGCCGGTTGCCGGATCCAGTCGGTGCACTGCGGCATTTCCGGGGCGCACGTCAGGTCGATCAATTCGCACGGGATCGTGGCGGTGCGCAGCAAGGAGGTCACCGAGGCCGACATCGAGCGGGTCATCGACGCCGCCTGCGCGGTGGCTATTCCGGCCGATCAGAAGATCCTGCATGTGCTGCCGCAGGAATTCGCGGTGGACGATAACGAGGGTATCCAGGAGCCGGTGGGCATGTCTGGCGTTCGGCTGGAGGCCAAGGTCCACATGGTCACCGGAGCGGTGACGTCGGCCCAGAACATCCAGAAATGCGTGGCCCGCTGCGGGCTGGAGGTTTCCAAGCTGTCGCTGGAGCAGCTGGCCTCGGCCGAGGCGGTGCTCAATGACGATGAGAAGGATCTGGGTGTGTGCCTGGTCGACATCGGCGGTGGCACCTCGGACATCGCGGTGTTCGTCAACGGCGCGATCCGTCACACGGCGGTGATTCCGATCGCCGGCGATCAGGTCACCAACGACATCGCGGTGGCATTGCGCACCCCGACCCAGCACGCCGAGGGGATCAAGATCCGCTACGGCTGTGCGCTACCCGAGCTGATCGAGGAAGACGACGCCATCGAGGTGCCCAGCGTGGGCGAACGCCCGCCGCGGCGGCTGTCGCGCTACACGCTGGCCGAGGTGATCAAGCCTCGCTACGAAGAGCTTTTCATGCTCATTCACAAGGAACTCACCCGCAGTGGTTACGACGACGTGATCGCCGGCGGGGTGGTGATAACCGGCGGCTCCGCAAAGATGGAGGGGCTGGTGGACCTGGCCGAGGAGGTCTTCCACATGCCGGTTCGATTGGGGGTGCCGCAGCGGGTCAAGGGGCTGACCGACGTGGTCAGGAACCCCATCCACGCCACCGGCGTGGGGCTGCTGCAGTTCGGTACGAAGCCCGTCACGGGGTATCAGCCCCTGAGTGGCGGTCATTTCGGCAATCAGGGCTTTCAACAGGCCTGGTCACGCATGAAGGCGTGGTTCCAGGGGAATTTTTAGGCAACGCAACGGTTTGAGTCCGGGCAACCGGATCAAGCGTCCCGGCGACGGGACGGCACGGCAACTGGAGGATGGATCATGAGTGAAGTGTTCGAATTCGCTGACGAAAGGACCGACAAGGCCATCATCAAGGTGATCGGCGTCGGAGGCGGCGGTTCCAATACCGTCAATCAGATGGTTAACGGTGGCATCGAGGGCGTGGATTTCATCTGCGCCAACACCGATGCCCAGCATCTGGAGTCCTGTAACGCAGACACCCTGGTGCAGCTGGGGGTCAACGTCACCCGCGGCCTGGGTGCCGGGGCGGATCCGGTGATCGGTCGGCAGGCGGCCGAGGAGGATCGTGACCGTATCCGTGAGGCGATCGAGGGTGCCGACATGCTGTTCATTACCTGCGGCATGGGCGGTGGCACCGGGACTGGCGCGGCCCCGGTGGTGGCCGAAATCGCCCGTGAGCTGGACATCCTCACCCTGGCGGTGGTGACCAAGCCGTTTCCCTTCGAGCGGGGCAAGCGCATGGAAATCGCCCGGCATGGCATTGAGCAGCTGCAGGAGTACGTCGACTCGCTGATCGTCATTCCCAACGAGAAGTTGCTGACCGTACTGGGCAAGGGCACCACGCTGAAGGCCGCGTTCAAGGCCGCCAACGACGTACTGCACAACGCGGTTCAGGGCATTTCCGATCTGATCACCCGTCCGGGTCTGATCAACGTCGACTTTGCCGACGTGCGCAAGGTGATGTCGGTGCAGGGCATGGCGATGATGGGCCGTGCCACCGCTGTGGGCGACGATCGTGCCCGTCAGGCCGCGGAAGAGGCACTGGCCTCGCCGCTGCTGGATGATCTCAACCTGCATGGCGCGGAAGGGTTGCTGGTCAACGTCACCGGCGACGAGAACCTCAGCATCAACGAGTTCCAACTGGTCAACGAAGTGGTCATGGAGATGACCTCGGAAAATGCGGAAGTGATCGTGGGCACCGCGGTCGATGCCAGCATGGGCGACGAACTGTGCGTAACGGTGGTGGCTACCGGCCTTGGCAAGCAGGCGCAGCTGACAGGCCGCGATTCCATTCGGACACTCAAGCGTGACACTGGTGGTCAGGTCCGTTATGAAGAGCTGGATACCCCGACGGTCATCCGTCAGGCCCCGCGTCAGCGCCACGACCAGAACGCGGCCGTGGACATGGACTACCTGGATGTGCCGGCTTTCCTGCGCAACCAGGCAGACTGATACTGCCAGCGGGCGGGTGCGGGCGGCCGTGCCCCGTACCCGCCCGCATTTGGGTGACTATGATATCCTGTTGGGCGCCGCGTATTGTTCACTGCAGCATTTTTCAGCGTGGCGCCGGCGTTCAGCAAGCGTTCATTCTGCAGCGTTCATTATCGGCGCTGTATATGACAAGCGGTTGACAGCCTGAATGCCGCAAGGAAAAGAGGAACAGCGTCGATGCTGAGACAACGGACACTCAAGAACCCGATCCGCGCCACCGGCGTGGGGCTTCATACCGGTCACAAGGTGTACATGACGCTGCGTCCGGCACCTGCCGATCATGGCATCGTGTTTCGCCGTACCGATCTGACGCCGGTCCGCGAACTGCGGGCTGATGCTCTGAAGGTCGGAGAGACAACGCTGGCCACGACGTTGACCGATAATGGCATGCGCGTATCGACCGTGGAGCATCTGCTGTCGGCGATGGCAGGGCTCGGCATCGACAATGCGGTGGTCGAACTGTCCGCCGACGAAGTGCCGATCATGGACGGCAGTGCGGGACCCTTCGTGTTCCTGATCCAGTCCGCCGGCATCCAGGAGCTGGATGCCGCCAAGCGCTTCATCCGCATCAAACGGCCTGTACAGGTCACCGAAGACGACAAGTGGGCCCGCTTCGATCCGTTCGAGGGGTTCAAGGTCAGCTTCGGCATCGAATTCGACCATCCGGCATTCGATGCGGATACGCAGTCGGCCAGCGTGGACTTCTCCACCACCTCGTTTGTAAAAGAGGTGTCGCGCGCCCGGACCTTCGGCTTCATGCGCGATATCGAGTTCCTGCGGGCCAATAACCTGGCGCGCGGCGGCAGCATGGACAACGCCGTGGTGCTGGACGACTACCGGGTGCTCAACGCCGATGGCCTGCGCTACGACAACGAATTCGTGCGCCACAAGATTCTGGACGCCATTGGCGACCTCTACCTGCTGGGCTGCGGCCTGATCGGCAGTTTCACCGGCTTCAAGTCGGGCCACGGGCTGAACAACAAGCTCCTGCGGGCGCTGATGGCGGATCGCGGTGCCTGGGAGGAAGTGACCTTCCCCGACATGGAGGAGGCACCAATCTCCTATGTCAACGCCCGTCCGGTGGCGGCGGCCTGAACCATCATGATTTGTCGCGCCCGGCGGCAGCCAGTCGCCGCAGGGCCCGGGTCAGCGCCGGATTGTCGACGTAGGTCGCGCAGGCGGTGACCAGCTGCCGCGCCGCATCGCTCATGTGTCGCGGCCGCCGGTTGCCTGATATCGCTTCGACGGTCGACGGCCGAATCCGGATCTCCAGATCGGGGATGCCGCGCTTGAGCCGGGCGGCCACCGATCGCCGAATCGCATCCTGCTCGAAGCGCAGTCGGGTTGCCCAGGAGCCACTGTCGACCAGCAGCAGCAGGCGCTGGTCGTTGCAGTCCGCCACCCGGACATGGCCCCGCGCGGCCGCCGGCAGGCCGGCGTCAACCGCGGCCTGGGTTTGTTGCAGGAATGATGCGTGCCTGCGTAAACTCCTGAGTTTGTTCTGATCCGATCTCAGAACATCAACGAGGGGACGAGGCGCTTTGCGCACGGTGAGTATTTGCTCCTAGCGTCTCAGGTGAAAGCTAATCTATGGATATCATACTGATAAGCCACTCCCGTGGCCGCACTTGGCGACTGCGATGTCAGCCGCGTTCACCTTGGTTCTGGGCGCCGCTGGTGTCGTTGCCGGTGATCGCAATCTGCGCGGCAATGGTAATGGGTTACCGGATGGCCCCCGATGCCAATGGCGTGACCCGGGTGGCCAGCGCCACCGCCGTCTGGGATGAACAGGTTGCAGTTCAGCGTCAGGAAGTGCAGTCGCTGCGCCAGCGCATGGATGACAACATTCATGCTCTTGCCCAGCGGCTGGGCCGCCTGCAGGCCCACGTCACCCGACTGAACGCGGCCGGCTCACGCATGACCAAGCTGGCCAATATCGACACCAAGGAATTCGACTTCTCCAGCCCCCCGCCGCTGGGTGGTCCGATCGCGGAGACGGATGAACAGGCGCCGACCGCAGACCAGTTCGAGGCGGCACTGGACCGCTTCGAGCAGGATCTCGACTCCCGAGAGCGTCAGATGCGCGTACTGCGTGATCTGATGCTGGCCAGCGAGCTGCGTGAGGAAATGACGCCCGCAGGCCGGCCTGTCAACGAGGGCTGGATATCCTCCGCGTTCGGCTGGCGCACGGATCCCTTCTCCGGCCGACGATCGATGCACGAGGGAATCGATTTTGCCGCCGGTGTCGGTACCGACGTGGTATCGGTGGCGCCGGGCGTGATTTCCCACGCCGGTCGCAAGGCGGGTTACGGCAAGCTGGTCGAGGTCAACCACGGCAACGGTTATGTCACCCGCTACGGCCACAACAGCAAGGTCACCGTGAAAGTGGGCGAGCGTGTGGAGCGCGGTAAGGTGATTGCCAAGCTGGGTTCGTCCGGTCGCTCGACCGGGCCGCACCTGCATTTCGAGGTGCTGCGCAACGGGAAGGTGGTGGATCCGTCCGCTTACATGGAAGCGGCCCGATAGCGCGATTGGCGGGAGGCCCCACGTCAATCGGTTAAGCCTGACCCGGCCTTGCGTTATCATCGCGGGCCCGCGGCGTTGAAAGAGGTCATCGGTGGCCTCAAGTACTACCCTTCCTGACGGGCAACCCGGCCGCGACGCGTGGTATCGGGCGTTGGCCCGGCCCGCGAACAGGCATGTGCCGGCAAACGCGCGGCTTCACCACCATCGACGGTTTGAGCGTCCATGAGCAAGTTCTTGTCCAAGGTCTTCGGCAGCCGCAATCAGCGTGTCGTCAAGCGGTTGCACCGGCAGATCAGTCAGGTCAACCCGCTGGAGGAATCGATCAGCGCGCTGTCCGACGAGGCGCTGGCCGCCAAGACCGCCGAATTCCGCCAGCGTCTGGAGGCCGGTGCCAAGCTGGATGATCTGCTGCCGGAAGCCTTCGCGGTGGTACGCGAGGCCGGCAGGCGGATACTGGGGCTGCGCCATTTCGACGTGCAGCTGGTGGGCGGCATGGTGTTGCACCAGGGCAAGATCGCCGAGATGAAGACGGGCGAGGGCAAGACGCTGGTTGCCACCCTGGCCACCTATCTCAACGCGCTGCCCGGCGAGGGTGTGCATATCATCACCGTCAACGATTATCTTGCACGCCGTGATGCCGACTGGATGGGCCGCATCTACCGCTTTCTCGGCCTGACCGTGGGAGTTATCTACAGCGGTCAGTCCAACGAGGAGAAGCGCGAGGCCTACGCCGCCGACATCACCTACGGCACCAACAACGAATTCGGCTTCGACTATCTGCGCGACAACATGGCGTTCGCTGCGGCTGACCGGGTTCAGCGGCCGCTGAACTTCGCCATCATCGACGAAGTCGACTCTATTCTGATCGACGAGGCCCGCACGCCGCTGATCATCTCGGGGCCCACCGATGACGACCCCGAGTTGTATCGGCGCATCAACAAGCTGATTCCGGCGCTGACCCGCCAGACCGCCAGTGACGAGGAGATCAAGGCCGCGCAGGAAGGTGGTGAGGATCCCCCCGGCGACTATCGCACCGACGAGAAGGCCAAGCAGATCCAGCTTACCGAGGCCGGCCATGAGCGGGTCGAGGAGATGATGCGTGCGGAGGGACTACTCCCCGAGGGGGAAAGCCTCTACGACGCCAACAACGTCATCCTGATGCACCACCTCAACGCCGCGTTGCGTGCGCACAGCCTCTATCAGAAGGATGTTGAATACATTCTTGCCAACGGGCAGGTGGTGATCGTCGACGAATTCACCGGGCGCACGATGCCGGGCCGGCGCTGGTCCGACGGCCTGCACCAGGCGATCGAGGCCAAGGAAGGGGTCAAGATACAGCGGGAAAACCAGACCCTGGCCTCGATCACCTTTCAGAACTTCTTCCGGTTGTACGACAAGCTGGCCGGCATGACCGGCACCGCCGATACCGAGGCCTACGAGTTCCAGTCCATCTACGGGCTGGAAGTCGTGGTCATCCCCACGAACAAACCGATGGTCCGCGATGATCGGGCCGATCAGGTCTTCATGACCGTGGCGGAAAAATTCGAAGCGATCGCGGACGAGACCAACGAAGCCCGCGAGCGCGGCCAGCCGGTATTGATTGGTACCGCCTCGATCGAATCGTCCGAATACCTGTCCCGGCTGCTGCACGAGCGAAAGGTGCCTCACGAAGTGCTCAACGCGAAGCAGCACGAGCGGGAAGCCGACATCATCGCCCAGGCCGGCCGACCGGGCGCGGCGACCATCGCGACCAACATGGCCGGGCGTGGTACCGACATCGTACTGGGCGGCAATCCGGAAACCGAGATCGCCGAAATCGACGAGGACGACCTGGCGGGCCGCGAACGCATCATGGCCGACTGGCGGCAGCGCCACGAACAGGTCAAGGAGGCCGGTGGCCTGTACGTGATCGGCTCGGAACGGCACGAGTCCCGCCGTGTGGACAACCAGCTGCGTGGGCGCTCCGGCCGTCAGGGTGATCCCGGGGCCAGCCGTTTCTATCTGTCGCTGGAAGACAGCCTGATGCGCATCTTCACCCCGCCTCGGCTGCGCTCGATGCTGCAGGGCCTTGGCCTGGAGAAAGGAGAGGCGATCGAGCACCGGTGGGTGACGCGGGCGATCGAGAACGCCCAGCGCAAGGTGGAATCGCATCACTTCGACATCCGCAAGCAGCTGCTCGAGTACGACAACGTCGCCAACGACCAGCGCCAGGTGGTCTACGAGCAGCGCAACGAGCTGATGGAAGCCGACGACGTCTCCGACGTGGTCGAAAACATCTGGAATGACGTGGTCGATGACGTGGTCAGTCAGCATGTCCCGCCGCAGAGTCTCGAGGAACAGTGGGATGTGCCCGGGCTGACCGAAGCGCTGCAGCGTGAATTTGGCCAGGAGTTGCCGGTGCAGCAGTGGCTGGACGAGGACACGAGCCTTGACGAGGAGGGTTTGCGCGATCGCATTCGTGCCCAGCTCTGGGAGGTCTATCAGCAGAAGCGGACCGAAGCCGGCGAATCGGTGATGACCCAGATCGAGAAGGCGGTGATGCTGCAGGTACTGGATTCGCTCTGGCGCGAACACCTCGCAGCCATGGACTATCTGCGCAAGGGCATCCACCTGCGGGGTTACGCGCAGAAGGATCCGAAGAACGAATACAAGCGTGAAGCCTTCACCATGTTCAACGACATGCTGAACCGGCTGAAGCATGAGGTGGTGTCGGTGCTGGCCCGTGGCCAGGTCCGTGCCGATATCGGTGACGAGGCGCGTGCTGCCAGCCAGGAACGCGATCGGCAGCTTAGCCTTCAGCACGAGGAAGCTGCCAGTGCCGCCGACCAGGCTTCTGCCCAGGCTGCTGCCGCGGCGGCGGAAACCCCCGGTGCGGTACGGGGCGCGCCCGGCCCTGCTCGTGCCCCCGGTGGGGCTGGTGGGCTGCCCGGTCTGCCGCAGAATCCGCAGCGGCGCCAACAGGCGCCGTCGCCGGAACCCGAGCCGGCACCACGCGCCGAGACCTTTGTCCGCGATGACCGCAAGGTCGGCCGCAACGAACCCTGTCCCTGCGGCTCTGGCAAGAAATACAAGCATTGCTGTGGCCGCACCTGAGCCGGACTCGCTGAACACGTCATGGCGGTGAATCTGGTTGCCCCCGAGGCGCTGACGGCAATCCCCGGCGTCCGGCTGGGCACGGCCGAGGCTGCGGTCAAGAAACCCGGTCGGCCGGATGTGGCGCTGTTCGCGTTTGACGAGGGCACCACACTGGCCGCCGTCTACACTCGCAATGCCTTCGCCGCCGCCCCGGTACAACTGGCCCGGATCCGAAGCGCGGCAGGCGCGGCCCGGGCGCTGCTGATCAACAGCGGCAATGCCAATGCGGGTACCGGGGCGGCTGGCCTGGCCGACGCCACCACGTTGTGCCGGCATACTGCGGACGCTCTCGACGTTGAAGAAGACGCCGTGCTGCCATTCTCTACCGGGGTGATCGGTGAGCGGCTTCCAGTCGACCGGTTAAAAGCCGCCATCCCCGCAGCCGTTGATGCGCTGCGGGAGGACGGCTGGCTGGCTGCAGCGCGAGCGATCATGACCACGGACACGCTGCCCAAGGGGGCCAGCCGCCAGGTCCGGCTGGCCAGCGGTGCCACCGTCAGTATCACCGGAATTGCCAAGGGCTCCGGCATGATCCGGCCGGACATGGCTACCATGCTGGCGTTCGTGGGAACCGATGCGGCGGTGCGGCCGGACGCGCTCCGCGTGCTGCTGGAAGAAGCCGCGGGGGCTTCGTTCAACCGCATCAGCGTGGACGGGGATACGTCCACCAACGACGCCTGTGTGCTGTTCGCTACGGGCCGCGGCGAGTCGCTGGCCCCCGGCGATGCGGACTGGCCGGCGTTTGCCGCAGCGGTGACCGCTGTGTGCCGGACGCTTGCCCAGGCGATCGTGCGCGACGGCGAAGGCGCGACCAAGTTCGTCACGGTGGACGTGAGCGGCGCCCGCGATGCCGACGAAGCCCGCCGCGCCGCTTTCACCGTGGCCGAATCGCCGCTGGTCAAGACAGCCTGCTTTGCCGGCGACCCCAACTGGGGACGCATCCTCGCGGCGGTCGGCCGCGCCGGTCTGACCGATTTCGACATCGATCGCGTGTCGATCCGACTCGATGATGTGGTGATCGTGCGTGACGGTCAGCCGGCCGACGATTACCGTGAGGCCGATGCCGATGCGGTCATGGCGGCGCCGGAATTCGTGATCGGTATCGAACTGGGCCGCGGCGATGCCGGCACGGAAGTCTGGACCTGCGATCTCAGCTACGACTACGTTCGCATCAACGCCGAATATCGCAGTTGAGCGGCCGCCGATGAACGCGGACGTTCTGCACATCGCCGTTGGCTGTCTGATTGACGGCTACGGTCGCGTGTTGATCGCCCGCCGCCCGGCCAACAAGCCCGGGGGCGGCAAGTGGGAGTTTCCAGGGGGCAAGCGTGAGCGCGGTGAAAGCATCGAACAGACGCTGGCGCGCGAACTCGACGAGGAGTTGGGTGTGTCCCTGCGGGCTACTCGCCCGCTGCTGCGTTTCCACCACGCCTACCGCGACCGGACCGTTCTGCTCGATATCCACTGCGTGACTGCCTGGACGGGAGAGCCGCACGGCCGTGAAGGCCAGCCGGTGGTCTGGTGCGAACCGGACCGTCTCACGGACTATGATCTGCTGTCGGCGAACAAGCCGATCGTGGATGCCCTGCGCCTGCCCGATGCATACGCCATCACGCCCGAGCCCGGACCGGACCGTGCCGCTTTCCTGGCCCGGTTGCCGGCATTGATTGAGCGAGGGGTGCGCCTGCTGCGCCTGCGGGCGCCCGGACTTGCGGACCCGGTTTACGAGGCGCTGGCCCGGGAGGTTGCCGCGATCACCGGCCCGGCGGGCGTCGACCTGATCGTGGACCGAGAAGCGGCGCTATGCCGTCGAGTCGGGGCGGCCGGGCTTCACTGGCCGGCCGGCCGGCTGGCCGCCGTCGCCAGCCGGCCGGTGCCGCCGGATCAATGGCTGATCGTCTCCTGCCATGATCGGGCTGAACTGCGGCAGGCCCAGCGGTGCGGGGCCGATGCCGCCGTGCTGTCGCCCGTCCGTGCCACCCCCAGCCATCCTGATGCCGGTCCGCTGGGCTGGCCGGGGTTTGCCCAGGCGCGCGAGGACGTGGCGTTGCCGGTCTATGCGCTGGGTGGCGTCGGGCCGGGCGACCTGGAAAACGCGTGGCGCCACGGGGCCCAGGGCGTGGCCGGGATCCGGGCGTTCTGGCCGGCACCAGTCTGAACGATCGACGTGCCGGTCAGTGCGGCGGCGTGTGGTCGTCCGCCATCGGTGGCTCGGACGGGTCGTCGTCGCTGTCATCCGCCGGGATGCGATGCTCCTCGGCGAACCATTCCCCCAGGTCGATGAGCTTGCAGCGCTGACAGCAGAACGGCCGCCAGCGGTTGTCCGGCGAAAGATCGGTCGGCTGACCGCAGTTGGGGCAGGGCAGCTCCGTCGCCATCGGTGCTATAAGCGGCAGCAGGCCATTTCGAAGGCGATGTCCCGCCCGGTCTGGCTCACCCGCAGATCACCGCCCGTCTGCTCCATGAAGCGGATGGTGGAGCGGTGACGGCCGGCACTGATTTCCGGGTAGACCTGTTCGCGCCGGGGCACCAGCACCCGCAACAGCTGGGTACCGCCCTCGGTGTTGTGGACTAGCACGCCTCCAGCCGCGGTCAGGGGCTGGGGATCGGCGCTATCGCGGATCAGACGCAGGATCAGTTCGATGGCGGTGCAGAAGGGTTCCAGCGGGCGCCACCACTGGCGCAGATTCTCTTCCTGGGCGTCGGCGTCACGGCTGAGCCAGTGCTGGAAGCCGGGCAGGTCGAAGCCGCAAGTTCCGCCCGGGATGGCACTGCGATTGTTGATGCTGTTGAGCATTTCGTTGTCGCGGATCAGATAGGCCGCGAACTGCGGCGGAATGCGCTGCATCTCGCGGCCGAGGCTGTCGATGTCGCGCAGGATATCGTCCAGACGCGCGTGGTCGATCCCGGAATGATTACGCAGCCGGTTCAGCTTGGTGTACTGGTCCGCCAGTTCTTTGCCCACTTCCGTGCGCAGATCGTGCCGGGACAGGATTGCCAGGATGTCCAGCAACGTGGACAGGGTGGCGCGGCGGCCCCAGGGGCAGGGATCCTGCCAGTAGTGGCGGGTCTGCTCGAACAGGTGTTCCAGCCGCAGGAAGGTGCGCACACGTTCATTCAGCGGCTGCTCGAAGCAGGTAAGCCCGTTATCGGTCAAGGAGTCCTTCCGCGGCAAGTCCAGAACCCCGATTGTACAACCGCCTCGCCGCAGTGCGGCAAACGGGCGGGAGCTGCGTGGTTCAACCAGGCAGGTGCATCGGCGGCAGATTGTCGATATCGCCCCGGGCGAGCCGCGAATAGCCGGCGTGCAGGGCGGCGGCGAGGTCGGCAATGTCCTTGCGCGGACCGGTGTTGACCAGCACGTCGTCGGCCGCGGCCAGTCGCAGTGTCCGGGTGTCCTGCGCCGCGATCATCTTGCGCGCCAGCTCCTCGTCGATGCCGTCGCGGTCGATTAGGCGCGCCATCTGCACGGATTCGGGGGCGTCGACCACCAGAATCCGGTCGACCAGATCGCTCATGCCGCTTTTGACCAGCAGCGGCACCGCGAGCAGGCTGTACTCGCTTCGGACGGCATCGCGGCGCGCGGCCAGGGCCTCGCGGATGCGCGGGTGGGTGATCTTTTCCAGCGCCACGCGAGCGTCCGGATCATCGAACACGATACCCCGCATCTGGCGCCGGTCCAGCCGGCCGTTGCCGTCGATGATGGCGTCGCCGAACCGTTCGCGAATCTCCTCGAGCGCCGGCTGACCGGGCTCGACGATGTCCCGGGCCACCTGGTCCGCATCGACCACCTCGATACCGAGCCGCTCGAACGCGCTGGAAACCACGGACTTGCCGCTGGCGATGCCGCCGGTCAATCCTACTGCCAATTGCCGTGTCATCAGCGGCCCGCCTCGTTGCCGTGCTTCATCCGGTTATCCCCCGATAGTCGGTTGCTGTGCGTCCGTGCGAGCCACGAACGGCGTCGGCGCCCCCGAGGGTCGAAGCCCTCACGATCAGCCCAGCCCCGCCAGCTGGAAGTAAGCGCGGGTGATTGTATCGCCTGCCACCAAGGCCAACCACCCGGCGATCGCCAGAAATGGTCCGAAGGGCATGGGGTTGCCCCGCTGCAGACGGCCGCTGGCCATCATCGCCAGCCCGGCCACCGCGCCCGCCACCGAGGCAAGGATGACCACCAGCGGCAGCGCCTGCCAGCCCAGCCACGCGCCGATGGCCGCCAGCAGCTTGAAGTCGCCGTAGCCCATGCCTTCCTTGCCGGTGGTCAGACGGAAGGCCTGGAAAACCAGCCACAGGGCGCCGTATCCGGCTGCTGCACCCACGATTGCGTCGGCGGGATGCGCGAATGCGCCCCCGAGGCTGGCCAGCAGGCCGAGCCACAGCAGCGGCAGGGTCAGCAGATCGGGCAGGAACTGGGTGCGCCAGTCGATGCCGGTCAGCGCCAACAGCATCCAGGTGTAGATCAGCGCCAGCAGTGCCGGGAACGTCACGCCGAACTGCCAGGCCACGGTGGCCGCCAGCAGTCCGGAGGCCAGTTCGACCAGCGGGTATTGCAGGGAGATGGGCGCCCGGCAGTTGGCGCAGCGGCCCCGCAGCAGCAAGTAGCTGAGCACCGGCACGTTCTGCCAGGCTCGAATTCGCTGGCCGCAGGTCGGGCAGGCCGATGCCGGACCGGCGATGCCCGGTGGCTGATCGGCCGGAGCCGGTTGCTCGAGAATCATCGCCGCGTCGGTGCGCCAGGCGTGGTCGAGCATCACCGGCAGACGCAGGATCACCACGTTCAGGAAGCTGCCCACCAGCAGGCCCAGGATGAACACCACGGCGATGTGCAACCCGGGCTGGGCCGCTAGCAGGTCGAGCATGTCGGCATCCTGTTGAAAGGCATGAAAACGGGTCGGGGTGGCACGGCCGGGCGCGCCTGGCCGGTGATCAGATCACCGAACCCAGCTTGAAGATGGGCAGATACATGGCAACCACCAGCCCGCCTACCAGCACGCCGATCACCGCCATGATCAGCGGTTCCAGCAGGCTGGACAGCGAATCCACCTGGTTATCGACCTCGGCTTCGTAGAAGTCGGCCACCTTGGCGCACATGGCGTCGAGCGAACCGGATTCCTCGCCGATGGCCACCATCTGGATCGCCATGCTCGGGAACAGCCCCGTGTTGGACATCGCCAGCTGCAGTTGCTGACCGGCGGACACCTGTTCGCGCATCTGGAATATTGCCTCCTCGAACACGATGTTGCCGGACGCCTTGGCTACCGATTCCATCGCCTCCACCAGCGGCACGCCGGCGGCGAACATGGTCGACAGCGTGCGAGCGAAGCGCGCCACGGCCGCCTTGTAGAGGATGTCGCCCACCACCGGCACGCGCAGGATCAGCCGATCCAGCAGGCGGCGGAAGCGGCGTGATCGCTTGCGGGCGCGCACGAAGACGAACGCTGCCGCCCCGATGGCGCCGAGAATGGCCCACCACCAGGCCTGCACGAACTTGGACAGGGCGATCACCAGCAGGGTGAAGGCCGGCAGGTCGGCCCCGAAGCCCTGGAACAGCGACTGGAACTGCGGCACCACGAAGTACAGCAGGATGCCCATGACGATGATTGCCACCGCGATCACCGCGGAGGGATAGAACATCGCCTTGCGGACCTTGGCCTTGATCGCCTCGGTCTTTTCCTTGTAGGTGGCGATCTTGTCGAGCAGGGTTTCCAGCGCGCCGGATTTTTCCCCCGCCTCGACCAGATTCACGAACAGGTCGTCGAAGTGATCCGGATGCTTGCTGATGGCTTCGGCCAGCGTAGAGCCGCCCTCGATCTCGTTGCGGATGGTGGCTACCAGCTCCGCCAGCGAGGGGTTGTCGGCGCCTTTGGCAATGATGTCCAGCGCCTGCACCAGCGGCACCCCGGCACTCATCATGGTGGCCAGCTGGCGCGAGAAGATGGCGATGTCGGCCGCCTTGATCTTCTTCTTGCGCCTGGTGTTCAGTCCGAACAGATTGGACTGCTTGCGGATGCGCACCGGGTTGATGCCCTGCTTGCGCAGCATGGCGCGCATGAGCGCCTCGCTGGGGGCCTCGGTCTTGCCCTTGATGCGGGTGCCCTTCGCATCCGTGCCTTCCCACAGGAAGGTGTGTTTTTCGCTGAGTGTCTGCGCCATGTCGGTCGCGCTCGGTCCCCGCTCAAGCTGTCTGGCCAATACCCAGGCGTTATCGGCCGGTTGGTGCCGCGTTGTAACTCCCCGACGCGGTTATGCTGATACTAACCCAGCCGGCATCCGGGCATTTGTGGCTATTCCACCGTTACCCGGTTGACCTCGGCCAGACTGAGAATACCTGCACGGACCTTGTTCAGGCCCGATTGGCGCAGGTTGAGCACACCCTCGGCCGCCGCCTGGCGCTCAATGTCAGTGGAGTTGCCCCCCTCCATGATGATCTGACCGATGGCGTCGGTCACCGGCATCACCTGGTAGATCCCGACCCGCCCCTTGAAGCCGGCAGTGCAGCTGTCACAACCCTCGGGGTTGGCCTCGAACACCTTGAGCTGCTTGAGT
This sequence comes from Spectribacter hydrogenoxidans, assembly GCF_031846275.1. Taxonomy (NCBI): domain Bacteria; kingdom Pseudomonadati; phylum Pseudomonadota; class Gammaproteobacteria; order Salinisphaerales; family Salinisphaeraceae; genus Spectribacter; species Spectribacter hydrogenoxidans. The sequence continues at coordinate 215,967 of NZ_JAVRIB010000002.1, forward strand.
TCCTCCTCGACGAACCCTTCCTTGAGCAGTTCCTCGACGGGAATCTCGACCCGCCGCTTGCAGTGCACGCAAAGCCGCCGCGCCAGGCGCTGGGCGATGATCAGGCTGACCGACGCGGCGATGTTGTAGGCCGGTACGCCCATATTCAGCAGGCGGGTAAGGGTCTGCGGTGCGTCGTTGGTATGCAGCGTGGACAGCACCATGTGGCCGGTCTGTGCGGCCTTGATCGCGATCTCGGCGGTTTCCAGGTCGCGGATCTCACCCACCATGATCACGTCCGGGTCCTGGCGCAGGAAGGCACGCAGGGCCGAGGCAAAGGTCAGCCCCACCCGGGGATGGACGTTCACCTGATTGATGCCGGGTAGATTGATTTCCGCCGGATCCTCCGCGGTGGAGATGTTGCGATCCTCGGTGTTGAGAATGTTGAGCGCGGTGTACAGCGACACCGTCTTGCCGCTGCCGGTGGGGCCGGTGACCAGCACCATGCCGTAGGGCCGGTGAATGGTGTCCAGGTAGATCTGCTTCTGATCCGGCTCGTAGCCGAGCGCCTCGATGCCCATCTGCGCGCTGGTGGGATCCAGGATGCGCAGCACGATCTTCTCGCCGTGCAGGGTGGGGCAGGTGGATACGCGGAAGTCGATCGACCGGCTCTTCGACAGGTTCAGTTTGATGCGCCCGTCCTGGGGAATCCGGCGCTCAGCCAAATCCAGCCGTGCCAGCACCTTGAGGCGGGCGGACAGCCGCATGCCCAGCCCCGCGGGCGGTGAGACCAGTTCGCGCAGGATGCCGTCCTGGCGCAGGCGCACGCGGTATTTCTTCTCGTAAGGCTCGAAGTGGATGTCCGAGGCGCCGCGATGGATGGCGTCGAGCATCACCTTGTTGATGAAACGCACCACGGGCGCCTCGTCGGCGTCCATCTGGGTGACGTCGACATCGCTGTCGTCCTCGCCGCCGGTGATTTCCAGACCATCAAGGTCGGCGTCGTCCAGGCCGGACATGCTCGCGCTGTCCACCGCCGACAGGGCATCGTCGATGCTCTTGGCCAGACGGTCCTCTTCCACCAGGATGCATTCCACCGCCATGCCGGTGTTGAACTTGATTTCGTCCAGCGCCTGCAGGTTGGTGGGGTCGGAAAGTGCCAGATACAGCCGATTGCCGCGCTTGTAGAGCGGCAGAGCCCGGTGCTTGCGGATCAGCTTTTCCGCGACATCCGAGATCGGGGCCAGCGACAGGTTCATCGCCCGCAGATCGACCCAGGGCACGCCGAACTCGCGCGAGGCGGCCTCCGCGACCGCTCGCGCCGATATCAGCTTCTGAGCCACCACGTGGGCCACGAAGGGTTCGCGCTGGCGCTGGGCTGCGTCCTGCGCCTCCAGCGCCCTGGCTTCCGTGAGCAGCTCGTCCGCGACCAGCCGCCGGGCAAGGCCGGTCAGCGGACCGAGACGCGTGTTCGAACTGTGGGTCTGTGCCATGAACCAGGCCGATACCGTTGTGGTGCCGATGCTATCTGGAATCCATGGGCGCGCAAAGTGAGGATGCCGGCGTGGGCGGCCGGCTGGCCGATTGTCAGCCGGCCATGGCGTCGGTGTGATCGGCCGCCGGCAGCCCGAGGTTCTGCCAGATGGTGCGGGTCGGTTCGCTGCGGTTGAGCGCATAGAAGTGGATGCCCGGGGCGCCGCCCTCGATCAGCCGCTCGCAAAGCCGGGTAACCGCGTCGGTGGCGAATGCCTGCACCGAGGCCTCGTCACCAGCTTGCTCGTAGGTCTCAAGCCGGCGCTCCATCCAGCGCGGGATGTCGGCACCACACATGGCCGAGAAGCGCTTGATCTGCGACCAGTTGGGAATCGGCATCACGCCGGGCACGATCGGAATGTCCACGCCTTTCGCCTCGGCGCGCTCGACGAAGTCGAAGTAGGCATCGGCGTTGTAGAAGTACTGGGTCATGGCGGAGTCGGCGCCGGCCTCGACCTTGCGCACGAAGTTGTCCAGGTCGGCCGCGGGGTCGGGCGTTTCCGGGTGCACTTCGGGATAGGCGCCAACCTCCAGGTGGAAGCGGTCGCCGAATTCCTCCCGGATGAAGCCGACCAGCTCGTTGGCATAGGAGAACTCGCCCGGGGAATCCATGCCCTCGGGGATATCGCCGCGCAGGGCCACGATACGATCCACGCCGTTGTCGGCGTAGGTCTGCAGCAGCTCGCGGATGGATTCCCGGGTGCCCTCGATGCAGGACAGGTGCGGCGCGGCCGAGATGCCGGTGGCGTCCATGGTCGCCTTGACCGTCTTCAGGGTGCCGGAGCGGGTGGTGCCGCCGGCGCCGAAAGTCACCGAAAAGAAGGCTGGGCCAAGTGCCGCGAGTTCGGCACGCGCCGCGTCCAGGCGCTGCTCACCCTTGGGGCCCTTCGGGGGAAAGAATTCGAAGCTGTAATGCCTGGGCAGGTCCTGTTGCTTTCGCATAAATCCGATATTGACCGCGTGAAACCTGAAAACGAGTAACGCCAAAGCGCAGCAGCGCTGTCGCTGCGCTTTGGCGTTGCCCGCGGCCCGGCCCTTGCCGGGGGCGAACAACGTCGGCCGGGTGAGCGGGCACCGTTACCGGCCCCGCCCCTCGGCCTGCACCGCTTAGTAGCGGTAGTGATCCGGCTTGTACGGACCGTCCTGGGGCACGCCGATGTACTCGGCCTGCTCCGGGGTCAGCTCCGTGAGCCGGGCGCCGATGCGCTCCAGATGGAGGCGGGCGACCTTCTCGTCGAGGTGCTTGGGCAGGACGTACACCTTGTTCTCGTACTTGTCCCGGTTCTTCCAGAGCTCGATCTGGGCCAGCACCTGATTGGTGAAGGAACTGGACATCACGAAACTCGGGTGGCCGGTGGCGCAGCCCAGGTTCACCAGGCGGCCTTCGGCGAGCAGGATGATCTTCTTGCCGTCGGGGAAGGTGATATGGTCCACCTGCGGCTTGATTTCGTCCCACTCGTAGTCACGCAGGCCGGCCACGTCGATCTCGTTGTCGAAGTGGCCGATGTTGCAGACGATCGCCTGGTTGCGCATCCGCTTCATGTGGTCGTGCGTGATCACTTGGTAGTTGCCGGTGGCGGTAACGAAGATGTCTGCCGCCTCGACCACGCCCGGATCGTTGAGGTTGACCACGCGATAGCCTTCCATCGCCGCCTGCAGGGCGTTGATCGGGTCGATCTCGCTGACCCAGATGGTGGCGCCCAGGCCCTTGAGGGACTGCACGCTGCCCTTGCCGACGTCGCCGTAGCCGGCCACGATCGCGACCTTGCCGGCAATCATCACGTCGGTGGCGCGCTTGATGCCGTCCACCAGGGATTCACGGCAGCCGTAGAGGTTGTCGAACTTGGACTTGGTGACCGAGTCGTTGACGTTGATGGCGGGGAAGGTCAGCTGACCCTGCTTTTCCATCTGGTACAGACGCAGTACGCCCGTGGTGGTTTCCTCGGACACGCCGCCCAGGGCTTCCGAGCGCTTCTTGTAGTAGCCCGGTTCGGTTTCCAGCCGCTTGCGGATGGAGGCGAACAGCGCCTTTTCCTCGCCGGAGGTGGGGTTGTCCAGCACCGAGGGGTCATCCTCAGCGGCCGCGCCCAGGGTCACCAGCGTGGTGGCGTCGCCGCCGTCGTCCAGGATGCGGTTGGGCACGCCGCCGTCGGACCATTCCATGATCTTGTGGCAGTACTCCCAGTACTCGTCCTGGGTCTCACCCTTGTAGGCGAAGATCGGCACGCCCCGATCGACCATGGCGGCCGCGGCGTGATCCTGGGTGGAGAAGACGTTGCAGGATGCCCAGCGGATCTCGGCGCCCAGTTCCACCAGCGTTTCGATCAGCACGGCGGTCTGGATGGTCATGTGCAGCGAGCCGGCGATCTTGGCGCCTTGCAGCGGCTTGGCGGTGCCGAATTCCTCGCGCAGGGCCATCAGGCCCGGCATTTCGGTTTCGGCGATGTCGATTTCCTTGCGGCCCCAGGCGGCAAGGTTGATGTCAGCAATCGCGTAATCCTGTGCCATCTGTTCGGCAGGTGCGCTCATGTATGACTCCATGTTTGGTTGAAGGGAGAGATAAGGGAAGCGCGCGGGCCACGGCACGGCCCGCGCGTCGAGGCTGCTAGGCGGCCTGCAGGCCGGCGTCGTCGGCCAGGGCCTGCGCCTTGTCGGTGCGCTCCCACGGCAGGTCCAGATCCTCGCGACCGAAGTGGCCGTAGGCGGCGGTGGGCTGATACATCGGCTGGCGCAGGTCGAGCATGGTCAGAATGCCGTAGGGCCGCAGATCGAAGTGCTGACGGATGAGCTTGGTCATCTTCTCGTCGTCGATCTTGCCGGTGCCGAAGGTCTCGACCCAGATCGAGGTGGGCTCGGCCACGCCGATGGCGTAGGACAGGGCCACCTCGCACTTGGTTGCCAGACCCGCGGCAACCACGTTCTTGGCCACGTAGCGCGCGGCGTAGGCGGCCGAGCGATCGACCTTGGACGGATCCTTGCCCGAGAAGGCGCCGCCGCCGTGGCGGGCCATGCCGCCGTAGGTGTCGACAATGATCTTGCGTCCGGTCAGACCGGCGTCGCCCAGCGGGCCGCCGACCTCGAACAGCCCGGTCGGGTTGATGTGCACGGTCGGATTGTCGGTCAGCATGCTGCCGATCACCGGCTTGATGATCTCCTCGTGCACGGCCTCCTTGAGGTCAGCCTGGGAAATCGCCGGATCGTGCTGGGTGGACAGCACCACCGCGTTGATGTGCTTGGGCTTGCCGTCCTCGTACTCGAAGGTGACCTGGGACTTGGCGTCCGGCCGCAACCAGTCGAGCTTGCCGCTCTTCATCAACTCCGCCTGCTTGCGCACAAGGCGATGGGCGTAGGTGATCGGGGCCGGCATCAGTACGTCGGTTTCGTCACAGGCGTAACCGAACATCAGGCCCTGGTCGCCGGCGCCCTGTTCTTCCGGGGCCTGGCGCTCAACGCCCTGATTGATGTTGGAAGACTGCTGGCCGAGCATGTCCACCACCGCGCAGGTGTCGGCGTCGAAGCCCATGTCGGAGCTGGTGTAGCCGATTTCGCGCACGGTGTCGCGAACGATCTTCTCGACCGGGACGTGCACGCCCTCGGCCGCCTTGATTTCGCCGAAAACCATGACCATGCCGGTCTTGGTGGCGGTTTCGCAGGCGACCTTGGCGTTCGGGTCCTGCGCGAGATAGGCGTCAAGCATCGCGTCGGACACCTGATCGCAGAGTTTGTCAGGGTGGCCGGCAGACACCGACTCCGAGGTAAATAGTGTGCTTCGGCTCATAGCTTAAATGATCCTCCCATCCGGATAAGCGGATGAGTATAACGAATCCAGTAAGTCGCTGCAGTGACAGCGCCACGCAGCGCGTGCATCATCCGGGCACCCGTTTGCGTGTTCCAACCAGAGGAGAGCCGACATGGCGCGTACCGATTCCATGATGATGCCGCTGGGCACCCCGGCACCCGATTTCACCCTGCCGGACACCGTATCCGGGCGCTCCCTGAGCCTGGCGGACGTGGCGGGCGAGAAGGCCACGCTGGTCATGTTCATCTGCAACCACTGCCCCTACGTCATCCACGTCAACGACGAGCTGATACGCCTGGCGCACGATTATCAGCCTCAGGGAGTGGGATTCGTCGCCATTTCATCCAACGATGTCGACAATTATCCGGACGACGCGCCGGACAAGATGACCGAGGTGGCCCGGAGGCTGGGCTATCCGTTTCCCTATCTCTATGACGAGACCCAGGAAGTGGCCGGGGCCTACGATGCGGTCTGCACGCCGGATTTCTTCGCCTTCGACGCGGATCTGAAATGCGCCTACCGCGGCCAGCTGGACGGCTCGCGGCCGAAGAACGGCGAACCGGTCACCGGCGCCGACATGCGGGCTGCGCTGGACGCCATCATCGCCGGTGAAATCATTCCGGACGACGTCCAGGTCCCCAGTCAGGGCTGTAACATCAAGTGGAAGGCGGCCTGACCATCGGTTAGTCCCGCTGCGGCCGGGCGATTGCCCGCCACAGCATCTCGAACAGGGTGTTGGCCTGGTCGGTGAGGGACTCCGGCCGCCCCCGGGCCAGGTTCATCGGGATCAGCCGGAACAGCACGCCGTAGAAGTAGTCGAGCAGGAGCGCCTCGCTGACCTCGTCGGTCAGCAGCCCCTGCCGGCGGCCGTCCGCGAGCACTTCCATGAGCTGGCGCGTCAGCACCCGCTGACGAAAGGTGGCGTCGTTGCGCCAGCTTGCCGGGGTGATCGAGTTGGCCATCATCGCCACCACCGCCGGATGGTGCTCGAAGAAATCCAGTACCACCCAGAACACCTTCCGCAGGCGGTCCTTGTAGGTTTCGATGCCCTGCAGGTGATCGAGCATACGCCGCGCCAACTGGCCTAGCCAGTCATCCAGGCAGGAGTCGAGCAACCCCTGCTTGTTGCCGTAATAGCGGTAGATCGTCTGCAGCGAACAGCGGGCTTCGGCCGCCACGGCGTCCAGCCGTACCTGGTGAAACTCCCGCGAGGCAAACACCCGCAGCGCAGCGGCCTCGATACGGTCGCGTGTGGCCGCATCGAGGCTGTGCCGGTCGCGGATCAGCGCGGTGGGGGATCGCGCGGTACGAGTAGGGGGTGATGTCATGTGTAAACAAGTTTACGGAATTTTTCCCGTGCCGGACAGGTGGAAAAGTTGCTTCAGGCGTGTTGCATTGCACATCGAGTCCTAGTAAGGTCAGAAAAGACATCGTTCCCGATTTTTATTTCGTAAATTCCATTACACCTTCGTCGTTGGGCAGTCCGACGGACGAAGGAGGCCTCACCGTCCCGGAGCGTCATTCCATGGCTCAATCCAAGTCTTCCGCCACCTCGACCCTGACCGGCGTCGGCGGCCGCGTGGCCATTGTCGATGCCCTGCGCACGCCGTTCGCCCGCATCGCCACCCATTTCCGCGACCACAACGTGGTCGACTTGGGCGCGATGGCGGTTGCCGAACTCGCCGCGCGCAATAACCTGGACGCCGACGATATCGATCAGATCGTCTTCGGTCAGACGATTATGGCTGCCGGCACCCAGTTCATCGGACGCGAGGTGGCGCTGGCCTGCGGCATGCCCGATGTCGATGCCTATTCGGTGACACGGGCCTGTGCCACCAGCTTCCAGACCACGGCCAATGCGGCCGAGTCAATCCTGCTGGGCCGGGCCGACGTCGTCGTGGCCGGCGGCGCCGATTCCACGTCGGACGCGCCGATTCCGGTCTCCAAGAAACTGGCCGCGGCACTCCGGGACGCCAATTTCGCGAAGACCATGAGCCAGCGCGTGAAGATTCTGTCCCGCCTGCGTCCGAAGGATCTGCTGCCCACCGCTCCCGCAATTACCGAGTACTCCACCGGTCTGCTCATGGGCGAGTCCGCTGAGCAGATGGCCAAGTCCTGGGGCGTGACCCGGGCCGAGCAGGACGACATCGCCCACGCCTCGCACAGCAATGCGGCCAGGGCCTGGGCGGAAGGGCGCATGGATGATTTCGTGATCAGCGCATTTCTCGATGACGGCAAGGGCGGCGCGACGCCGCTGCGCGAAGACAATCTGGTGCGCACGAATTCGAAGCGCGAGGGCTACGACAAGTTGAAGCCCGTGTTCGACCGGAAGCTGGGCACGGTGACGGCGGCCAATTCCAGTCCGCTGACCGATGGTGGTGCTGCGATGGTGCTGATGAGCGAGAAACGGGCGAAGGCGCTCGGCTATGAGCCGCTGGCCTATATCCGCGGCTACGCCTTCGCCGCCAAGACGCCGGAGTCCGATCTGCTGATGGGGCCGGTCCTGGCGACGCCGTCCGCGCTGGAGCAGGCCGGCGTAGCGCTCAAGGACCTGGACCTGATCGACATGCACGAGGCCTTCGCCGCCCAGATCGCCTGCAACCTGCGCGGGCTGGCTTCGAAGGACTACATCCGCAAATGGACCGGCCGCGACCAGGCGGTGGGCGAGGTGGACACCACCAAACTCAATGTCAACGGGGGCTCCATCGCCTACGGCCATCCGTTCGGCGCGACTGGCGCCCGGGTGATCGGGCAGACCGCCCACGAACTCAAGCGCCGTGGTGGCGGCCTGGCCCTGACCACCGCCTGTGCAGCCGGCGGTATCGGGGCGGCGATGGTGATCGAGTCGGCTTGAAAAGATCTATCCGCAGATTGCGCAGATTTCACAGATTTAAAGCCAAGAAAGTCACGAGGATTTCTTTTTCTTCGAATCTGCGTCATCTGCGAAATCTGCGGATAAAACTCTTCCAAAGGTTCTGGACATGGCAAGCAAGCAATCGACCTTCGACATCGAGCAGCGCGACGACGGCGTGGCCGTGGTGCGCATGGACGTGCCCGGCGAGGCGCATAACGTGCTCAAGGCCGAGTTCGCCGGCGAGTTCGAGGCGCTGTTTGAGCGACTGCGTACCGACACTGCGATCAAGGCCGTGGTGTTCGCCTCCGGCAAGCCCGGTTCGTTCCTGGCCGGGGCGGACATCAAGCTGTTCGACAACGTGGCCACGTCCGAGGAGGTGGTGGCGCTGGCCGAGCAGTGCCAGGGCGCTTTCCACCAGATTGCCGATCTGAAGGTTCCGGTGGTGGCCGCGATCGACGGCGCCTGTCTCGGCGGTGGCCTGGAACTGGCCCTGGCCTGTGATGCCCGCATCGCCGCGGATACCCCCAAAACCCTGCTGGGCCTGCCGGAGGTGATGCTCGGGCTGCTGCCCGCCGGTGGTGGCACCCAGCGCCTGCCGGCCCTTATCGGCATCGCGGCGGCCCTGGATCTGATGCTCACCGGCAGGCAACTGCGCGCCAGCCGGGCGAAGAAGGCCGGGATTCTGGACAAGGTGGTGGCGCCGGAAGCGCTGATCGATGCCGCCGTGGCCCATGCGCTGGAACTTGCCGCGGGCAAACGCGCGAAGGCCGGCCTGTGGGCTGGTGGCGTGGCTGGGCTGCAGGCCCGCGTCACCGGACTGGCGCTGGAGGACAACCCGCTGGGGCGGCGGGTGCTGTTCTCCCAGGCTCGCAAGAAGCTGCGGGCCCAGACCAAGGGCAACTATCCGGCGCCGGAGCGCATCGTGGATGCGATTGAAACCGGTGCGGATCGGGGTTTCGAAGCCGGGTATGCCGCCGAAGCGCGCTTCTTCGGCGAGCTTGTTTTCACCAGCGAATCCCGCGCCCTGCGCCATGTCTACCGCGCCACCGAGGACCTCAAGAAGGCGACCTTCGCGCCGGCGGGCACCGAACCGCGTTGCGTCAACAAGGTGGGTGTACTCGGTGCCGGCCTGATGGGGGCGGGCATTGCCACGGTCACGATTGACAAGGCCGGCCTGCCGGTCCGGCTCAAGGACAAGGACGACGACGGTCTCGCCGCCGGCATCGGTCATCTGCGGGCCCACTACGCCAGGCGGGTCAAGCGCAGGGCGATGTCGCGGTTCGACGCCGATATCGCGCTCAACCGCGTGACCGGCACCACCAGTTATCGCGGTTTCGAAGATTGCGATCTGGTGGTCGAGGCGGTGTTCGAGGACCTGGATCTCAAGCACCGGATGCTGGCGGATGTAGAGGCACACGGCCGCAAGGACACGATTTTCGCCTCCAATACGTCGTCGATTCCCATCACCGATATTGCCGCCGGCGCCAAGCGGCCCGAGAACGTGATCGGCCTGCATTACTTTTCCCCGGTGGAGAAGATGCCGCTGCTGGAGATCATCGCCACCGATCAGACTGCGCCCGAGGTGATTGCCGCCAGCGCGGCCTTCGGCAAGGCCCAGGGCAAGACCGTGATCGTGGTCAACGATGGTCCCGGGTTCTACACCACTCGCATTCTGGCGCCGTTCCTCAACGAGGCCACCCGCATCCTGGCCGAGGGCGTGGGCGTGCAGGCCATCGACAAGGCGCTCACCCGCTACGGTTTTCCGGTTGGCCCGATGACCCTGCTGGACGAGGTGGGCATCGATATCGGCACCAAGGTCGGTCCGATCCTGGAGAAGGCCTTCGGTGAGCGCATGGCGGTACCGGCCGAATCGGCAAGAATGATCGAGGCCGGCTGGCTGGGTCGCAAGGCCGGCAAGGGTTTCTACGACTACGAAGGCAGGAAGAAGGGCGGCAAGCGACCGGTCAACACCGACCTCTACGGGCTGATGGGCGTGTCCGGCGACGCGACGATGGATGCCACCGAGATCGCCGAGCGCTGCACTTTCCTGTTCCTCAATGAGGCTGCCCATTGTCTGGGTGACGGCATTCTGTCCGAGCCCATGCACGGCGACATCGGCGCCATCTTCGGTCTGGGCTTTCCACCATTCACCGGCGGGCCGTCCCGGTTTGCCGACAGGTTGGGTGTGAAGGAGGTCGTCGCCAGGCTGGATGCCTTTGCCGAGCAGCACGGCGCGCGCTTCGAACCCGCGCCGATCCTGCGCGACATGGCCAGGGCCCGGGCCAGGCGCAAGCAGCGTTTTTATCCCTGAAATTACCAACCGCAAAGGACGCAAAAGACGCAAAGGGGCATTCGTTTCAGTCAAGAATCCTTTGCGCACTTCGCGGCCTTTGCGGTTAAACGATAACGACTCATAAGAGAGGTACGCCATGTTCGCCAGACTCATGCACTGGATGCAGGCCAACCAGGTTCTGCCGGCCATTTCCGACACCGAACGCCAGGCCCTGGAGGCCGGCGACGTGTGGATCGACGGCGAATTCTTCGGCGGCAAGCCGGATTTCGACCGCATGCTGGCCGCCAGTTACCACCGCCTGTCCGACGAGGAGCAAGCATTCATGGACGGCCCCGTGGAAGAGCTGCTCAACCGCGCGGATACCTACGCCATCGCTCAGACCCGCGAACTGCCCAAGCCGATCATGGACTTCATGGCGGAAAGCGGCTTCTTCAGCCTGCTGATCCCGAAGGAATTCGGCGGCAAGGGCTTTTCGACGCTCGCGCGTTCGGCGGTGATGGCCAAGGTCACGCCGGTGTCCGGCATCCTGTCGGCCTACGTGGTCATTCCCAACACCTTGGGCGCGGCCGAGCTGCTGATCGACTATGGCACCGATGAACAGAAAGCCCATTACCTGCCGCGACTGGCGAAGGGCGAGTATCTGCCGTGCTTCGGCCTGACCGAGCCCACCGCCGGCTCCGACGCGGCCTCGATCAAGGCGGAAGCCGTGGCCTTCAAGGGTGACGACGGTGGGGTGAAGCTGCGCCTGAACTTCCGCAAGCGCTATATCACGCTGGGCCCGGTGGCCAATCTGATCTCGCTGGCCTGCCGCATCCACGATCCCGACAACCTGCTGGGCAAGGGCGAGGACGCCGGCATCAGCGTGGTGCTGTTGCACACGGGTATGCCCGGTCTGAAAACCGGCGATCGCCACGAGCCCATTGGCGAAGCCTTCCCCAACGGCCCGCTCGAGGGCACGGATGTGGAGGTGCCGGCCGACCAGATCATCGGCGGCGTGGCACGCGCCGGCGACGGCTGGCGCATGCTCATGGAACAGCTCGCCGGCGGGCGCATGGTGTCGCTGCCGGCCACCGCCGTGGGCGGTATTCGCGGCGCCGCGGCCGCGGCCGGCGCCTATTCCATGGTGCGCCAGCAGTTCGGCCTGCAGATCGGCCGCATGGAGGGCGTTGCCGCCCCGATCGGCAAGCTCACCTCGCTGGCCTACATGACCGAGGGCGCTCGGGTGTTCGGCTGCTCGGCCATCGACGACGGCATCCATCCGCCGGTGGTTTCCGGCGTGATGAAGGCCTATACCACGGAACTGGCCCGGGAGGCCGCCACCGACGCCATGGACGTGCTTTCCGGCGCCGGCGTCATGCAGGGGCCGAACAACGTCATCGGTCGCGGCTACTGCTCCACCCCGGTGGCGATCACGGTGGAAGGTGCCAATATCATGACCCGCACCCTGATGGTGTTCGGGCAGGGCGCCACCCGCTGTCATCCGCATGCCCTGAACGTGGTTCAGGCGGTGGAGACCAGCGATGCGAGCGCCTTCCGCCGAAGCCTGATCGGCTGGATGGGGCACTTCCTGAAAGGCGTGGGGCGCACTTGGTGGCGGGGCCTGACCCGCGGCGCCACCGTACGCGTCAAGGGCGCGGCCGGGCCCACCCGCCGCTACTACCGGAAACTCGGCTGGGCGGCGGCCCGCTTCGGCCTGTTCACGGATCTGGCCATGTTCTTCGTCGGCGGCAAACTCAAGGTGAAGGGCAATCTCACCGGCCGTTATGCCGACGTCCTGGCCTGGATGCTGTTGGGCTTCTCGGCGCTGCGCCGGTTTGAAGCCGAGGGTCGCCGTGCCGAGGACCTGCCGCTGGTGCACTACTCCCTGCAACTGGCGCTGGCCCGGATCCAGGCCGGCTTCGAGGGCATCTACGCCAACTTCCCGGGCCCGCTGGGCTCGCTGCTGCGGGTGATCGGCCTTCCGCTTTTGCGCCTGAACAGCCTGGGGCGTCTGCCATCGGATGATCTCGGCAACCAGGCAGCGGTTATCGCCCAGAAATGGGACGCACAGACCGAGCGCCTGCTCGCCGACATCCATCAGCCGGGTTCGGAGAGCCCGGGCCAGGGTCGTCTCATGCATGCGTTCCGGCTGGTCTGTGACGTCGAGCCACTGATCGGCAAGCTCAAGGCAGCCCAGAAGGCCGGCAGCATTCCGGCCGGCGAGCCGGATTCGCTGGTGGCCGAGGCCCGCGCCGCCGGCGTGCTGACCGAGGGCGAAGCTGCCCGCGTCACCGCCGCCCGTGAGGCGCGCCTGGCCGCCATCGAGGTGGACGTGTTCTCACCGGAGGAATTCTTCGCCAACGCGGCGAGCGCGCCTGATCGGGCTCAGCAGGCCGCTGCTTAGAACGAAGAATCTATCCGCAGATTGCGCAGATTACGCAGATAAGGAAAGAGAGAAGGGTTCTTGCTGATCGGAGTCAGTTGGCTTTCCCGGCGCGAGTGTGAAGTGCCCGCACCTCATGCTTTTGACCATTCAATCTGTGAAATCTGCGTAATCTGCGGATAAAGCTCTTAACCGAATGACCGCCAAAGCTGTCCTATGTCCAATCCATTGCTAGAAGGCGTCCGCATACTCGATCTGACCCGGCTGCTGCCGGGTCCGTTCTGTACGCAGTACCTGGCCCAACTCGGGGCCGAGGTGATCAAGATCGAGGATCCGGCCGGCGGCGACTACGCCCGCGAACTGATGCCCGAGTTGTTCGCGGTGGTCAACCGCGGCAAGCACTCGGTGACGCTGGACCTGCGCGAGGCCGACGATGTCGCCGCCTTCAAACAGCTGGTGGCAGGCGCCGACGTGGTGGTGGAGTCGTTCCGGCCTGGCGTCATGGAGCGCCTGGGCTGTGGTTATGAAACGCTCAAGGCGATCAACCCGACGCTGGTATACGCGGCATTGACCGGCTATGGCCAGAATGGGCCCTACCGTGATGCCGCCGGGCATGATCTGAATTATCTGGCCTACGCCGGGGCGCTTGACCAGATCGGTTCGGCCGGTGGCGCGCCGGCCATGGCCAATGTGCAGATCGCCGATCTGGCCGGCGGCGCGTTGACCGCTGCCACCGGCATTCTGGCCGCGCTGCTCGGCGCGAAGGTCAGCGGCGAGGGTACGTTCGTGGACTCGAGCATGCTGGATGGCTCGCTGGCCCTGCAGCCGATCGCCCTGGCCGGTTTGCGTGCGCATGGGCATACCCAGCCCCGCGGTGCCGACATGCTTACGGGGGCATTGCCCAATTACCAGGTCTACAAGTGCCGCGATGGCCGCTATCTGGCGGTGGGGGCGCTGGAACCCAAGTTCTTCGCCCGTCTGCTGGCCGCGCTGGGTGAGCAGGTGCCGCTGCCGAAAACGCTCAAGGCGCTGGCCGGTGGCAAGGCATCAACCGGTCAGCGGTCTCGCAAGCCGCCGACTGCCGATTCCGGGGACCAGAGCAGATCGGGCAGGCCCGGCCTGCGCGACCGGTTCAACGAGGTCCTGGAGGATCCGGCCCGTGCCCGGCGCTGGCTAGCACCGGTGCGCTGGAGCCTCGCCGGGGTATTCCGGTTGCGGCCGCGCGACGCGTGGATTCGGGCCTTGTCGCAGGCAGACGCCTGCGTTGCCCCGGTGCTTACCCTCGAGGAGGCGCTGGCCGACCCGCAGGTGCTGGCCCGGGGCATGGCGGAGCAGGTCGACGGCGGGCCGGGCATTGGTTGCCCGCTGCATTTCGAAGGCAGGCGCCGCGACCCGCTGGCTCCGGCGCCAGGGCTTGGTGACGACAATGACTGGTTGCTGGAGCGCTGATTCCCCGGTCGTGGCCGAGTATCAGCGCATCGCCCACTTCGTGCCCTGGCCGACCAGCCACTGATACTGGCTGGGTAGCAGCCGGGCCATCGCATCGATGGCATGGGCGTCCGGGCCGATCAGCACGCGCCGGGCATCACGCCGTACGCCTTTGAGGATGGTGCGGGCGGCCGACCCCGGCGTGGTAATGAAAAGCTTCTCGAACGCGGCCTTGCCGGCCGCCTCGCTCTTGCCACCGAGCACGCCGTCCATGTTGTCGGCAAAGCGTGCGGCCTGGGCGATGTTGGTCTTGATGCCACCGGGATGCACGCTGGTGGCCGAGATGTTGCCACCGTCCATGTCCAGCTCCTGGCGCAGGGCCTCGGTGAAGCCTCTGACCGCGAACTTGGTGGCGTTGTACGCGCCCTGGCTGGGCACGCCGATGATGCCGAACACGCTGGAAACGTTGACGATGTGGCCTTCCCCGGCCGCCCGCAGATGGGGCAGGAAGGCCTTGGTGCCGTGGACCACGCCCCAGAAGTTGATGTTCATGATCCATTCCAGATCGTCGTAATCGGCACCCTCGATGGTGCTGCCCAGCGCCACCCCGGCGTTGTTGAACACCAGATGCACGGCGCCATGCTCGGCCGCCACCTTGCCGGCCCAGGTGTGCACGGCCTGGCGTTTCGCAACATCAACGACCTGGGTAGTCACTTTGACGGAACTGCTTTCGCTCACCAGTTGCGCGGTCTCGGTCAGGCCCGCCCGGTTCACGTCCGACAGCGCCAGGTGGCAGCCGCGGGCGCTCAGTTCCAGCGCCAGTGCGCGGCCGATGCCCGAGCCCGCACCGGTAATGGCGGCAACCTTGTTCTTGAAGTCCTTCATGTCTTTCTCGTTTTGATGAGGTGCTGGTGGTGTTGGTTTAAGAGGGTTATCCGCAGATTTCGCCGATTAGAAGATTAAGTGAATCCATGTTTCTTGTGCGATGTGCGGCTTCGTCAGGAGCATGGCGCCACAACGACGCGTGACACGGGACCCCGCCAGCCAATCTGCGCCATCTGCGTAATCTGCGGATGGATGATTCTTTCATCACGCCGCGTCCGCGGATTGCGTTTCGACGACCGCAGGCGCCAGATCCTCGGCTCGTAGCAACTCGAAATGCCGGGCCGGAAAGCGCCGCGTGCGCCGCCGGAAGTCCCAGGTGAAACCGGGCCAGAGGGTGACGTTCTTGCCGCTCGCGTCCAGGTACCAGCTCTTGCAGCCGCCGGTGTTCCAGACCGCGTCCTTGGTGTGATCGTGTACCCAGCGATTATAGGCGTCCTGTGACGCGCGCTTGACGTCGACCGCGGCCAGGCCTTCGTAGTCGATGGCCTTGAGCGTGTCCATGACCAGCGCGATCTGGGATTCGATCATGAAAACCATCGAATTGTGGCCCAGCCCGGTGTTCGGTCCCATCAGCAGGAACAGGTTGGGAAAACCCGATACCGTGGTTCCCAGGAATGCCTCGGTGCCGGTCTCGGCGAAGGTTTCGCGCAGGTCGGCACCAGCCCGGCCGGTGATCTTCAGCGGGCCGATCGGATCGGTGGCCGCGAAGCCGGTGCCGTAGATGATGACGTCCACCTCGCGTTCGACGCCGTCGGTGGTCACGATGCTGTGCTCGCGCACCTCGCGGATGCCGTTGGTGACCAGTTCCACGTTGTCGCGGGTCAGCGCCGGGTAGTAGTCGTCGGAGATCAGCACGCGTTTGCAGCCCAGCGTGTAGTCGGGCGTCAGGCGTCGGCGCAGTTCGCGGTCTGGCACCTGCCTGCGCAGATGACTTCGGGCCTGGCGCTCCATCAGCTTCATCAGCCGGGGCTGGACCACGAATGCCAGGGCCCGGGATTCCAGCTGCCAGTAGAGCGCGTTACGCACTGCCAGCTGTGCCGACGGCAGACGCTTGAACAGGGCCTGTTCAAGACGGGTCACCGCCCGGTCGGGTTTGGGGACCACCCAGGGCGGGGTGCGCTGGAACAGGTGCAGTTCCCCGACCTCGGGCGCGATCTGCGGCACGAACTGGATGGCGCTGGCGCCGGTGCCGATCACCGCCACCCGCTTGCCGGTGAGATCGTAATCGTGATCCCACTGCTGGGAATGGAAGCTCACACCCTGGAAGTTCTCGATACCCGGAATCGTCGGATAGCTCGGCCGGGACAGGCCGCCGATGCCGGACACCAGCGATTTCGCCCGCCAGTAGCCGCGGCTGGTACGCACGTGCCAGAAACCGCCGGCCTCGTCCCACTCGGCCGACTCCACCCGGTTGTTGTAGCGGATGTGACCGGTGACCTCGTACTTCTCGGCGCAATGACGCAGATAGGCCCAGATTTCGGCCTGGGGTGCGAACATGCGCGACCAGTTCGGGTTGGGCTCGAACGAGAACGAGTACAGATGCGACTGCACGTCGCAGCCGCAGCCGGGGTAGTGGTTGTCGCGCCAGGTGCCGCCGAGGTCCTCGGCGGCTTCCAGCACCACGAAATCATCGCGCCCCGACTGCTTCAGATTGATGGCCATGCCCAGCCCGGAGAATCCGGTGCCGATCACGGCCACCTCGACGTCGGTGGCGTGGGTGGTCAGGGGAGTCGAGGCCATGGAAATGGTCTCCTGTCTGGTCCGGGCAGGCCCGGAGCCGGCGGCCCGGCGTTTGCCGGGCCGCCGTCGGGGGGAGCCTAGTGGTGGGTGGCCGCGGCGTAGGCGGCGTCGGCTTCCTCGGTCAGCTGGTCGATGCGGGCCAGATGATGGCTGTTGTTCTGCTGCCAGGGGTGGAAGCTGTACTTGAAGTAGGCCAGCCATTCCGGCACCTGGCGGCGCAGCACGCCGGGCTTGCCGAACAGGGTGTTGAGCACCGTGAGATGCCCGCGCCAGCCCTCCTTTTTGCAGGCCGGGCTGGCCTGGGTCATCTGCCAGTAGAAGGTGGCCACCAGCGGCCAGAAGATGGCCGTGGCCAGGACCATGCCGCCGGCGCGGTTAAGGTAGGCGCCGGGGCCCCGGCCGATGGTCTTTTCGTAGACGTCGTAGGCCACGGCCTTGTGCTCGACTTCTTCCAGGGCGTGCCACAGCCACATGCGCTTGTAGTCGTCCTGGGAGCCGTCCATCACCGATTCGTCATCGAGGATGGCGCTGCCCATCAGGGCGGTGAAGTGCTCCAGCGCCACGGTAGCAGTCAGCGGCACGGACTTCGGCGCGTTGTCCTTGATCCAGTCCAGCAGTGACCAGACGAAGGCGTCCAGCTTCTCGGCCGGCAGGCCGGCATCGTCCATCAGCTTGTTGTATTCGATGTGTTCGCGCGAGTGCATGGCCTCCTGGCCGATGAACGCGGTGGCCGCTTTCTTGAGGTCCGGGTCCGGAATCTGATCGCGATAGTCGCGTACCGCGTCGATGAACATGCGCTCGCCGGCCGGGAAGAACAGCGACAGCGTGTTCATGAACTGGGTCAGATGCGCGCCGCGTCCATGCCAGTTATCGATGTGCTCGGCGGGCGGCAGGAAATGCAGGTCACGCCGTTCCGGCATCACGCTGGTGCCGTCCTCGGGGCGGCCGGAATCGCTTACCGTCGGAGCGGCCTTGGTCTGGCCGTTGGTGGACTTGCGGGTTGCTTCACTCATGGTCTTTCTCCTGAGTTGTCAGCCGGTTGAGGCTTACGCCGCGCTGCGGCAGTGGTCGATCCGCGCCGCGCGGGCAGGCACACCACCTGCCTCGCACTGCGCCGAGAATTCGTGAATCTGTCGGGCCAGCCACATGGGCTGCGACAGGGGAAGCCAGTGGCCGGCGTTGATCTCCACCCGCCGCAGGCGTTCGCACCAGGGGGTCGCGCTGGCGGCCATGGCCGGGCTGACGAACGGGTCTGTGGTGGGGATGATCAGCTGCACCGGCACCTGCGCCAATCGCTGCCGCGGGTGTCGCAACCGCGGTAGCACGTTGGCCCGGTACAGGGCCGTGCCATGCACGCCGTTGGCGGTCTGGTTCGGGTCGCTGTCGGGCCGGATGCCCTCCGACCGCGCCAGCAGATGCGGCCAGACGCGGCCCATGCCGGCTCGCCAGGCCAGGCCGGGCAGCAGCGGCAGATGGAAAGCACCCACGTACCAGGACTTGAGCAGTTGCCCGATGGCGCGTGGCTGCAGGCCCTGCCGGCGCAGCCAGTCGCCGATATGGTCGAGGCAGGGGCCGGAAACGCTGGTGAACGAGCTCAGCCGATCGGCCATGGCCGGGTCGGTGGCGACCTCCCAGGCCTGGATGGCGCCCCAATCGTGGCCCACCAGATGCACCGGCCGGCCCGGGGACACGTGATCGATGACATCGACCAGGTCGGCCGCCAGGCGGTCGAGGCGATAGTCGCTGTCCCGCGTCGGGCGGAACGAGTCACCAGCCCCGCGCACATCGAAGGTCACCACCCGCATGCGCGGCATCAGGTTGGCCGCGATGTGCCGCCATACCCGACGGCTGTCGGGATAGCCATGCACCAGAACCACGGTGGCGGCCGTCTCGGGGCCGCGCACATCCACAGCCAGCCAACCCCCATCGCGGGTGGGCACGCGCTGCGTTTTGCCGTTGCCTGTCGTGTTGCTGCCAGTTGCCATGTCTGTGACACCATTAAACGTACCATTGGACGATGTCACATAAATATTCTACATGTCAACTTTCCTGATAAATCATTGTTTGTGAAAGTAATGTAAATGGTGCATCGCCGCATTTTAAAGGCAAAAAATCCCTCATTGATGGTAAGCGCGGCATGGCAGGAAATAGGCGAAAGCGGCGCACTGAAGTCCGCCTTACAAAGCGGCGCACTGGCGAGGGCCGGCTTTAGCGGGGCTATCGATAACGCCGAATTGCGCTACCGAGCGGTGTCGATTTCCTGCAGATGGTCCAGCACTTGGGCCAGGCGGTCGCCCAGGAAGCGGTCTGCCGCCTTCTCCATCGCCCGGGCAACTTCCGGCAGGACTGCCATTTCCACCAGCGGACGCAGGCGCCAGATCATGTCGGAGAGTTCCGGCAGATCCTTGGTGGGGGGCAGGTCCTCGCCGTACCGGTCGAATACGTGATGGGCGATCAACTTGACCATCTCCTCGGCAGCTTCCTCGACATTGCGGCGCAGGTACGCCACCACGTCCAGCATATCCGTCAGTGGGATGCCGATATCCACCAGCTCCTTGCCGGCGTGAAGCATGCGCGGGCTGGGCACGCGGTAATACATGCCCTCGGGCTGCAGGATGCCCAGTTCCACCGCTTTCTTGAGGCCGCGGCCGGAAAACGCCTTGCCGAAACGCTGCACCAGCTGGGGCATCGTCAGGTAGTCCGGCACCTCGTCGGACCAGGGACTGGCCACGGCGGTTTCCAGCCCCAGGATTTCCGCGATATCACGGCCCTGTTCCCAGCTGGCAATCAGCTCGTCGATGTTGGACAGGGTGTAACCGCGCTCCAGCAGCCGGGCAATAATGCGCAGCCGTGACAGATGATCATCGTTGTACACCCCCCGCCGGCCGCGGCGCATGGGTGGCGGCAGCAGCCCACGATCCTGATAGGCGCGGATGTTGCGCACGGTCATGCCGGATGTGCGGGCGAGCTCGTCGATGCTGAATTCGCCGGGTTTCTTGCTGGAGCCGCGTTTCTGCGCCATGGCGTCTCGGTGTGGAACGGGACGGAATTCTCCGGAGGATTATACGCATCGCCAACAAAAAGGCCCCGCGCCTGGCGGGGCCCTTGGGAGTCTCTCCTTGGAGATGCTTCAGGTCATGGCGGAACCCGACGAGTCGGCACTGGTGGCGATGTCGCCATTGATGCCGTCGGGGAAGAACCCGCCAGAGGAAACAGGTTCGGGGTTGAGGTACACGATGTTGAGCACCTGACCCGGGCTGCGGCTGAAGGCCAGGCCGTTGGCGTCTAGCGGCACGATGTTGGATGCGGAGACGGTCTGTCCGTTGAGGGTGACGTCCATCGGTGAGATGCCCTGATCGAGATCGGTGTCGCCGTCCAGGCTGTCACGGGCGTTGGAGATTGCATCCGCGCCGTCGAAAGCGCCCCGCGAGAACAGCACACCCCGCACCAGGCCAGCATGGTAGGCCTCGGCGGCGAGCAGGCCGGCGGCAGCCTCGATGATATCGGTGCTGGCAAATGGCGAAGCGCCCTTGTACGCGCTTACACCGACATCCTCGAAGATATAGGCGGCGAGCAGGAAGTTGTCCTCACTGGCGTACGGGTCGAATATCTCGCCTTCATTAATCAGCCCGGCGGCCTGGGCGGCAACGGTGAAGGCATCCTGGATGTTGATCCGTGGCCGGGGAACGGCAGCATCGCCCAGGGCCGTACGCAGGAAGCGGACATGGTCGCGCTCGTCGGCGGCGATTTCGTTGGCGTAGCGCTGGATGATGCCGGTGCCACCATTGGTGAAGGTGTCCACGCGGCGTCCGCCCTGGACCATGCCGGGGTTGTCGCCGACCAGGTTGGCGGGCAGATTCTCGCCAATGGCAGCCTGCAGGTAGAACTCGGCTTCCAGGTACTCCAGATTCAGCGCGAAGTTGAGAATCTGCAGATCGTTCGGCCCCTCATCCTGCTGCGCCACGGCACCGTTGGAGTTGCCGCCGCAGGCGCCAAGCATGAAGCTGCCGAAGAAGCCCATGCCCAGTCCGGCGCTGTTCTGCAAGAAACGTCGACGGTTGGCGGTGTACTTCGTCACCATCTCGTTGAGTTTTTCGTCTCTGTCCACTTCTCGGGTCATCCGTCTTCTCCTGAGCCTGAAATGACGGCGTTGTGCCGCCATGAATGGAAAACGCCCGGTGCGGGGCACCGGGCGCAGTGAAACTCTTCGGCGGGAGATGGCAGATATCGGCAAGCGCCGCCGGCGGGCCGCGACGGCGCGCGCTGGCGGATGGCGTTGCGATGGGTGGCTGGTCCTGCCTCATGTCTCCCCCCTTTGGAACGGTCTATGTTTGACCTCCAATTGTTGGTACGTGGGCAGGTGAGTAACCGGATGCAGCGAGAGTTGCCTGGCGACAGTCCGGGTAATACATAAGCCAAAAAAATGCCCGGCCGCAGGGGCCGGGCAAACGAGTTTCGCGAGATGGTCGCGAGGGGGTCGGTCAGAGCGCGATCTCGCCGTCGTCTTCACGCGAGATCACGACCGTGGCGGACCGCGGGCGGGCACTGCCGCCGTCCGGCCAGTTGCCGCCCGGATGCTGGATGTTGACGAACATCGTGCGGTAGTCGGGGGTCATTTCCACCCCCGTCACCTCGCAACCTACCGGGCCGACGAAGAAGCGCTTGAGGCTTGCCTGGGTGTCCGGGTTAACGGTGCGGTCACCCGCGAGCTGTGCCGGAACCACGGCCAGCATCTGATCGTTGGTATCCGAGTCCAGCGGTGCACCGTTGTCGGTCTGCACCCACAGCACGCCGCGCCGGTCGAACCACAGGCCGTCCGGGCCGCCGAATTCGTTATCCAGCGTCAGACCGGAGATGTTGAAGCTAGGATCGGCGTTGGCGTTGGAACCGAACACGAAGATGTCCCAGACGAAACCGGTGGCGGCCGGGTTGTCGTCGTTCTCGGCAAGCCGGATGACATGGCCGTGGGTGTTGGGGCCGCGCGGGTTGGCGGCATCGGTATCGTCGGGGCCGCGGTTGGTGTTGTTGGTCAGCGTGAAGTAGATCTCGCCGGTGTTGGGGTCGGTGGTGGACCACTCCGGCCGGTCCATCGGCGTGGCGCCAAGCACATCGGCCGCCGTACGGGTGTTGACCAGCACATCCGCCTGGCTGGTGAAATCATTGGCCAGGGCCGGGTTGTTGTCGTAGTCCAGCGTCAGCCACTCGCCGCTGCCGTCGGCACTCAGGCGGGCCACGTAGAGCGTGCCGTTGTCCAGCATGTTGGGGTTCGGCTGGGTGGGATCCCAGGCTTCGGCGGTGACGAACTTGTATATGTATTCGCCGCGGGCATCGTCACCCATGTAGAAAGCGATGGGGCGGCCATCAACGATGCGGCCCGGCTCGGCGCCTTCATGGCGAAAGCGTCCCATGGCGGTACGCTTGACCGGTGCGGCCGCCGGATTGAACGGGTCGATTTCCACCAGCCAACCGAAGGTGTTGGCCTCGTTGCGATAATCGCTGGCGGCCTCCGGGCCGCTGGGTGTGGTGTCGAAGCGGGCGAATTCGCCATTCACTTCCGTCGGGTCGCCCGCCACATTGCTCCAGAGGTAACCGAATCCCGTATCGGTCAAACCGTACCGAGCCTTCTCGCGCGGCGGATTCGCTTCAGTGGTGATGAAGTAGCCCTGAATGTTCTCTTCGCAGGTGAGGTAGGTGCCCCAGGGGGTGAAGCCGCGGCCGCAGTTGTTGACCGTGCCGCGGGTGGTCATGCCCGAATTGTCGTAGGCGGTGACCATGAACTCGCTGCCGGCCGCCGGGCCGGATAGCATCATCGGCGTGGCGGCGGTAATGCGGCGATTGAAACCGCCCTGGATCACGCCCCAGTTGCGGTCGGTGCCCTGGGCGATTTCCACTACGCTTACACCGTGCGCGTTGATGTCCTTGCGGACCTCGTCGGCGTCGGTGGGCGCGCCGTTCATGTCCGTCGCACGGCCGTCGCCGGCAAATAGCGTGGGATTGGTGTATTCGTGGTTGATGACCAGCAGGCCGCGGGTGGAACTGCCCGAGCCTTCCGGCAGCGGGAAGAAGGTCATGCCGTCATGGTTCGCGCCGATCTGCTGCGCCTGTTCGGCGGCTGTATTGGTGCCGTCGCCGGCATAGGCCGGGAAGCTGCCGGTGATCGGCGTTCCCCAGGGAATGAGTGCCTGCATCCGGTAGCCGTCCGGAATCGACACCGCGTCGGCGCTGGAGCCGGCGATCGAGTTGAAGGACAGGCCCGGCGTTGCGGTGTTGCCACCGCCGTTCGAGTCGCCACCACAGGCGGACAGGCCCGCACCGGCGAAGATGGTGGTGGCCGCCAGGCCGAGACCGCCGCGCAGCGTATCGCGGCGTGACACACGGGCTTCCAGGATCTGGCTGAAGTGCTCGCTGCGGCTGTTGGACAGCGAGCCCTCCATTTCCTTGATGGTGTCCGGGTCGAGAATGGGCGGGCGGTTGCGGGTCATGGTTGGCACCTCTTGCTTGCATTGGCTGGCTTGAGTTGCCATCCAAGCTAGTCAATCAACATGACTGCAACGTTGAGGTTTGCTGACATCCGCGTGACAGATGCGTCCGCCGCGGCATTCGCAATGCGCTACCGCCGGGGTTAGGCGCCGCTATTAAATAAAAGAAAACTTATTAAGAAGATATCAAGTATTAATAGAGCTAATGTTGCCGGGGGGTGAGGATTCGTAGAAAATGGCCGGCCTTTACGCCAGCGGGCACAGGGTAACCATGACCAAACGACGAGAACTCGCGGACGCCATCCGGATTCTGGCGATGGACGCGGTCCAGGCCGCCAACTCCGGTCATCCCGGCATGCCGATGGGTATGGCCGATATCGCCGAAGTTCTCTGGAACGATTTCATGCGGTTCAACCCGGCCAATCCGGACTGGCCCGACCGGGACCGCTTCGTGGTGTCCAATGGCCACGGCTGCATGTTGCAGTATGCGCTGCTGCATCTGAGTGGTTACGACCTGCCGCTGGAGGAGATCAAGAACTTCCGTCAACTGCACTCGAAGACCCCGGGGCATCCCGAATACGGCATTACCCCCGGGGTGGAAACCACCACCGGCCCGTTGGGGCAGGGCCTGGCCGCAGCCGTGGGCATGGCGCTGGCCGAAGCGCGCCTGGCTGCGGAGTTCAACCGCGACGGACTTGATCTGGTCAATCACTGGACCTACTGCTTCGCCGGCGACGGCTGCCTGATGGAAGGTATCTCGCATGAGGTCTGTTCGCTTGCCGGGCACCTTGGCCTGGGCAAGCTGGTGGTGTTCTACGATGACAATGGCATCTCGATCGACGGCGAAACCGCGGGCTGGTTCACCGACGACACGCCCAAGCGGTTCGAATCCTACGGCTGGCAGGTGGTTCGCAATGTCGACGGCCACGACGCCGAGGAAGTCAAGACCGCGATCGAAACTGCCCGCAAGAACACCGATCAGCCCACGCTGATCTGCTGCAAGACCGTGATCGGCTGGGGGTCGCCCAACATGCAGGGCACCGCCGGCGTGCACGGCGCGGCGCTGGGTGACGAGGAAGTGGCCCGGGTGCGTGAGAAGCTGGGTTGGCCCGACGAAACCCGGTTCGCCATTCCCGATGCGATCTACCAGGCCTGGGACAAGCGCGCCAGGGGGGCGGAGCTGGAACAGGCCTGGCGCGCGCTGCACGAACAGTACAAGGCCGCCAACCTGCAGGCCGCCACCGATTTCGATCGCCGGATGGCCGGCGAACTGCCGGCCGACTGGGCAAGTGTGGCCGACGAGTTTATCGCCGCGACCCAGGCCGGCGGCAAGGACGACGCCACCCGCAAGGCCTCCAAGGCGACCATCGGTGCATTTGCGGCCCACCTGCCGGAACTGCTGGGCGGCTCGGCCGACCTGTCCGGCTCGAACGGCACCGACTGGAGCGGCCACCAGCCGATCAAGGTCGGCGACTTCAGCGGCAATTACCTCTACTACGGCGTGCGCGAATTCGGCATGACCGCCATGGCCAACGGCCTGTCGCTGCACGGCGGCATCATTCCCTTCTGCGCCACGTTCCTGACCTTTTCCGATTACGCCCGCAATGCCGTTCGCCTGGCCGCGTTGATGGGCATCCGCAACGTGCTGGTCTACACCCACGACTCCATCGGCCTGGGCGAGGACGGGCCAACGCATCAGTCGGTGGAGCACGTGGCCAGCCTGCGGCTAATTCCGAATCTGGAGGTGTGGCGGCCCTGCGACGACGTCGAAACCGCGGTGGCCTGGCGGCGCGGCCTGGAGCGCCGCGACGGCCCGGTGGCGCTGGCGCTGACCCGGCAGGGCGTCCCCCATGAGACCCGCAGCGATGCGCAGGTGGCGGCGATTGCCCGCGGCGGCTATGTGCTGCTCGAGCCGGACAGCGACCCGGAAGCCATCGTGATTGCCACCGGCTCGGAAGTGGGCCTGGCGATGGCGGGCGCCCGGGTCCTGGCCGAGGAAGGCCACGCCGTGCGTGTGGTATCCATGCCCTGCGTGGAACGCTTCGACGCCCAGGATCAGGCCTATCGCGAGTCGGTGCTGCCGCCGGGCGTGACCCGTCGATTAGCGGTCGAGGCCGGGGTGACCGATAACTGGCACCGCTTCGTGGGCAACGCCGGCCGGGTCATGGGGGTGGATACCTATGGCGAATCCGCACCCGGCCCCGTGGTTTACGAGCATTTCGGCCTGACCGAGGCCGGCGTGGCGAGCACGTTGCGCGAACTTTTCTAAAACAACAGGCGCGGGTGGTCCCGCGCCGGTACAGGACTCAAGGAGAGACAACGGCATGGCAGTGAAAGTTGGTATCAACGGCTACGGACGAATCGGCCGCAACGTGTTGCGCGCGCTCTATGAAGCGGGCCGCACCGACGAAATCGAGATCGTGGCGATCAACGATCTGGGCGACGCGGAAACCAATGCCCATTTAACCAAGTACGACACTGCCCACGGCCCGTTCCCGGGCACCGTATCGGTGGAAGGTGACAACCTCGTGGTCAACGGCGACCGTATCAAGGTGCTGGCCGAACGCGATCCGTCCAAGCTGCCCTGGGGGGAACTCGGCGTGGATGTGGTTCTGGAATGCACCGGCCTGTTCGCTAATCGCGCCAAGTGTCAGCCGCATCTCGCGGCCGGCGCCAAGAAGGTCGTGATTTCGGCGCCCGCCGGCAATGATCTGCCCACGATCGTCTACGGGGTGAATCACGACAGCCTCACCGCCGATGACGACATCATTTCCAATGCCTCCTGCACCACCAACTGCCTGGCTCCGCTGGTCAAGCCGCTGCAGGACAGCATCGGCATCGTGCACGGGCTGATGAACACCATTCACTCGTACACCAATGACCAGGTGCTTACCGACGTGTATCACTCGGACCTGCGCCGGGCCCGCTCGGCCACCCAGAGCATGATTCCGACCAAGACCGGTGCGGCCGCCGCGGTGGGCCTGGTGATGCCGGAACTCAACGGCAAGCTGGACGGTTTCGCCGTGCGGGTGCCAACCATCAACGTGTCGATGGTGGACCTGACCTTCACCGCCGCCCGCGACACCAGCGTCGACGAGGTGAATCAGGTACTCAAGTCGGCCTCGGAAGGCGCGCTCAAGGGCATCCTGAATTACAGCGAGGCGCCGCTGGTGTCCCAGGATTTCAACCATGATCCGGCCTCGTCCACGGTCGACGCACCGCTGACCAAGGTGATCGACGGCCGTCTGGTCAAGGTGCTGGCCTGGTACGACAACGAGTGGGGTTTCTCCAACCGCATGCTGGACACCACGCTGGCGCTGATGCGCGCCTGAACGCACGCGGGGGATAGGCCATGCTGCGGATGAGCGACATCGATCTGGCCGGCAAGCGGGTCCTGATCCGCCAGGATCTCAACGTGCCGGTGGACGAGCAGGGCCGGATTACCTCCGAGGCCCGTCTGCGAGCTTCGCTGCCGACCCTGCGCGGTGCGCTCGATGCCGGCGCCAGCGTGCTGGTGATGTCGCATCTGGGGCGGCCGAAAGAGGGCAAGCCGGACGCCGCCAACAGCCTGGCCCCCGTGGCGGCATGGCTGTCGCAGGCGCTCGGTGTCGATGTCCCGCTGGTCACCGACTGGCTCGACGGCGTCGACCTGCCGGCCGGCGCCATTGCCCTGTGCGAGAACGTGCGGTTCAACACGGGCGAGAAGGCCAACGATGAAGGGCTGTCGCGGCGCATGGCCGCCCTGTGCGATGTCTACGTGATGGACGCCTTCGGCACTGCCCATCGTGCCCAGGCCTCCACCGAGGGCGTGGCCCGGTTTGCGCCGACCGCCTGTGCCGGGCCGTTGCTGGCCCGGGAGATCGATGCTCTTTCCGCCGCGCTGGAAAATCCCAGGCGGCCGCTGGTGGCGATCATTGGCGGGTCCAAGGTCTCCACCAAGCTGGAGCTGCTGGAGAACCTGTCCGATGTGGCTGATCAGCTGATTCTCGGTGGCGGCATCGCCAATACCTTTCTGGCCGCGGCCGGTTTCGACGTGGGTGCGTCGCTGCACGAAGCTGATCTGGTGGATACCGCCCGCCGCATTCAGCAGAAAGTGGAAGCCGGCGGCGGCAACATTCCGCTGCCCACGGACGTCGTGTGCGCAACCGAGTTTTCGGTCGAGGCCCACGCCCAGGCGCGGCAGGCCAGTGAAGTGGAAAGCGACGAGATGATTCTCGACGTGGGGCAGCAGACCCGGTCCCGCTTCGCGGCGATTCTGGAAAGCGCCGGCACCATCGTCTGGAACGGCCCGGTGGGTGTGTTCGAGTTCGACCAGTTCGGCGGCGGCACCCGCTCGCTGGCCGAAGCCGTGGCCAGCAGTCCGGCCTTTTCGATTGCCGGCGGCGGCGACACCCTGGCCGCGATCGAGAAGTACGATATCGAGGCCGACATCTCCTATATCTCCACCGGTGGCGGGGCATTCCTCGAGTTTCTCGAGGGCAAGACCCTGCCCGCGATCGCCGCCCTGGAAGCGCGCAGCGGCGGCTAGCGGCGGTGACCCCGGCGACCCGGCCGGGTTGCCGAACGGCAGCGGGGTTGCTGTATCCTTGCCGGCTTCACGCGAGATAGCCCCTGGTTTGCAACCGAGTATCCCCTGACATGACCACCCGATTTGACGGCTCCGACGCCTACGTCGCCACTGATGATCTGAAGATGGCGGTGAATGCCGCCGCTACCCTCCAGCGGCCCCTGCTGGTCAAGGGCGAGCCCGGCACCGGCAAGACCATGCTGGCGCAGGAGGTGGCCGCGTCGCTGGGCAAGCCGCTGTTCGAATGGCACATCAAGTCGACTACCAAAGCACAGCAGGGCCTGTACGAATATGACGCCGTGTCCCGGCTGCGCGATTCGCAGCTCGGCGACGACAAGGTGCACGATATTTCCAACTACATTCTCCAGGGGCCGCTGTGGGAATGTTTTGAATGTGATGAGCAGCCGGTGCTGCTGATTGACGAGATCGACAAGGCGGATATCGAGTTCCCCAACGATCTGCTGCGCGAGATCGACCGGATGGAGTTCTACGTGTACGAGACACGCAAGACCATCAAGGCCAGGCAGCGCCCGATCATCGTGATCACCTCGAACAACGAAAAGGAGCTGCCGGATGCGTTTCTGCGCCGCTGCTTCTTCCACTACATCACCTTCCCGGACAAGGAAACGATGCAGGCCATCGTCGACGTGCATTTCCCGGGCATCAAGAAGAAGCTGCTGGCCGAGGCGATGGATCTTTTCTTCGACCTGCGCGAGATTCCGGGCCTGAAGAAGAAGCCTTCGACCTCGGAGCTGCTCGACTGGCTGAAACTGCTGCTGGCGGAGGACATCCCCGCCGAGACCCTGCGGGCCGCGGACGTCAAGCAATCCCTGCCGCCGCTTTACGGGGCGCTGCTCAAGAACGAGCAGGACGTGCACATGTTCGAGCGCCTCGCATTCATGTCGCGACGGCAGTAGCGGGACACATTTAACGGCAAGGGCCGCAGAACACGCGAAGCGTGACAGCACTTGTATCATCGACTTTGCGGCCTTTGCGTATTTTGCGGTTAGCGTTTCTATGCTGACGGAATTCTTCTACGAACTGCGGCGCGGCGGACTCAAGTGCTCGGTCACCGAGTATCTGACC
This sequence comes from Spectribacter hydrogenoxidans, assembly GCF_031846275.1. Lineage (NCBI taxonomy): Bacteria > Pseudomonadati > Pseudomonadota > Gammaproteobacteria > Salinisphaerales > Salinisphaeraceae > Spectribacter > Spectribacter hydrogenoxidans. The sequence goes on from NZ_JAVRIB010000002.1 coordinate 244,972, forward strand.
CTGCTGGAAGCGCTGGACGCCCGCGTGGCCTATGGCAGCCTGGATCAGTTCTACTATCTGTCGCGCGCCACGCTGGTCAAGGACGAAACCCAGTTCGATCGCTTCGACCGGATCTTCGGCGAATATTTCAAGGGCATCGAGAACGCCGCCGGCGAGCTGTTCGAGGACATCCCGGAAGACTGGCTCAAGCGCATGGCCGAGCTTGAGCTCAGCGAGGAGCAGAAGGCGCAGGTCGAGGCGATGGGTGGCTGGGAAGCCCTGATGGAAGCACTCAAGAAGCGTCTGGAAGAACAGACCGAGCGCCACGAGGGTGGCAGCAAGTGGATCGGTACCGCCGGTACCTCCCCGTTCGGCGCCTATGGCTACAACCCCGAGGGCATCCGCATCGGGCAGGACGGCTCGCGCAACCGTAGCGCGGTCAAGGTCTGGGACAAGCGCGAGTTCGCGAACCTGGATGACTCACGCGAGATTGGTACCCGCAACATCAAGATGGCGCTGCGCCGGTTACGCCGGTTTGCCCGCGAAGGGGCCGCCGACGAGCTGGACCTGGATCACACCATTGATTCGACCGCCCGCAATGCCGGACTGCTGGACATCCAGTGGCGGCCGGAGCGGCACAACGCGGTCAAGATCCTGCTGTTCTTCGATGTGGGCGGGTCAATGGATCCGCACGTGCGGGTGTGCGAGGAACTGTTCTCCGCCGCGCGCATGGAGTTCAAGCATCTCGAGTACTTCTACTTTCACAACTTTCTCTACGAAGGCGTGTGGAAGGACAACCGGCGCCGTCGCACGGAGAAGATTTCCACCTTCGATGTGTTGCACAAGTATCCGTCGGACTACAAGGTGATTCTGGTCGGCGACGCCACCATGAGTCCCTACGAGATTGCCTATCCCGGCGGCAGCGTCGAGCACTGGAACGAGGAGGCCGGGGCGGTATGGCTGCAGCGGCTGCTCGAGGTTTACCCGAAGACGATCTGGCTCAATCCGGAACCGGAGAAGCACTGGTCGTATACCCCGTCAATCCAGATGACGCGGGAGCTGATGGGGGACCATATGTTTCCCATGACCCTGGAAGGCCTGGATCGCGCCACCTCCTACCTGACCCGGTAGCGTCGAACGCTCGCGGAGGCTGGTAAGCTCTTTTGGCCGCCTGCGGTATCGGGCGTGTCATCAATAACAAGGAGGGGGTCATGAGCATATCCATGATGGCGCTGGCAGGGTTTGCTGCCTGGACGCTTGCATTCATCATCGTCACCATCGGCTATCGGGGCGCCCGCGTTCTCACGGGCCAGTTGAAGGCGGATGCGTGGACGCGCGGTCGGGCGATCGAGGATCCGCCTGTCGTCAAGCGCCTCAACGACGCGTTCGCCAATTGCCTGGAGATGCTGCCGATCTTCGCAGCAGTCATCCTGGCGGCCGCGGTTGCGGGGCAATCCGCGATCACCGACGGGCTGGCCATGATCTTCCTGGCAGCGCGCATCGGTCAGTCGGTGTCGCATATCGTCTCGGTGCATCACCTGATGATCTTCTTCGTGCGTTTCCCACTGTTCCTGGTGCAGGTGGGCATTCTCGTGATCTGGCTGCACGGACTGCTGCTGGGCTAGCGGTGTCGTGCTCCAAGCCGCAAGCGGGGCGGCGCCGTAAGCCGTGATGCCGCGCCCGCGCCGGGCCGGCGTGCTGGGCGCCGTACCCACCATCGTGGGCCTGGTGGCAGTCGTCCTGTTGGCCGGCAACGCCTGGATGGTGACGGCGGCGAGACCGCACGTGTATGCCGACGCCGGCACCATCCCGGCCAATCAGGTCGGGCTGGTGCTGGGAACCAGCCCATATACCCGTTCCGGGGAACGCAACCAGTTGTTCCGACACCGGATCGAGGCGGCGTCAGCATTGTTCCATGGAGGCAAGGTTGAACATCTGTTGCTGTCCGGCGCCAATCCCGACGACACCTACAACGAACCGCGCAAGATGTATCAGGCGCTCATCGAGGCGGGGGTGCCGGGGGATGCGATGACGTTCGACTTTGCCGGCTTCCGGACACTGGATTCCATGATCCGGGCACGGGAGGTTTTCGGTCTGGATAACGTCACCGTGATCTCCCAGCGCTACCACTGCTACCGGGCGGTTTTCCTCGGCCGCCAGCGGGGACTCTCGACCATCGCCTATGCGCATCCGCAACAGGATGAACGGCAATCCCTGCGGGTCGAGGCGCGCGAGTATCTCGCGCGCATGGCCGCGCTGCTGGATCTGTTCGTGCTGGATACCGGGCCGAGGTTCCTCGGCGAACTCCGCCAGCTGCCGCCGGATACCGGTCTGGCCGCAGACAAAAAAAAGGCGCCGACCCTGGAGTCGGCGCCCGAGTGAGCACGATTGGCTTACGCGGTCAGAACGTGTAACGCATAAAGACGTTCACGAAATCGCGATCCTCGAACAGGTTGTTGGTGTAACCGCCGCCGCGCACGCCGTTAGGCACGTTCGGACCCGCATTGGTATCCAGGCCGCCCCAGAACGCAGTGTAAGACAAGCCCGCTTCCCAGGCGTCCAGATATTCTGCGGTCAGCCCCAGCGAGGCCTGCTTGGTACCTTCCATATGATTGCGGACCGGCGTCGGGCTGTTGCCATCCACATCATGGAAAAAGCGCAGGCTCGGGGTGAGATTAAAGCGGTTCAGCACGTTCTGGTAGCGCAGTGCTAGTGCCAGGCGATAACCCCACGAGTCGGCGTCGGCATAACCCGCCGGATCCTGGGCGGGTGTGCTGGTGACAAGCGCAGCGGCCGTGGTCTGGTTGGGCACGTAGGTGGCCGGGGCGTCCAGTGGCAGCTCGCTGGTGTCGGGCATGCCGGAGACATGCATGCCCGCGAACTCGGCGAGCATGATGGTCTGGTTGGCGCCGGTCCAGTTGGGCCCGAGAATCTTGGTAAACGAGATGTCCCACTGATACACGTCACGGCGTATATAGCCGTCGAATCGTTTGCCGGGGGCAAACGGGGTATTGGTGAACTCGCTGTAGGTGGTGAACTGCACGGCCGGCGAAGGTTCGGAGTTATCGGCGCCCAGCGCGAACAGCAGGATATCGACGTCATCCACCTGCAGCGGCTGATCCTGTTTGACGCTGATCTCGCCCTGCACGGCGACATTCGCGAAGGCCAGATAGCTGTTGAAGCTAAGGCCGTATAGCTTGATGTCCTCCGGGTAATCGAGGAGATAGCGGCCGCTGCCGGTAATCGGCAGGTTGGTGTCAATGGTGCCGTCGCCATTGGTGTCGAGCGGTACGAATGTGTCGACGGTACGCCCGCTGATCAGCGGCAAGCGGCTGTGATAGTTCATCGCATAAAGCGACAGGTCGGTGCTGTTGAGCCATTCCAGGTAGAAGTTCAGCCGGCCGCCGTACTGGCCGCTGTCCGACGGCTCGTTGTTGGCGCCCCGCGGAATATTGGTGCCGCCCGGTGCGTCGCCCATGCCGGGCGGGCAGGCCCCGCCGGCGGTGATCGACGGCGTGTTCTCATTACAGCGCCCGAAGCCGATCATGGCGTCGGTGCCCCCTGCGCCCACGAAATCGGTGGTGGAGAAGAAGGTGCCGGCCGGATCGGGAATGGTTTCCTCCCATTCCAGCTGGTAGAAGCCCTCGAGAGAGATTGTGTCGGTCAGTGCGGTCGAGAGGTAGACGGCATTGAAGGGCCGGAAGACTTCCTTCACTTCCGCCCCGGGCCCACGCGCCTGGCGGGCGTCAATCGGCACGATGCTGTTGATCCCGTTCTGGATGAAGGTGGACTCACCCCAGTTGATCACCTGCCGACCGAGACGGACCGATACGTTTCGATCGGCGACGTTGAAGTTGCCGAACAGGTAGAGGTCGAACAACTCGGCGTCGTTGGCAATCGCATCCTGAACATTGCTGTTCTTGTTGGCCAGGAACGCATTCGAGCGGCTGCGCCCGGGACCGAAATCCTCGGCCGGGAAGAAATCGTCATCCTCCAGTCGCGGGTCGTAGCGGTAGTTGCCGCGGGCGAAGACACCCCAGTCGCCCCGCTGGATCTTGAGTTCGCTCGAAAGCTTGATCTGGGAAAAGAATACGTCGCCCGCTTCGCTAAAGCTCTGATTACCGTCATCACTGTTGACGGAGTAGGAGCCCAGCGCACTGTTGGGGGCGCTGTTCCCCGGCACGTTATTGGCCTTGCCGATCAGCTCACGGTTCGCATCCTGCGTACGCATGGCCAGGCCGGCCGTGACAGAACTGATCAACTCGATATCGAAATCATTGATTTGGTAGTCCAGCGCGTGGCCTGCGCCGGACGCGGCCAGCAACAAACTGCCCGCCAGCGTGGTAAATATTTGATGGCGACTCATGAGCAATCCCCTCCCGGTGCTTGTCGTTGTCATTTATCCGATTCGGCTATCGGGTCGCGCGGCGCTGGATGTTGCGCGGGTTGAAGTAGTTCTTGTCGTACTCGACGGTGGAATCCCAGAACGCCTCTTCCTCGTTGTTCAGGCCCAGCAGCAGGTAGCGGCCGGAATCCAGGTCATAGGATGAGAGCATGACCGGGGCCATGAAGGGACGGTCGTAAAGCTGCACGGTGTGGCCTTCCATGACCCGCCAGAGTTCGCCACGCTGATCCCACTGGTCGGCGGCAACAATATTCCAGCTGTCCTCGTCGATATAGAACCGGCGCTTGGCGTAGATGTGGGAGGTACCGTCCTTGACCGTTGCCTCGACCACCCAGACCCGGTGCAATTCGTAGCGCATCAGGTCCTGGTTGGTGTGGTCCGCGTTGAACACACTCTCGTAGGTCGGCGCCAGCTGGAGGTCGTAGCTGTTATAGGGGACGTAGATTTCCTTCTTGCCGACCAGTTCCCAGTTGTAGCGATCGGTGGCGCCGTTGAACATGTCGAACTGATCGTTCGTCCGCATGCCATCAGAGTCGGTACCCGGGTTGTCGTAGGCCACGTTCGGGGCGCGACGAATACGGCGCTGCCCCGGGTTGTACAGCCACGCGCGGCGCGGTTCTTCCACCTGGTTGATGGTCTCGTGCACCAGCAGGATCTGCCCGGCACTGCGTGGCGGCTCCAGCACCGTCTGCAGGAAATAGATCGAGATGTTCTCCAGATCGCTGGGCTCGATACCCTGCCGGTTGTAGGGGAACTTGGTCTCGATCAGCAGCTTGCTCAGGCGATAGTCGTCGCCCGGCTGGGTGACAATCTGCGCACTGGTGTACTTGACGTCTCCGCCCCGGTAGCGAAGCTTGTGATTCCAGACGGCGGCCTTGCCCGGGTTGCTGGTCTCCTTGATGAAGGGAAACGGAATGCCCCCGGTGGCGCCAGCAATGCCTTCGCCGTCCTCGATCAACTCGCTGTTTGCGGCGTTATCGGCCACCGCCTTGTACACCCAGTCCGGATCCGCGTAACTGCGCCGTGTTTCGTAGACCGGCATCTTGTAGGTATCCGGCCAGCGCTGGAGCAGGGCGATCTGGCCGTCGGTGAGATGATCCCGATGCTCGTCCAGATTGTCGGCGGTGATCACGAATTTTGGTTCGTCGTTCGGATAGGGGTTGGCATAACGACCTTCTGCTCCGCCGAAGTCGGTCGGTGCGGTCGTCAGCCCGCCATCCCAGGCGGGGATCGTGCCGGCCTCGTTACCGGCGCGCTCCGCCCCCGTCGGGGTGATCTCATCGCCGCCGAGCCGGGCGGCCTGCTCTGGTGACACGCCAGCCAGCGCAGTAGTGCTGGCCACGGCAAGGTAGAAGCCGGCGGCGCCGACTCGGCAGATATGTTTCATCTCCATCCTCCAGTTCGCGGTCCTGGCATTGGCGTTCGGTGCCTCGTTACGGGCCCTGGTTGACGCCTCTGCATAAAGCTTCTCGGGTATCGGCTGTCGGGCGGTGTTCCGAACCCCGGATTGGGCACCCCGTCCGGCCGGTATCAGTCACTGTCACTCACCGTGATCGTGGTCAGCGTTGGGTCGTTGCCGATCTGCGCCTCGGTAAACCGGATCGGGCGGTAGTCGCCCGCCGAGAATCGCGCCTGTTGATCGGCGAAGAACGGCGACGTCGAATCGCTGGACTGCGAGTAGCTCAACAGCCCCACGGCCTCCGGGCCGCTGTCACCGAACGACAGTCCGAAATGCCAGCTGGTGCCGTTGTTGCGCAGCCAGCCATCGATGCCGGCCGTGGCTGACAAACCGCCGGTGTTGGCCACGGTTTCCTGGGGCGCGATGACCGGATACAGCGTGTCCTGGGCCAGTGGAGATGCACTCAACGAATTGTCGTTGAATACGCCGCTTACCTCGCCGTCACCACCGGGCCATGGAATCGGCGCTCGCGTGGGCGAAAGGCTGGCGAAATCCAGGGGTGCGGCGTTGTTCGAGGGCAGCACGAACTGCACCTGGCCCAGCGGTGCGGCATAGGGGATGCCTGCGTTATCCAGTGCATCAAGCCCGGCCGCGAGTGCGCCAAGCATGGGGTCTTCAGCCAGGTCGGTGGGTGGGTCGGCCGGAGTCCGCGGGGTGTTGACCGGGTCAGCCGGGTCGAATGGCACGGTCAGGTCGCCAGGCAGCTGGTCGTCGTAATTGGCGATGAATACCCGGAAGACGTGGGCGCCCACGCTGTCCAGATTGAACAGGCCGTCCCAGTTCGCCAGCACCGCGCAACCCTGATCGACCGATCGGCTGCCGCCGGCCGTAGTCACCGGGTCGGCGCCAACCGCCGCACATCGGGTTCGCAGGGCATCAAGCACGCCAGTGACGCCGGGTTCGCTGTACAGGGCCCGGTTGGAATACAGCATGTCCATCAGCTCGGTGCCGTTGAACAGACCATCGTTACCGGCCGGGGCTACCGAACTGGGCCCGCTTTCGGTTGGATTTTGCAGCATGTGCAGGCCCAGTCGAGTTCGCGGTCCCTGTTGTGTTTCCACCGGACCATACAGTGGCGAGAAGCCCGTTAGAAACTCGTCCGGGTTGGTGGCCCAGTAGCTGTCATTGGAGTTCTGGACGAAGTCGCTGCGGGTCAGTTTGGGCATGGCTTCGAACGGGGCGAGGAAATCCCGGCTGCCGGGCTGCCAGTCGAACAGCGAGGTGGTTCCGGGAAGCACGGCAAAACCCTGGCTGAATGCCGCTGCAATGACCGGATCGTTGGCAAGGTCGTTGCGGAATGCGGCAATCGCCTGCGGTGAGAGGTTAGGCACGGAGCTGCCGTCGATGTAGAAGGCGTTGCCCTGGTCGTCCGCGTACATGGTGTTCACCCACAGCGTGCCGCGGTTGTTCGCGAATACGGACTGGAACTCCTCCAGATTGCTGGCTCGACCCATGCCCAGCCACTGGTCAATGATGTCGTCGGCACGGGCATTGGCGTCGCGGTAGGTAATGGCGGCCTGTACGCCGTTAAGTACGTCGCCCCAGGCCGGGAACGCGGGATTGATGAGATTGGCCGCGATCATGGGACCGTATTCCGAATAGTAGAAGTCCTTCTCCAGCGTCATGGTCTGCGGGCCGCCGGTCGCCACCTCGATGGTGAATGTGCGCTTGTTGATGGGCCGGGCCTGGTCATCCTTGATGTACGTCGTGCCGTCGCCGGCGGTCAGTGCCAGGACATAGGCAGTGAAGCGATTGGAGGTCGTGACCGTGTGGGTCCAGCCCAGATTCTCGTTGAAACCGATCTGCGGCAGCGGGTAGCCGATCAGGCCCGCGCCGACCACATCGATGACGTCCGGCACGGTCATATGGCTCTGCCAGAAACGGCGTGGTCCGTTGTAGGGGAAATGAGGATTGGCAAGCAGCGCACCGCCGCTGGTTTCGGACAACTCGCTGCCGATGCCCCAGCCATTGCTGCCCATGGCCAGTGGCAGCTCGTCGAGCTGCTTCTGCAGGTCGATGTCCGGCAGGTTGTCCACGGACATGTCCGCGACCAGGTCGCGGGCGGCTTCGATCTGTTGATCGCTCATGCCCGAGGTCATCACCGGGCGTGGTGACGGGTCGACGTTCGGGGGTGCTGCTGCGAACAGTACGCCGGTAGTGAACAGATCGCCGCTGGCGAACAGAGCGATGATGCGGTAGTAGGCGAATAGATCGACTGGCGTGATCGGGCGCACCCACGGCTGATTGGCGCAACGTGGGTTGGTGATCCCGGCGGCACCGCCCTGGGTGGCCAGATAGTCGTTATACCCGGCGGCAAAACCCTGGATGATGGCGCGGCTCTCGTCGGAGAGCTGGTCGAATTCGGCCTCGGCCTTGTCATAGACTTCCAGCGCCTTGTAGCTGAAATCCTTGATGATGTTGATGTTCTGCGGGCCGGGTCCGAAGAAGCGCGCCCGCTGGCTATTGGCTTTGACCACCTGCTCGGCAATCAGGCAGATATTGTCCTGCGCCTGCGCATAGCCCTGGCCGAAGCCCGCGGACTCGAGGTTGTCGGCACGGATGTGTGCGGCGCCATTCGTGGTGCGCCGAATTTCCGCCTGCAGGTTATCGTCGCCATCGAAGATGCGATCGGCCGGGACCGGCGCGGGACCACCGGGGTCACCAGCGTTGGGCGGCGCGCCGTTGTTGTCACCGCCGCAACCCGCAACCATCGTCATGCTGAAGACCAGGGCCAACCCGGTCGTGCGCATCCCGCGCACTGAATCGTTCATCATCATGTCCAGTCTCCTCTCCATCGCACCGGCTTTCGTTATGTTGTCGGCTGCATCGCCGTCTGCTTCAGTAGTAAGCACGCCGTGCAGCAAAAAGGCAATCGGCAATCATTCTTACGCATGACGACCGTACCTGGTGGCACCGGACTGCAATAAACAGGTGTGTTGCGCCGCGTTATTGCGGTATTTCCGGGCGCGTGGGAATTCGGTCAGATGCCGAGGAATTGCACGATGCGCGCAGCCACTTCTGCCGGCTGTTCAAGGTGCAGCATGTGGCCGCAGTCGGGTAGCAGGTCGTGCGTGACGTCCTGGAAGCAGTCTCGGCGCCGCTGCATTTCGGCGGCGTCGATCCACCGGCTTGCCGGTGATCGACCTCCGTCCAGGCAGAGGACCGGCGCGGTCACCTGCCGCCAGACCGCCATGTAATCCTCGGGATGGAACGCCACCGGGAACGGCACGCGATGCAGGGGATCACTGGCCAGCCGGATGCCGCCGTCGTCGTCGGGACGCGACCAGTCCCGGGCAAGCTGGCGGACCTGTGCCTCGTTAAGCTCCGGATACCGGGCGTGGATTCGGCCGGCCAGAGCATCGAGGTCCGGATAGCGGCGCGGGGCCGGCGGCCGGGATTGTGCTGCCAGCCAGTCGCGGTAGCGGCGGGGCATGGTTTCGGATGCCGTGGCCGGCACGTTGAGGCTGTCCAGACAGATCAGATGGGTGACGCGCTCCGGCCGCACGCCCGCGTACAGGCTGGCGATCTGCCCGCCCATGCTGTGACCGACCAACGCGATAGGTTCGCTGCCGGCCAGCGAGTCGATCAAGGCATTGAGGTCGGCCACGTAATCGGGAAACCAGTAACCGTTCGGGGCCCGATCACTGTCCCCGTGGCCGCGCCAGTCCGGTGCCAGCAGGCGGGCGTTCGGCGAAAGATGCTCGGCCACGGGGGCGAAGCTGGCGCCGGTATCCAGCAACCCGTGCAGCAGGAAGACGAGCGGCCCGTCCTCCCGCGGCCAGTGGCGCACGCAGTGGCTGAGACCGCGCACCGACGTGAACGACCGTTGGCAGCCGCCGGTTGTCATGCTGATCCGAAGATAGGCGGCCGGGCGCCTTCGCGAGTGGCGGTGGCCGCGCGGATGACGTCGTGTATGAAGGCAAGCTTGTCGCGGGCCGGCCCTTCCTGCAATACGAAGGGATAGGCGTCGGACAGTCCCATGCTGCGGTTGATCGCGTTCATGCCGGTCGCCAGGCGGGTCCAGGCGTGCATCATGGTGTCGAATTCCTCCAGTCGCTCGCGCCAGGGCCGGGGCGGCACGAACTGGAACTGCAACGCCGTGTCCAGCGTGTCGGTCATGTGCATGTAGTGGGCCCAGGACTCGGCCCAGTCCTCCCAGGGATGGGCGGTGGCGTAGGCGGTGATGGCGTAGCGGGACCAGTCCGCCGGTGGTCCTTCCTGGTAATGCCGCTGCAGGGACTGGGCATAGTCGGCGCGCTCGTCGCCGAACAGGTCGCGGAATTCGGCGACCCGGCCGCCGCGCTCGATCAGCAGGCTCCAGTAATAGTGACCGATCTCGTGCCGGAAATGGCCCAGCAGGGTGCGATAGTTCTCGCCCATCTGTGCCTGCATGCGGGCGCGGGCCACTTCGTCGGCCTCGGCCAGGTTGATGGTGATGATGCCGTTGAGATGGCCGGTGGAGACCGGGTCGGCGCCGATCAGCGGTTCGGTGAATTCGGAATCGGTATCGCGATCGGACAGGAAATCGAACGCCAGGCCCTGTTGCGGATCCCGATCGCGGCCGACCACGGGCAGGCCGAGATCAAGGAGGGTATAGAGCATGTGCCGCTTGGCGGTTTCCAGTCGGTACCACAATGCCGGGTGGCGTGGATGCGACAGGTTGGGCGTGACGCGATTCAGCCGGCAGGCGAAACAGAATGCGTCGGGTTGATCGACGGGAATCAGCCAGTTGCAGACGTCGTGATCGGCGTAGTTGCGGCAAAGTCGGAAAGTGGCGCCGCGCACCCGGCCGGCGTTGGGCACCTGCCAGCAGCCGTCGGTGCCGGGTTCCAGCGCGGTCATGGTGTTTATGCCCGGCGCATAGCCGAGCAGCCGATCACAGGAGGCGCAGCGGCTGTTGCGAAAGAAGATGCTGTTGCCGCACTGGCACTGGAAGGTCTTCAAGCCTCCGCCTCCACACGCATGCCGAAGTAGGTGGCATCGATGCAGGCATGCAGGCCGATGAGTTGACGCTGGACGTGATCGAGAAAATCGCTGAGCCCGTGCTCGACCAGACTGGCCATACTGGCTTCGCCCAGTATTGCTTCGGTGCGCCGGCAGAGCTCGATGCCGGCGGCGCCATCCGGCAGCCGTGCCAGTCGTTTTTCAGCGGCTTCCACGCAGAAGCGCACCGACCGCGGGAAGGCCTGGTTCTGCAGCAGAAAACCCAGAACCCGCGGGCCGGATACCCGGCTGCGGACATGTCGGCGATACATCTGGTAACCCGACAGCGACCGCAGCATGCTTAACCACTGCAGGCTCTGGAACGGCGGTAATCCGTCACGCGCCTGCTCCAGCAGGTCCTCGGTGCGCACATCCACGATCCGGGTGGTCATGTCGGCCCGCTCGATGTTCACCCCGAGTTGCAGGAACTCGTAGGCGGCATCGCGGCTCATGCCGCTGTCGAGCAGTCCCGCCACCATGCGGCCGCAGCGCAGGACCCGATCCAGCAGCCCCTGGCGCCGGCGTCGTGGCAGGGTCTCGTTACCGTGGCCGGAGAGAAAGTTGTAGAGCTCGTTGATCTCTTCCCAGGCTTCGCGCGGCACGATGTCGCGGGTGGTGCGCAGGTTGTCGCGGGCCGAGGCCAGCGACTGCCGAATGGACGTCGGGTTGAGCGGGTCCAGAATCAGAAAGCGCATCACGTCGAGTTCGCCGCCCTCGGGATAACGCTCGTCGAAGAATGCTTCGGCCCCGTTGATTTCCACCAGGGGACGCCAGTCGAAATCGGTCTGACGCGGCAGGTCGAGCAGCAGATAGGTGGTGACGTTGATCAGGCGGGCGGTGTTCTCCGCGCGCTCGATGTAACGACCGGCCCAGTACAGGTTGTTGGCAACGCGGGACAGCATTACTCGACCACCCAGGTGTCCTTGCTGCCACCACCCTGAGAGCTGTTGACCACCAGTGACCCCTCGCGCAGCGCGACCCGGGTCAGGCCGCCCATGGTCACGTAAGGGTCCTCGCGGGCGAGGATGAACGGTCGCAGGTCCACGTGGCGGGGCGCCAGTTCGCCGTCCACCAGGGTCGGTGTCGTGGACAGCGCCAGCGTGGGCTGGGCGATGTAGTTACCGGGCCGCGCCCGGATCAGATCAGCGAACACCGCCCGCTCTTCGGCGCTGGACCTCGGCCCTACCAGCATGCCGTAGCCGCCGGATTCGTTGGCCGGCTTGACCACCAGCTGATCGAGGTTGGCCAGGACGTGATCTCGCTGTTTCGGGTCCATGCACAGGTAGGTCGGCACATTCGGCAGTATGGGCTCTTCGCCGAGGTAATAGCGGATCAGCTGCGGCACAAAGGCATACACCACCTTGTCGTCCGCCACCCCGGCTCCCGGCGCATTGGCCAGCGCCACATTACCCTTGAGCCAGGCGCGCATCAGTCCCGGAGTGCCGAGCATGGAATCGCGGTTGAATGTCTCCGGATCGAGAAACAGGTCATCCACCCGCCGGTAGATCACGTCGACCCGCTGCAGTCCGAACACTGTCCGGGTGTAGACGCAGTCGTCGTCGGTCACCACCAGATCACTTCCCTGGACCAACTCCGCGCCCATCTGCCCGGCCAGCCAGGCGTGTTCGAAGTAGGCCGAGTTGTAGATGCCGGGCGTCAGCAGCGCCACGTTGGGCGTCTCGCCCGGGCGGGGTGACAACTGGGCCAGCGTGTCCAGCAGTTCGCTGGGGTATTCATCCACCGGCAGGATCGACATGCGTTCGAAGATTTCCGGAAACACCCGCTTGCAGATCAGGCGATTCTCCACCATGTAGGCTACCCCGGAGGGGACACGCAGGTTGTCCTCCAGCACGAACAGACTGCCGTCGGCGTCACGCACCAGATCCGAGCCACAGATATGCGCCCAGATATCGCCCGGTGGCCGCATGCCGACGCACTGGGGCCGGAAATTCATCGACTGGGCCAGCACGTCTCTCGGCAGAACGCCGTCACGAACAACCAGCTGCCGGTCGTAGATATCCGCGATGAAGGCATTGAGCGCGGTCAGTCGTTGCACCAGGCCGGTGCGGGCACGCTGCCATTCGCGAGCATCAATGACCCGCGGCACGATGTCGAACGGCCAGGCGCGGTCGATCGCCGAACCTTCCGAGTACACCGTGAAGGTGATGCCCATGGCCTGAATCGCGAGGTCGGCCGCCAGGCGCCGGGCCTCCCGCTCCTCGGCCGGCCAGCCCTGCAGGTATCCCAGCAACTCGGCTGCGGCCGGCCTCGCAACCCCTTGACTGTCGAACAGTTCGTCGTAGCAGCCCGGGCTTTGATAGGGCTTGGCTCTGGTGGGCGGTGACAGGTCGACCATGGGCATCGGTTGCGGGGCGCGGTGATGGTTCAAACTAGCAAGAAACCGGCCATGGCGAGTCGATAACGAGTGTTAGAGTTCGCTCATGGTTCCGATGGAAATCCTGCCCATGTCATTCCGCCACCTTGTGCTTGTCGTCGTCATCGCGATGGGCGCCATGCCGGCGGTCGCGGCGGACATCAATGCCCGACGCCTGATTACCGATGACTGCACCGGCTGCCACGGCAACGAGGTATTCAGCCGCCAGGACCGCACGGTGAGTTCGATGCCGGGGCTCAAGGCGCGGGTGCGCAACTGCACCGCGGTCGCCGGCGTGGACTGGAGTACCGACGAAGTTCGGGCCGTGATCGAGTACCTGAACGAGCGCTACTACGATTTCTGAGGCATGAATGAGTCAGCGTGCCCCTGACTACGACTCCTGCAGATAGGCTTTCAGCAGCGGCAGGCGGTCATTGCCCCAGAACATGGCGTCGCCCACGAAGAACGTCGGGGCACCGAAAGCCCCGCGGGCAACCGCCTCATCGGTGTTGGCGCGTAGCTGGTCCTTGATCTCCTGCGCCTGCATCCGCTGGGCCACGGTGTCGGCTTCCAGTCCCACGCTTTCGGCGGTCTCGGCCAGCACCGCGGCGTCGTTGATGTCCCGTCCCTCACCCCAGTGTGCCGCCATGATCGCCCTGGCGAATGCCGGCCCCTGGTCGCTTTCCTCGGCCACCAGGGCAGCGCGTAGAGACTGGATGCTGTTGGCGGGAAAGCTGTCGGGAAACCGCAGGGGAACGCTGTAGAGGCTGGCCCAGCGTTGTAGATCCTCGAACAGATAACGGCCCTTGGCCGCCACTTCCGCCGGCGCTCGGTTGCCGGTCGCCTTGAACACGCCTCCCAGCAGGAAGGGGCGCCAGCGGAGTGATATACCGGATTCCTCGGCGAGCTTCTCGATGCGCGTGGCAGCCAGGTAGGTATAGGGGCTGGCCGGATCCCAGAAGAATTCCAGACTCGAGGGTTGGGGCACGCCGATCTCCGCAATGGTGAGGTGCCGGATTCTGGCACCGGGGCGCGGCGGCCACAACCAATCCGGAAAGGTCACATGTTAAACTCCGCCCCCATGCAGCACCCCGCTTCAACCCCATGGCGATAACCGCCCGCGCCGGCGCCGCCATTGCGTTCAAGGGGCGCATGATGGCCCTGACGGTGGTGGAAATTCGCGACCCGGATCCGGAACGGCTGGCGCAGGATGCCCGGGCGCATATGGACAAGGCGGGCGACTTCTTTCGCGGCATGCCGGTGGTGATTTCACTGGGGGACACATCGGCCGATCTGTCGGCGCTGGCCGACTTGTTGCGCGGTCACGGCATGGTGCCTGTGGCGCTGCTGGACGGCGATCCCGATCAGGCAGCGGCCGCCGGGCTGGGCGTGATTGGCGCCGGCCGGGTGCCCGCAGAACCAAAGGCCGAACCCCGGCCCGCCCCGGCCCGCGCGGCACGGACCATCACCCGGCCGGTTCGTTCGGGGCAGCAGATCTACGCCCGCGATACCGATCTGGTGGTGATGGCGGCGGTTGGTGAAGGCGCGGAAGTAATTGCCGACGGCCACATTCACATCTACGGCACGCTGCGCGGCCGGGCGCTGGCCGGCGCTCAGGGTGACACCTCGGCCCGCATTTTCTGCCGGCGTTTCGAGCCGGAGTTGGTGGCCGTGGCGGGCAACTACAAGGTAGCGGATGATATGCCGGACAGCTGGCGGGGGCAGGCCGTGCAGGTACGGCTGGACGGCGAAAGCCTGATCATCGAACAACAGGAGTAGGGCGTGGCGCGAATAATAGTAGTGACCTCCGGCAAGGGCGGCGTGGGCAAGACCACCACCGCAGCCTCCTTTGCCGCCGGCCTGGCGAAGGCCGGGCACAAGACGGTGGTAATCGATTTCGACGTGGGGCTTCGCAATCTCGACCTGATCATGGGTTGCGAACGACGCGTGGTCTACGATTTCGTCAACGTGATTAGCAAGGAAGCCAACCTCAAGCAGGCGCTGATCCGGGACAAGCGGGTGGAGAACCTCTACATCCTTGCCGCCTCGCAGACCCGCGACAAGGACGCCCTGACCGATGACGGCGTGGCCCGCGTGCTCGAGGATCTGAGCGCCGACTTCGACTACATCGTGTGCGACTCGCCGGCCGGCATCGAGCGCGGTGCAATGATGGCGATGCACTTCGCCGACGAGGCGTTGATCGTGACCAATCCGGAAGTCTCGTCGGTACGGGATTCCGACCGCGTGCTGGGCATGCTGGAGGCCCGCACCAAGCGCGCCGCCAACGGCGAAGACCCGGTCAAGCAGCATCTGGTACTCACCCGCTACGCGTCATCGCGCGTGGGCAAGGGCGAAATGCTGTCGGTGGAAGACGTCACCGACATCCTCGCCATCCCGCTGCTCGGGGTGATTCCCGAATCCGAAGCGGTACTCAACGCGTCTAACGCCGGCAGTCCGGTTATCCTGGAGCAGGACAGCAGTGCTGGCCTGGCTTACGACGACATGGTGGCGCGGTTTCTGGGCGAGGATCGTCCGATGCGATTCCTCGAAGACAAGAAGGGGCTGTTCGGACGGATGTTCGGGAGGCGGGCATGAGCTGGCTGAACCTTTTCAAGGCCGACCGCAAGGGCTCGGCATCGCTGGCCAAGGAGCGCCTGCAGGTGGTGGTGGCCCACCGCCGGTCCAACCGCGGCGATCACCCGGCGTATTTCCCCAAGCTGCAGAAGGATCTGCTGCGGGTGCTGCGCAAGTACGTGGAGGTCAGCGACGACGCCGTGCAGATGGACATCGAGCGCGACGGGGACCTTGAAGTGCTTGAGCTGAACATCACGCTGCCCGAGCAGCAGGCGCGGAACTGACGCCGCCAGGCTTTCGTTCCCGGGTATTGCCGCCGTGAGCCATCAACAGCATTTCGATTACGTCATTGTCGGCGGCGGCTCGGCCGGTTGCGTGCTGGCCAACCGGCTATCGGCCGACCCCGACGTGTCCGTCTGCCTGCTCGAGGCCGGGCCTTCCGACCGCTGGAATCCGTTCATCCGCATCCCGGTCGGGGTGATCGCGATGATGTGGGGGCGCACCTACAACTGGGCCTTCCGCACCGAGTCACAGAAGAACCTGAACGATCGCGAACTGTTCTGGCCGCGGGGCAAGACGCTGGGCGGCTCCAGCGCCGTCAATGCCATGTGCTACACCCGCGGCGATCCCAGCGACTACGATCGCTGGGCCGAGCTGGGAAACCGTGGCTGGGGCTACCGTGATCTGTTGCCGTACTTCCGCATGTCGGAGAATTTCGAGGCCGGGGAAAACGAATATCACGGCGAAGGCGGCGGCTATAACGTCGCGCAACTGCGCGAGACCAATCCCCTCAGCGATGTGTTCCTCAAAGCCGCCGAGGAATGCGGCTTCCCCGCCAACAACGATTTTTCCGGCGCCACGGACGAGGGCTTCGGCTATTACCATGTGGCCCAGAAGGACGGGCGACGCTGCTCGAATGCCCACGCCTTCCTGCATCCGGTGGCCCGCCGGCCCAATCTGACCATCCTGACCCGCGCCCGGGGGCTGAAGGTGCTGGTCGAAGGCAAGCGGGCGGTCGGGGTGACGGTCAAGCGCAAGGGCCGCCTCCGGCCGAACGACATACGCGCCGACCGGGAAGTCATTCTCGCCGGCGGGGCGATCAACTCGCCGCAGCTGTTGCTGCTGTCCGGCATCGGGCCACGCGAGGAAATCGAGCCCCACGGCATCGAGCCGGTCCACGAGCTGCCGGGCGTCGGCCGCAACCTGCAGGATCATCTCGACATCACGCTGATCCACCGCGAACGAACGCGTCTGGGCATCAGCCTGCACCCGCGCTGGCTGCTTACCCGTGGCCTACCGGCGCTGATCCGCTATTTCCTGGGCGGGCGGCGAGGCGCGCTGACCAGCAATGTGGCCGAAGCCGGCGGATTCGTGAAGCTGCGCGCCGAGGATCCCGTCTGCAGTCTGCAATGCCATTTCCTGCCGGCCATCGAGCAGGATCATGGCCACAATCTCTGGAACACCTTCCGCTATTACGGCTATTCGCTTCGCATCTGCGATCTGCGGCCGCGCTCGCGCGGCCACATCGGGCTGCGCAGCGCCGCGCCCTCGGACGATCCCCTGATCCAGCCCAATTATCTTGATCAGAAGCCGGACCTGGATCACCTGGTGGCCGCGGTCAAGCTCGGCCGTCGCCTGCTCGACAGCGACGCCTTCGCGCCCCACCGGCGCGACGAGTTCAAGCCCGGTGCGGCGGTGCAGTCGGATAACGACATCCGCGAGTTCATCCGGGCCGAGGCCGAAACCATCTACCATCCGGTCGGCACCTGCCGTATGGGGCCGGATCCGGCCGAGGCCGTGGTCGACGACCGCCTGCGGGTCCACGGCATGCGCGGCCTGCGCGTGGTGGATGCCTCGATCATGCCAACGCTGGTTGGCAGCAATACCAATGCCCCGACAACTGCCATCGCCGAAAAGGCGGCCGTGATGATCCTGGAAGACCAGGGGAGCGATTCCGGCCACCTCAGGGCCGCCTGACACGGCGCTTGCCGGGGCCGGATGGCCGTTGTCGAAAATTGAGCATCGGATGATCCTTACAAAATGCATGTCGAGTGCTATATTCGGGATATCCGACATCATCCGGCGAAGTTGCCGGACCAGGGGGAAGCCATGAAAGCATTGATTCTGTCGCTGGCGCTTGCTGCGGGCGCCGTTACCCAGGCACATGCCCAGACGCTACCTGACCTCGGAGGCCTGCCAGGTGGCGGTTCGGCCCCGGATGCCGGGCTGCTTCTGGATCTCCTTAACGGCGGATTCGATCAGTTCGCCGGCGAAGATGGCATGTTGCCGGCCGGTGAGGGGGTGGCACAGCTCACGGGGCTGGGCGATCAGCTGCGCATGCTTGTGATAAATCCGTTGAACGACGCATTGCCCGAACCGCTTCTGCTACCGCTGCTGAGCGACCTCTCGATCGTCCTGTCAGACCTGAACAACGGCGGCACACCGTCGCTACCGGGGTTGCCGGACGGTGGGGATGTCGGTGAACTGCCGGAGTTGCCGGGCGCGGGTGATCTTCCTGACGCACTCGGGGACCTTCTCGGCCAGGCGGGTGGCGCCGAACAACTGCTGATGCTGCTTGAGTCGCTTTCCGGCGGTGGCCTGGATGACCCGGCCGCCATTGCCGACCTGCTGGACCCGGCTGCATTACAGAGCATGCTCGAAGAGTTGATCGGACAGTCAGGCGGGCTCGCGCCGCCGGCGGAATTGACGGACCTGCTCGACGCGATGGCACTGCAATCTGCCCTCGAAGATCTCATTGGCCAGGCAGGTGGCGCCGAGCAACTACAGGGTCTGCTTGAAGGCCTGCCAGGCGGTGTACTGCCCGAGGCCTGATTGTGCGAGGCCGGTGTTGGCCTTGGCCGCCTGCGTAACCCAGTCCACTGCGACTCTAGAGATATCGGGGATATAGATCATGATTCGACGCACGATTCTCGTGGCAATTCTGGGTAGCGGCCTTGTCGCGTCCAGCGCATTCGCCCAGTCCGAACCCGAGCGCCAGGTTGCGGCCGATGTGCCGACAACGGACCGATCGGGTCCCTATCTCAATGTACTTCCGTTTGCATTCTTTCCCGATGACAACCGCCAGACTGATGGCACGGCCAGCGACGGCGTCGCGCTGGGATTTGGCTGGCATCTGCGCGATCAGTTCGATGTCGAGGTGCAGGCCTTCCGGACCGTCATCGAGACCAAGGATCTCAACATCCCCGGCTTCACCGATTTCTATCAGTACGGCATTGGTGTGGACCTGAGATACCGCCTGCTGCGCGGACAGGGGTGGACGCCTTACGGCTTGATCGGTGTCGGTGCGGTGCACAACGATGTCGTGCCTGATTCGGCGGACGACACGGGTGCATTCGGCAACGTCGGTCTCGGGTTCGTGACGGCGGAGCTGGGGGGCTACGCCCTGCGCATTCGTGGCGAGGGCCGCTATATCCATGACGACTACGAATTCGGTTCGGAAAGTGGCATGGATGACTGGCGGCTGAGCCTGGGCGTGGAGATACCGCTCGGTTCCCGTGTGGTGGAAAAAGAAGTGGTGCGCGAAGTTGTCCGCGAGAAGCAGGTCATCAAGGAAGTACCGGCCAAGATCACCGACACCGACGGTGACGGCGTACCCGATCAGAATGATCGATGCCCCGATACGCTCCGGGGTTTGCGTGTGGACAGCCGCGGGTGCGCCGAGCAGAACCAGACATTGCGACTGGACGGCGTGACGTTCGCGCTCAACTCCGCCCGGCTGACGCCGGAGGCACAGGGCACCCTGGATCGCGTCGTTCGGGCACTGCGCGGGCAGCCGACGTTACGCGTGGAAATCGCCGGCCACACCGACAGCACCGGCAGCGCGAGCTACAACCAGAACCTGTCGCAGGAGCGGGCGGCATCGGTTCGGAGTTACCTCGTCAGTGCCGGCATTGATGCTTTCCGCCTGGTCGCTCGGGGCTATGGTGAGACCCAGCCCGTTGCCAGTAACGAAACCGAATACGGCCGTGCGCGCAACCGGCGGGTCGAATTCCGCGTGTTGCAGTGAACGGTGATCAGTCCGAAACCGAGCAGGAATTCCGGAGATCTATCATGAGCTTGAATATTTTCCGCCTGATCATAATGAGCGCCGCGCTTGCCGCAGGCGCTAGCCTGATCGGTTGCGGCGGCGCCGATGGCGACGGTAGTCCCCCTACCACGCCGGTCGACAATGACGCCGACCAGGACGGCGTGAACGACGATGTCGACAACTGCCCGTCCACCCCGAATCCGGCGCAGACCGACTCGGATGGGGATGGTATCGGTGACGCCTGCGACAACGATCGCGACGGTGACGGCATTGCCAACGTGACCGACAACTGCCCGGACACGCCGAATCCGGATCAGATCGACCTGGACGGCGATGGGGTCGGCGACGTCTGCGACGACGTGGTTGACCGGGACGACGACGGCGTTGTGGATGCGGACGATAATTGCCCGGCCATCCCGAATCCGAATCAGCTGGACGCCGATGGCGACGGCATCGGCGATGTCTGTGATGACGATCGCGATGGCGACGGTGTCGACAACGGGCCGGATAATTGCCCGGATACGTCGAATCCGGACCAGACCGATACCAATGGGGACGGCGTGGGCGACGCCTGCACGGATGATGTGGACGGCGACGGCATTCCGGATGTCGCGGATAACTGCCCGACCACCCCCAACGCGAATCAGGCGGATAACGACGACGACGGCATCGGCGATGTCTGTGACCCCGATGATGACAATGACGGGATCCTGGACGATGGCGATGATTCCGGCGCCGTGGACGACAATGTCTGCATGGACGGTGAGACGACCAATTGCGACGACAACTGTCAGTTCACCGCGAATGCCATGCAGGATGATCTGGATGGCGATGGCGCTGGTGATGTCTGTGACCCGGACACCGACGGCGACGGGATCCTGGATGACGGTGACGGCTCCGGCGAGGCGGGGGACAACACCTGCGAGGCCGGGATGGTCACTGATTGCGACGACAATTGTCCGGTTACGCCCAACCCCGATCAGCTCGATGATGATGGCGACGGGGTAGGCGACGCCTGTGACGTGAGTGACCCGGTTGATACCGATGGCGATGGCATCAACGATCCGGATGACAATTGTCCGATGGTGGCCAATCCCGGACAGGCGGACCTGGACGGCGATGGCGTCGGCGATGTCTGCGATCCGGACACTGACGGCGACGGCATCCTGGATGACGGCGACGACTCGGGTGACCCGAATGACAACCCCTGCACGGGCGGGGACGTTGCGAATTGCGACGACAATTGCACGCGCACGCCGAATGCCGATCAGGCTGATTCGGACATGGACGGGATTGGAAACGTCTGTGAGCTTGACGAGGTTGCCTGTGGTACTGGGCCGGAGGCCGAATTCCAGGCCTTGTTGCAGCCCGCCACGGTAGCCTCGGGCACCAATGGCCTGTGCCTGCTCTGTTCGGTACAGAACCCCGAGAATGTCGTTGACGCGGATCTGGCCAACGCGGCGCGCCTCAATGCAGCCGTCGACCTCCTCGGCAGCGTTTTCGTCAGCGTGACCAACGAGAACGGTGACCCAATCACCGCACCGGCCACGGTTGGCTTTGCGGTCAGCAGCCCGGATGCGCTGCTCAGCGTGGATCTGCTGAGCGGACTGGAGATCCAACTGCTTTCCGATGGTGCGGTGGTGCAAAGCGAACCGGCCACACAACTGCTGGATCTCGATCTGCTGGGCATCGTGAACGATGACGAAGTTCGTCTTGCCACCATTGCAGCCAACCAGGCGTTCGATGAAGTTCGCCTGACCTTCGGCGGTGTGGCGGATGTACTCTCAAGCCTGGACGCTTTCGCGGCTTGCGTAAGGGATGATGCACCGGCGCCGTAGGGTTCTGCCGTGAGGCCATGACCGGGATCGGGGCCTGCCGCTTTCCCGGGAACGGTCGGCTTCACAGGTCCGGCATCGCCACTGACGCGATGCCGGACCTTTTTGTTGGCCCCGGCAACTGCTGAGTACGATTCGTCATGGATGCCCTGATGACCCAGCTCACGATCTCGCCGCTTGTCATCGCGGCCATGGTGTTTGGTGGGCTCGTCTTCGGTTTCGTGGCTGCCTGGGCAATCGTACGCCTGCGCGAAGGGCGGCTGCTGGAACGCTTCGAGCACGCGCGCTCCCGGCTCGACGCAACCGAAACCCAGCTCGAGGAAACGCGCCGCCAGTTGTCGTCTCTGCAAAGCGAGAACGCCCGGCTGGAAACCCGGCTGGACAGTGAACGCCGCCAGGCCGAGGAAAAGCTCCAGCTTCTGACCGAGGCCCGGGACAGCTTGACCCACCAGTTCAAGACGCTGTCGCAGGAAATCCTCGAAGAGAAATCCAGGCGCTTCACCGAGCAGAACCGGGCAGGGCTGGAATCCCTTCTCAAGCCATTGAGCGAGCGGATCGCCGGCTTCGAAAAGCAGGTGCGCGAGACCTACAATGAGGAGAACCGCCAGCGTGGGCAGCTCACCGAGCAGCTCCGTCAGCTGCGGGAACTCAATCAGCAGATCGCCGAGGACGCGGTCAATCTGACCAATGCGCTGAAGGGCGAATCCAAGACCCAGGGCAACTGGGGAGAGATGATCCTGGAAACGGTGCTGGAGCGCTCCGGCCTGCTGCCGGGCCAGCATTACGAGACCCAGTTCTCGCAGACCCGCGCCGAGGGCGGGCGCCGGATTCCGGATGCGGTGATCCACCTGCCGGGGGAGCGGGCGATCGTGGTGGATTCCAAGGTGTCGCTGACGGCCTATCTGCGCCTGCACGAGGCCGAGGACGAAAGCGGCCGGGCGGTTGCCCTGCGCGAGCACCTCGAGTCCGTCCGCCGCCACCTGCGCCAGCTTTCGGACAAGGATTACCACGAGGTGCCCAACCAGGCGACGCTGGACTACGTGTTCATGTTCATTCCCTCGGAGGCGGCTTACGTGGAGGCGTTACGCGGCGATTTTTCCCTGCAGCGGCAGGCGCTGGAAGCCAATATCGCCATCGTTTCCCCGACGACGCTCATGCCCATGCTGCGGGCGGTCGCCAACCTCTGGCGATTGCAGAGCCAGGAGGAGAATGCCGCGGAAATTGCCCGCCGTGCCGGCGCCCTCTACGACAAGTTCAAGGGCTTCATCGATGACATGGACAAGCTCGACCGCGGTCTGAAAAGCGCGGTCAGTGCCTATGAGGACGCGCGCGGCAAGCTGGTGGATGGTCGCGGCAATCTGGTCACCCGGGCGGAGAAGCTCAAGAGCCTGGGGGCATCGGCCAGCAAGCGGCTGCCCGCCGAGTGGCGTCGGGCCGGGGCCATCGGCGCCGGTGAAGATGATGATGAAGCCGAGGATCTGGACGAGTCGTCATGACTGCCGGCGTTCAATCCTTCGATATCCACGCCAACGGGCTGCGATTCGCCGTCCGTGCCGCGGGCGAGGGCCCGCTGGTGCTTTGTCTGCACGGCTTTCCCGATTCGGCCCACACGTTCGACGACCTGCTGCCGCGTCTGGCAGCCGAAGGCTATCGGGCCGTGGCGCCGTTCCTGCGTGGCTATGCCCCCACGGCGGCACCGCGGGATGGCGATTGCCGCGTGCCCACACTCGCGCGGGACGTGCTGGGTCTGGCCGATGCCCTGGGCGCGCGGCGCTTCTCGCTGGTCGGGCACGACTGGGGTTCGGTGGTTGCGCTGACCACGGCGGCGATGGCGCCAAGCCGGGTCGACCGGGTGGTAGCAGCCGCGGTACCACCGCTGCGCTGGTTTCTGGCGAACATGCGCCCGGCGCAGATCCTGCGCTCCTGGTACATCGGCTACTTCCAGCTGCCGGGCTGGCCGGAAACCCATCTCGGGCTCTCGGACGGTCGCTTCATTGAATGGATATGGCGGCGCTGGGCGCCGGACTGGGATTTCACCGAGGCCGATATCGCGCCCGTGCGGGCGGCGCTGGCAACGCGGGCCGCGCGCCGGGCCGTCCTCGGGTATTACCGTGGTCTGCCGGGCGCGTTGTTGAGTCTGCGCCGTGCCAGCCGGCGAGGCTGGCTGATTGCGCCGCCCCGGCAGTCAACCCTTTGCATCTATGGCGAACACGATGGGTGCATCGGGCCGGAAATGTGGCGGGGCGTGACCGGTGCCGATTGTCGCGTTGCCGGCCTGGACGCCGGTCATTTCATGCACCGCAAACAGCCGGAAGCATTCGCCGGGATGGTGACGGATTTTCTCTCCGAAGGCGGCATGAATGCCGCCCTACGGTCCGGTCGGCAGGCCGACGCCCGGCAGCTCGCGTAGGGCCGGATTCATCCGGCCGCCCCGATTCGCCGCGGTAACCCGGTTCCGGGTATCAGGTGCGCTGCGGCGCCAGATGTGAAAACGCCCGGAACCGCACCAGCAACAGCGGCAGCAGGGTCAGGTTGGCAATCAGGGCCAGCACCATGGCGGCGCCAGTGAGCAGGCCGAAGTAGATCGTCGGCACGAAGTTCGACAGCACCAGAATCGAGAATCCCAGCGTGACGGTCACGGTGGTGTAGTACACCGCCCGGCCGACGGTGGCGTGTGACCGCTGCACTGCGGCGGCATAGTCACCATCCTGCTGGATTTCGTCACGAAAGCGATGCGCGTAGTGAATGGTGTCGTGCACGCCAATGCCCACGGTGATCGCCGCGATGGTGATGGTCATGATGTCCAGCGGAATCCCGATCCATCCCATCAGGCCCAGCACGGCGCTGGCGGCAACCATGGTCGGCGCCACCCCGATCAGCGCGACCTTGAATGATCGGAACAGCAGCAACAGCATCAGGGCGATGGCGGCAAACACCACGCCGAGGGTGAGAATCTGTGACCGGAACAGGCTCTGCAGCACGTTGTTGTAGAGCACCAGCGGACCGGTCAGGTGAATCTGCTCGGCGGCCAGGCCGAACTTGTCCTGCAGATCGGTGCGGATCTTCTTCAACAAGGCGGAACGGTTCAGGTTCTCGTCGGAGTCGATCACTCGAACGCTCAGCCGGACCTGATTGCCGTTCGGCCCCAGATAGGGGTCGAACAGCGTTTCCTTGATCTCGGTGGGCAACCGGTCGTAGATCAGCGCCAGCGCGAAGTTGTCCAGCGGGCCGCCGTTGATCTGGGTGAGCATATCCATGGTGGTGTCCAGCGACAGCACCTTGCCGGTTTCCGGCAGCTCGTCCAGATAATTGTGGATGGGGTCGAGTTCCTCCAGCGTGAAGCTGTTGAACCAGTAGCTGTTGGCGCTCATGCCGCCGTCGCCGCTTTCCTGTGCAGCCTCCTCGCCGATCGGGAAGCCCTCCGGCGCGTCGATGATGATGTCCAGCGGGGTGGTGCCGCCCAGCTTCTTGTCGATCAGCACCATGCCCTGGTAGATCTCGGTGGATTCCTTGAAGTAGTCGATGAAGCGGTTCTCCACCCCCAGCCGGCTGATGCCTGTCGCGGCGATCACGACAATCAGGGCATAGGCCAACCACGTCAGCCCGGGGAAACGCGCCACCGTCCGCGCGAAGCCGCCGGTGATGCCGGCGGTGATGTCGCGGTCGCCGAACACCGGCGTGCCGGCGCTCAGCCTCGCCAGGGCCGCCGGGTACAGGGCAAACACCACCACGAACGCGATGGCCATGCCGCAGACCATCATGTAGCCGAAGTCGATCACCGGGCGAATCCCGCTGACGATCAGCGAGGCGAACGACACCATCGTCGTCAGCACCGTGAATACGGACGGTGAAAACTTGCTGCGCAGGGTCTCGCTGATCAACGCCCCGTGCCGGGCATCCGGGTTCTCTGCGTGCAGTTCGAGCTGACGCACGACCAGATGCACGATCAGGGACAGGGTGAGGATCAGCACCAGCGAGATGAAGTTGGACGACACCACGGTCACGTGCCAGCCCATCGCGCCGAGAAAACCGAACACGCTCAGAGCCACCGTGGCGCAGATCGCCGCCGGCACCAGCACCCAGCGCACACGGCGGAAGATCACCGCCAGCAGCAGGATCAGCAGCACACCGACGCCGGCACCGAACACCTGAATGTCGCTGCGCACGAACTCGATCATGTCCACCGCAATCATCGGCAGACCGCCCATGTGGATGGTGGCGCCGTCGCGGTACGGGTTCAGAATCTCGCGCACCTCGGCGATCATTGCCGCCTGTTCGCTCTGCTGTTGCCCGCTTACGGTGTCGAATTCGGCTTCCAGTTCCGTCAGCCGGTTTGCCTCGGCCTCGCTCAGCCCTTCGGCTTCCCGCTTGCGGCGCAGCTCGTTCCGGCTGTCGCGCAGTTCGTGATACTGCTCGTCCCGTTTCAGGGTGAGCAGCATGGCCGTGGTCTGCGCGTCGTCGCTGAGCAGCAGATCCTCGTACAGCGGGCTGGTCAGGAACTCCTCCCGTGCCAGTTCCGGGTCGGTATCCTCGTCGAACAGGGTGCGGATGCCCTTCTGGATTTCCGAAAACGACACCGGCGGGCTGTCGATCAGCGGCACGTTCAGGATGCTGGTGACCTCCGCGATCATCCCGACGTCGGCCAGTTCCTCCTGCAGCGCTTCCAGCCGGTCAAGCGCCGGCCGGTTGAACAACCCGTCGGCCGGGTTGTAGGTGACGATCAGGAAATCCTGCGAGCCGTAGCGTTCCGTCATCTTCTGGTAGAACGCCAGGTCCTCGTCGTTCTCCAGCACCAGCGAATCCGCCGAGGCATCCAGCCGGAAATCCTGAGCAAAGAATGCCGCTGCGGCGGCGACTACGGCGGCAAGCAGCCACATCACCCACGGTTGCTCGAGACCAAAGCGTTCGTAGAGCGCGAAGAGAGAGTTTTTCATCGATCATCCGCTGGTAATGGAGGCGTGCCGGCGAATTGGCCGCCGTTGCACCGGACCCGGAGCACTGGTGGATGACGGGCCGGCCCGCTGGCCGAGATGTTACGCGAAATCCCGGTCGGAAAACGTGGCCAGAACCTCGATTGCGGCCATGAGGTTGTGCTGCACATTATCGCAGCGGATTTCGTTGTGATACACCGTCGTGCGCAGGCCGCCATGCACGCGGTCGCGGAGGTCCTCGGGCACGTAGAACATGTCGACCTCATCCTTGAACTGCAGCTGCATGGCGCTGCGCAGGCCCAGCCTGATGGCCGCTCGATAGCGGCGAGCCCGTTTTCGTTGTTTGCATGCCACCGCCAGACGGTAGGCTTCAATCAGCCCCTCAAGATAAACGCCGGTAGACGATGCGTGAGGCGGCCCCCATGGCTGATCCGGATTATAGAACCGGCCGATGGTATCTGCGGTGGGTGCCGTGCGTTCTGTTTGCTGGGCGTGTTCCACCAGCCAGTCGTTCATTTCGAACACGAAATCGGCCAGCTCGTCATCACGGGTCAACTGCCACATGCGGCAGTACGCCATCGTATGCCACGGTACAAACGCGGGGTTTCGGCGCCGGCGATGCCACTTCCGATAGAAGTGGAACGACGTCATGAAACGGACGTGCAGACCGGTATCCCTTGATTCCTCGAACAGCCGAACCCAGTAAACCAGCGCCTCGCCGGGATAGAAGTTCTGGCAATCGTTGCGGTCGGGCGGTTTGACGAATGTTCGAAACGAGCCGTTCGGTTGCCATAGCTCGGCGACCGACCGCTGCAGCGCCTGACGTTGCCGTTGCCACGTTTCCCGGGACGGGTGAGTCTCCAGCGCCAGCGCGGCAAGCGCCAGCCCACCGAGCTTGATCTTCCGATTCCATTCAATCAGCCCGTAGCCGTTTCTTTCCTGGTAGTACGCTTTCAGGTTGTAACGGATATTGTGCTCGGCGCGTTCCATCAACGCCTCGTCCTGCCAATGCCGCGCAGCGCGGATAAGCGCCAGCGTGGCCATCCACTGGCGAATCATGTTGTTGGCCTTGGATTCCTTGCGAATGCTTGGCCAGTACTTGTAGGTCATCCGGCCATTGGCTCGCAGATTCGCTGTCATCCAGTCAGTGGCACGCCTTGCAAACGCCTCCACGCCGGCGCGCGTGACGGCCGCCATGGGCACGGTGCGGCTGCCGCGCTGCATGGCGAGCGCGGCTGCTGGCTCCGGGTTTTCTGTCTTGACCATGACAAGCCATTGGCTGGCATCGAACGTCCGGACCTCGGCTTGCGTCATATCTTTCTCGGACAGCTTGAACTCACGCCGAAACACGCCCTCAGTTGCCTCTTTCGACCGATTGGTGGCGAGCATGTAAGTGGGCGCATATCGGGCCAAGTGATCGCCCTGCCGGATAGCCAGCCCGCGGATGCCGCGCTGGACATTGGGCAGTAATGGTTCCCCGTCCGGCGGGTGCGATCGAGGTTGATGCGTCAGGACTAATTCCAGGGTGTCGATTCCCGCTTTCGTTGTCTGGCCGGAGACCTGTCGAACCGCGTTCGTGATCGCTGAATGCGTCGACTCACCCGCCCCCCACGCATCGGCCAGGCGCCGCCCCGCGCGCCGGGCGGCGACATATACCGGCCCATCGAGGTGCGCGAGCCGAGTCAGAGGGGGGAGATCATGGGTCGGGTTTCCCGACCAGGCGGCCAGCACGATATCTGCCAGCGCAGCGTCGTCAGCGCTATCGATGGATACCCTGCTTGTCGGTAGTTTGCGCCGCCGCCAGAGCCGCATGGGACCTCGCTCGTCTAGCTGGAGCCTGCATTGTAGCCGGGGTTCTCCGCGCCCGGCCTTGCTATGATTTACATTTGTATCGAGTGCTTGAGGCTGATCTTGATTAAACGTGTATCCACGGTATGTACCGGCAATATCTGCCGAAGCCCCCTCGCCGAAGCGATACTGCGCAAGGCGCTACCGGAATGCGAGGTAACCTCGGCGGGCGTAGGAGCCCTGGTCGGCTACCCGGCGGAAGATCACGCGCAGGCCATTGCCAGTGAAAACGGGCTGGATATTATGACCCACCGCGCCCGGCAGGTGACCGCGGCATGGGCCGCGGAACAGGATCTCATCCTGACCATGGATGCCGGGCACAACGAGTGGTTCTTCCGGCACGCGCCCCAGATTCGCGGGCGGATTTTCCTTCTGGGGCATTGGCAAAACACGACGGAAGTGCCAGACCCCTACGGTCATGATCGGGCGGCTTTCGAGAAAGCCTTTGCGCAAATCAGCGCGTTCTCGGCAGACTGGATTTCCCGTATTCGGGTAATGAACGGCTGATTATCGCGCGCTTGTTCGTGGATACACGCCAAACTGCAAGCAACCGAACTCCGCGACCGAGCATTTCCGCAGGCCCCGCCGTTGTACCGATCATGAACTCGCCTTAACAATTTCTTAACCAACGGATTGCGATAATCACGGATACCCTTGGCGACGTTGGGCGTGGTGATCAGGTCGAGATGGCAGGAAAAGTTAATGCATCCGCGGTTTGATCCCCCGCGCGCGAAAGTGGTAGTTTGCCTGCAAGCACTCTCGCTATTCTGGAGAGACCAATGAAAACATGGCTGTTCGCGGCATTGCTCCTGGCCGGGCAACTGATCCCTTCGACCGCGTCTTTCGCCGCGAATGGCGACGATGATGATGACGGCGCCGGTGAATTGGATAGCGGCGGGCCCACCGATCAGGCGCCTGGACTGACCGATACCTACGTCGATGAAATTGCCGGCACGGGGCTCTTGTTGGGGCTCTATCTGGCTGCCAGCGATGGTGGCGGCGTTGGCTTCGACGGCGGTACCGGAGACGGCGACGGTGATGGAGACGGCGACGGCGACGGCGACGGTGATGGAGACGGCGACGGTGATGGAGACGGTGACGGCGACGGCGACGGCGACGGTGATGGAGACGGCGACGGCGACGGTGATGGAGACGGCGACGGCGACGGTGATGGAGACGGCGACGGCGACGGCGACGGTGATGGAGACGGCGACGGCGACGGTGATGGAGACGGCGACGGCGACGGCGACGGTGATGGAGACGGCGATGACGACGACGACACTGACACCGATACCGACACGGACACGGATACTGACACCGACACGGGAACGGATACCGGCACCGACACCGGGACAGCAACGGCTACCGCCACTGCGACTGGTACGGGCACCGGCACCGGGACGGCGACTGGCTCTAATTAATTGACCAGGCTGAGCTTGCTGGTATGCGGTGACCAATAATGAAAAAGGATGAGTTGGCCGCCTTCGGGCGGCCAATTTTTTTGGTCATTTTCTTTGGGCTTGCAAGCAATCTGGTGGCGTGCAGCGCCGGGCTGGATGACGTCCTTGGCGCGCTAGTGGGCAGCCTGGTCGCTGAAACGGCGCCTGACGTGGCGGCACGCGCGGAAGCGATTTCGTACGCCAGCATCAAGCTCACCGTGGATGGCCGTGGTGGTTTGATGGTGATGTCTCGTGCCAGCGATAGCCTTACTTACTGGCAAACCGCGAAGCGGCAGACATTCGTGTTGAACAACGGG
The DNA here is from genome assembly GCF_031846275.1 of Spectribacter hydrogenoxidans. Lineage (NCBI taxonomy): Bacteria > Pseudomonadati > Pseudomonadota > Gammaproteobacteria > Salinisphaerales > Salinisphaeraceae > Spectribacter > Spectribacter hydrogenoxidans. Next base: position 275,164 of record NZ_JAVRIB010000002.1, read on the forward strand.
AATCTGAGCCACACCGCCGGCCTGTCCACGGATGTCCTGAGCACCCGCTTTATCCTGGGCCGTCTGGACACCTTGCCGTGGCGCGTAGCTGATGAACGGCCGGTGAGCTACGAGCTTGTGCGTACCTGGCAGACCCGGGCGGGAGAGGTCGTGCAAGCCCGCGGGCGTGCGGAGCTGGTGTGCCAATCGGATCTCGAGTCGGTGGAGCTCCCACTCATCACGCTGGATCTTCGGCGATGCGAGGAGTCCGTGACATGGCCGGCAGGCACTACCACGGACTCCACGCTGTGGTTGGGCAAGAATTCCGGCCGCATATGGGCCGCCCGGGTGCAGCCGGTACCGGATGGCGACGTGTACGAATGGCAGGTTGCCCGCCCATGGTGGTAGGCGGGTAGGGCGAATGCGAACGACCGCGACACCGCTGCTCGGGCGTTTGCTTTGCCGCGGACGCCGCACCGAACAGCATCACGGCCTTCTGAGGCAATCCCCGGCGATTCTGCTGTCGGCGCTGATGTGTCTCGGCGTGAGCTCGGTGGCGATTGCTGGCAACGGGCAAGCGGCCACAGACGGGCAGCGCTCCCGCGCGACATCGCTACTGGATGCCTGGTTGGGCATGCCTGATCTCGGTCGGGTGGATTGGAACTTTTCCTTTATCCGGACCCCGCGAACCGAGCATGAGCGCCGTCACCAGCGGAAAGCCATTTTGCAGGAGCTGCAGCGCCTGGCCAATCTGGACCATCTTCCGGCCCCACGCAAAGCCCAGTTCCTGGCATGGCGGCAGGCGGTTGAATCACTTCGCGGATTTCGGGTTCCGGGTCGCTGGGGGCCGGCCGACCTGCTGGCGCACCCCGAGCAAGCGCCGCCCCTATCCGCCTTGTCGAGCTTCGGCTATTGCGAGCCGGCCAGAACAGTCGAGGTCTGGGACGAGAATGGCGTTCATCGCCTGCCCTGGGAGCAAGCCGCAAGTGTGGCCGCACTCATTGATCGCGGCGCATTGGTGCTTTCCAGCGACGCGGAATGGATAACGGTCATCCAGCCATGGGGTAAGCGCAAGCGGGTCGGCGTGGCCGCCTGGAACGCCGGCAGATCAAGGTTGGTGGCGGGTGCCCGGGTGGTGGCGCCCACTCACCTTCAAGGCACCACGCCCACGTGGCTTAACAGGGCCCTGCCGGATTTTCTGGCGCACGTGGTCGCCGGGCGCGAATGTCGCACTTTCACGCCGCCTGGCGCCTGAGACGCTGATAACGCCATGGCGGTGATTAGGCAACAGCGTGTGCTCGTGGGGAGCCTTGTGTTGATAAGCGCCTCGTTCTGCGCATGCGCCGGCAAGGCAGCGCTGGCCGAAGACGCGGATGTCGACACCGGCGAACACGCCGTATTTCAGACCGACTTCGGCGGCGTTGGCCTGCTGCAAAAGCCCACAGCCCGCATGGCGCCGCTGGCCCGTTTTTCCGGCCAGTATTTGCGCGTTGATCCGTACGAAAACTACACCCTCAGCTTTCAACCATTCGAGTGGGCCGAGGTGGGTCTCCGGTATACCGAAATTCGCAACCGAAGGTATCGGGCCAGCGACGATCCTGATCGGAACCTGCTGGATAAGGGGTTTGACGCGAAGTTTCGGCTACTCGAAGAAAGCCGCTTTCGTCCAAGCGTCGCTTTGGGATTCCGGGATGTCGGCGGTACGGGTTTGTTTAGCGGCGAATACCTGGTCGCCAGCAAGCGGTTCCACGATTTCGATTTCAGCCTGGGCGTGGGTTGGGGCTATTTTTCGCTGGGCTCCGATATTACGAACCCCCTGGGCACGGTGATGGACCGCTTCGATAGCCGGGCCAACCGTGGCCGATCGGATGGCGGGCTGGGCGGCGAGTTCAACTTCGGCAGCCTGTTCGTCGGGCCGATCGGCCTATTCGGCGGCGTGCAGTACCGGACACCCATCGACGGCTTGTATGCGCAACTCGAATACGATGGTAATGATTACCAGAACGAGCCGCAAAATAATGCGTTCGAACGAGATTCCCCCTTCAACGTCGGCCTGCGTTACCGGCTGACGGACTGGATTTCCCTGACGGCGGCCTGGGAACGGGGCAATCAGGCCCGTCTGGGCGCCACCATTACCGTGAATCTCGCGGAGATCGGCCAGCCAAAGGCAGACCCGCCCGAACCGCGGGTCAATCCCGCGCCAGAGCGGACCACCAGGGAGTGGAGCAAGGTCAGCCGAGCGTTGGCTGCCAATGCGGGCGTGCGCGTTTCGCGCATTCTCAGGGAGGTGGATACGCTCACCGTCGAAGGCGAACCGATCAAGTACCGCGCCCTGGCGGAATCCGAACTGCGCGCCAGCCGGATTCTGCACAATGTCACCGCGGACGAATTTTCCGAATTTCGTTTCCGCTGGAAATCGGTCGGCCTGCAACTGCGGGAAGATGTATTGCCGAGAGAGCCGTTGCCAAAGCTCCCGTTCCTGGGCGCAACCACCGATACCAACGAGTTTCATGACCAGGATTTCCGCCAGCAGGTCTATGCGCAGGATGTCCCACGGTCCGAGGAGCAGCGCCCCACGGCGGAAACGCTTTACGAGCAGGACCCGCAATCATTCTATTACGCCGTAACCCCGGGCTATAAGCAGCTTTTCGGCGGGCCCGACGGTTATCTGCAGCAATTGATCGGTCGTCTTACGCTGGATTACCGCACCGACGAGAACGGATGGTTGTCCGCAGTGATCGCGGCTAACCTCTGGAGTACGTTCGAGGGTGCCGACTTCCTGGGCCCATCGCAGCTCCCGCGAGCTCGCACGTTCATCAAGAGGTACTACCAGGATGTCGACGTTGGTCTGTACAACCTGCAGTACTCCCGTACCAGGCGCCTTGCCGATGACTGGTATGCGCTGGCCTATGCCGGCATTCTGGAGTTGATGTATACCGGCGTGGGCGGCGAATTGATGTACCGTCCGTTCGATAGTTGGTTCGCCCTTGGTTTTGATGCAAACTACGTGCGCCAAAGGGAGTTCGACCAGCGTTTCGGTCTGCGCGATTACGCTACCGTTACGGGCCATGCGACGGCCTACATGGAAACCGGCATCAAGGACGTCCTGGCAAAAGTCAGCGTTGGCAGGTATCTTGCCCGCGACGTGGGGGTAACATTCGATTTCTCCCGGCGCTTTGATTCCGGGATTCGATTCGGCGCATTCGCAACATTCACCAGCGCGGGCGATAAATTCGGCGAGGGTAGCTTCGACAAGGGGCTGTACCTGAACATCCCGATGGACTTCTTCTACAACACGTCGAGCCGCGAAAAGGTATCGCTGTTGTACCGCCCCCTGACCCGGGATGGCGGCGCCAAACTCAACCGCCGCTACCAGCTATACGATTTGACGTCGGACCGAGATACAGACGGATACTGGCGCGGTTTTGAGCGGAGCGCCGATGAATAGTCGCGTTGAAGTACGGTTGCCACTCCGGATAAGGCACGAACAATGGTGAACTCGATTCGAAGCAGCGTGGCCTGGTTGGCGCTGGTCGCCGCATTGACGGGATGCGCACTGCCGGGACTCAATCCGAGCGTGGACGGGGCGGAATCCGCGGCAACCTACCAACCGCCCGACCGCGAAGGCGGTACCGTGCTGAACTTCTCGCCGGTCATCGAGCGCATCACCCCGGAACTGATCCTGGAGCAGCGTCGCAACCAGTCGGAGCGGTTCGAGCAGGTCAGACAGCAGCTGACCGGAGATAAGTCGCCCATGGCCGCCAACCCGTACCGTATTGGCGTTGGCGACGTACTGGCGATCATCGTATTCGGCCACCCGGATATCACCAACCCGGCAGGCACCACCCAGAACTTCGAGTCCTCGGGCCGCCTGGTGGATGCCGATGGCCAGATCTACGTCCCGTTCGTGGGCGAGATCACGGTGGAAGACAACACCATCGATCAGGTCCGCGAGGAGATTACCGCCGGACTCAGTGACGTGATCCGCGACCCGCAGGTTGACGTCAAGGTACTGAACTACCGCAGCAAGAAGGTCTACATCACCGGCGATATCAGCAAACCCTGCGTGATACCGATCCAGGATGTCCCGCTGACGGTAGTGGACGCGCTGGATGCCTGCCAGTCCCTGGTATCCGAGCGTGATCCGCTGGTTGCCGGCGTGAACGCCATCGAATTGATTCGGGGCGATCAGCGGGAGCAACTGAACCTGTCGCAGCGCTATCGGCGCGGCGGTGAACCGATTCTGCTGCAGGCCGGTGACCAACTCATCGTGAATGACAGCTTCAACCGCGTGTTTCTCGTCGGTGAGTTTTCCCAGCAGACGGCTGCGCCTTTCTCCGCCGGCGGCATGAGCCTGTCAGACGCAATGCTGGCCGCGGGCGGGCTGAATCTGGGCACGGCTGACGCCGGCAGCGTTTACGTGATCCGCGGCTTTGTCGAACCCGACGTGGACGCCGAATCCGGCGTGCAGATCAACAAGCGGCCGCGTGTTTATCACCTCAACTCCGATTCCATGCAGGCATTCCTCCTGGCGGATCAGTTCCAGTTGCGCCCGAGGGATGTTGTTTTCGCAGCCCCGGCGAGCCTGGTGAATTTCAACCGCGCGCTGGCGCAGATCACCCCGTCGCTTAACGTCCTGTTCCAGAGTGCCCTGATCTACGACAGGGCACGCGACCGCAATTAACCGAGCCGAATAGCATGAACCAGGGGCAACAGCTGCCGCCTGCGCCCGCGTCCGGGTCAGGCCGTATGGACCGAGATGACTGGAGTGACGAGATCGATCTGGCCCGGCTCTGGGCAGTGATCCGTGGCGGCAGATGGAAGATTGCCGCCTGTATCGCGCTGGCGATACTCGGCGCAATCTTCTATCTGTTCGTGGCACAGCCTCAGTATCGGGCGGATGCACTGCTCCAGATTGAAACCGAGGGTTCGTCACCGCTTAGCGGTCTGTCATCGGAACTGGGACAGCTGACCGGCAAGAACACCAGCCCCGCGCAATCCGAGATTTCAATCATCAAATCCCGGTCCGTCCTGGGCGCGACCGTTGATGCCCTGCATCTACAGACGCACGCGGCGCCGAAATACTTTCCCGTTATCGGTGAGTCCATTGCCGCCCGCCGCGACGCACCGCGGCAGGCATCGACAGAGGATCAGCTGGCCGCACCGGAAGAACTGGGCTGGTTTCCGCAGTTCGTGTGGCAGCCAGCCGAGATCAGCGTCACCAGGATGGAGGTGCCCCAGGACCTGATGGGCACGCCGTTCACCCTCCGGGCAATCGGCGGTGATGGCTACCGGCTGTACGGACCGGATGGCGAAGCCGTGTTGACCGGCGAAGTCGGTCAACCGGCCGAGGGCAAAACCCGCACCGGCCACTCAGTCCGGATCTTTGTTCGGGCCTTGCAAGCCGGTGGACTGCCGGTGGATTTTTCGGTGGTGCCGCGGGCCTGGCTTAGTGTTGTGGAAGATCTGCAGCGGAGTCTGTCCGTATCGGAAAGAGGTGACGACACTGGGGTGGTGAGCATCAGCCTCGAGGGAACCGAGCGTGACAGGATCACCACGATCGTCAACGAGATCGCCGAAACCTATCTGCGGCAGAACGTGGAGGCAAAGTCCAAGGAGGCGGAGAAAAGTCTCGAATTTCTGGATGAGCAGCTTCCCGAGCTCAGGTCGGAAGTCCGCGCTGCAGAAACGAAACTGGCCGAGTATCGCGAGGAGAAAAAGGCAATTGACCTGACGGCGGAAGCCCAGGCGCTGTTGGATCAGGTGGTATCGCTGGAGGACAAGCGTTCGCAGTTGCAGATGAAGTTCGCCGAACTGCGGCAGAGATACACGGGGGATCATCCGGCCCTGACGGCCGCCCGGGAACAAATGGAGCGGCTGCAGCAGGAGCGTGAGCAGATCGAGAGCCAGGTGGGCCGGCTACCGGATGCCCAGAAGGAGATACTGCGGCTTCAGCGGGACCTCGAAGTCAATACACAACTTTATACCGAGCTGATCAAGCGCGCCCAGGAACTGCGCGTGGTCAAGGCCGGCACTATCGGCAACGTGCGCATCATCGATAGTGCGGTGCGGCCGGTGAAGGCAGTCAGCCCCAGAAGCGCATTGGTGTTCATGCTGTCGCTCCTTCTCGGGGGTATGTTCGGGCTCGGGCTGATATTCGTGCAAATGGCATTGCGCCGCGGCGTCAATGACCCTGGGGAAATCGAGAAACAACTGGGGTTGTCGGTTTACGCGGTGGTCCCCTTCAGCCCCTGGCTGCATCGCCAAACACAACGGGCCCGTCGCCGGCGGGAAGCAATGCCGCTACTGGCGCGTGACCGCGGCGATGAGGTGGGTGTGGAGGCACTGCGCAGCTTCCGCACCAGTCTGTACTTCGCGCAAATGGATGCGGAAAGCAACATCATCCTGTTCACCGGGCCGGCCCCTGGTGTGGGCAAGTCGTTCATCAGCATGAATCTGGCTTACCTGCTGTCGGACATAGGCCAGAAAGTCGTCGTGGTCGACGGGGATTTGCGCAAGGGGCGCCTGCACGAGTTCACGACAAGTCGCAGCCGCGAGCCCGGGTTGTCGCAAGTGATATCGGGCCAGGCCACCCTGGATGAGGCCCTGCATACGATCGAGGGATCCCGGATAAACCTCATCACCACCGGTCAGTTGCCGCCGAATCCGTCCGAGCTGCTCATGCGCAAGGAATTTCGCACCGTGATGGAAGACCTGAAGCAGCGCTTCGATCTCGTGCTGATCGACGTACCGCCGATTCTCGCGGTGACGGATGCAGCCATTATCGCAGGCTCCATGCCGGGCATCGTGCCATTCATGGTGGCTCGTGCCGGGGTGCATCCGATGGCGGAAATTGAGGAAAGCGTAAAGCGCATGGCCCAGACGGGCGCGCCGGTTGCCGGCGTCATATTTAACGGGTTAACCAAATCACATGCGGATAACGCCGGCGCCTACCAGTATTACCAGTACGAATACAAGGCCCGCGGTTAGCCGCGGCACGCAACCAGGGCATTCCCGAAATGGCTGAACAGTTTGCGCGCCTGCGCGAAAAATTTGAGGGTAATCGGGCAAGGATTGCCGTCATCGGGCTTGGCTATGTAGGTCTGCCGTTGGCAATCCGGTTCACCGAAGAACGTTTCCCGGTGATGGGGCTGGATGTCGACGAAGACAAGGTCTCCACGCTCAAAGGCGGGAAGAGCTACATAGCCCATATTTCCAGCGTCAAGATCGGCGAAGCGCTGGCCGCTGGCTTTGAAGTCACTGCGGACATGGCGGCGGTGGCGACCGCGGATGTAATCATCCTGTGTCTGCCCACACCGCTGGGGCAGCATCGGGAGCCGGATCTGAGTTTTGTGCTGCGGACCCTGGATACAATTATCCCGCATCTGAGGCCCGGACAGCTCATCAGTCTGGAAAGCACGACATATCCGGGCACGACGGACGAGAAACTCAAGCCCAGAATCGAGAACAGGGGGTTCGTAGTTGGCGAGGACATATTCCTCGTCTATTCCCCCGAACGAGAAGACCCGGCGAATCCGGATTTCAGCACCCGCACCATCCCGAAGATCTGCGGCGGCATTACGCCGCATTGCGCCGAGCTCGGACGCTTGTTGTACGAAAGCATTGTTGACCAGGTCGTCCCGGTCAGCTCCACCCGGGCCGGCGAGATGACCAAGCTGTTGGAAAACATTCACCGTGCCGTGAATATTGGCTTGGTCAACGAGATGAAAATCATCGCGGACCGCATGGGGATCGATCTTTTCGAGGTAATCGAGGCTGCCGCCACAAAACCTTTCGGCTTCGTGCCTTACTACCCGGGCCCGGGCCTCGGCGGACACTGTATACCGATCGACCCGTTCTACCTCACATGGAAAGCTCGCGAATTCGGCCTGCATACCCGCTTTATCGAACTCGCCGGCGAGATCAACTCCAGCATGCCGGAGTACGTACTCAGCAAGATCGCGGATGGGCTGAACGAGCAGGGCAAACCGATCCGAGGGAGTCGGATACTGGTACTGGGCATCGCCTACAAGAAGAACGTTGACGACATGAGGGAATCCCCGAGCGTTGCCATCATGGAGCTGCTGCGCGACAAGGGGGGCGAAGTCGCCTATTCCGATCCCCATGTGCCTCGCTTCCCGAAATTGCGCGCGCATCAATTCGAGCTATCCAGCGTGCCCCTGTCGGCGGATACGCTAGCCGACTACGACGCGGTTCTGCTCGCCACCAACCATGACGGCTTCGACTACGAACTGATCCGTGATAACGCGCGCCTGATCATCGATACACGCGGTGTCTATCGCGATGCCGCGCCGCACATCTTCAAGGCCTGACATGTTGAGTCCCGATTACGCACCAATCACTGGCCGCAAAGTGCGTTTTGCCGTTGTCGGCTGTGGGCGCATCGCTGCGAATCACTTCGGGGCGTTTGAGCAGCATGCTGATCGATGCGAGGTAGTCGATGTCTGCGACGTTGATCCGGCAGCCCTGAAGGAAGCGGTGGAGCGCACCGGCGCACAAGGACATCAACGGCTGGACAGAATGCTAGCCGCCACCAGCGCAGATTGCGTCGTCCTGACCACGCCCAGTGGTTTGCATCCCACCCAGGCCACCGCGGTGGCCCGGAGTGGTCGACACGTGGTCACCGAAAAGCCGATGGCGACACGTTGGAAAGATGGGCTGTCGATGGTCGAGGCCTGCGACCAGGCTGGTGTGCGTCTATTTGTTGTCAAGCAGAACCGCCGTAACGAGACCCTCCAGCTGCTGAAGCAGGCGGTTGAGCAGGGGCGCTTCGGGCGTATCTACAGCGTTGCCCTCAACGTCTTCTGGACGCGTCCGCAGGACTATTACGACAGCGCCAGGTGGCGGGGTACCTGGGAGTTCGATGGCGGTGCGTTCATGAATCAGGCCAGTCATTACATTGACCTGCTTGACTGGCTTATCGGCCCCGTTGAGAGCGTCATGGCTTACACCGGCACGCTTGCCCGCAACATCGAGGTGGAAGACACGGGCGCCGCCGCGATTCAATGGCGCAATGGCGCCATGGGCACACTTAACGTCACGATGCTGACGTATCCGAAGAATTATGAGGGCAGCATCACCATCTTGGGGGAAAAGGGTACCGTGCGCATTGGTGGCGTCGCGGTCAACGACATCCAGCACTGGGAGTTCGACGAGCCGCGGCCGGAAGACGAAAATGTCAGGGAAGCCAACTACGCGACGACCAGTGTCTACGGCTTTGGCCACCCGATTTACTACGACAATGTCATCCAGACCCTGCGTGGTGAGGCGGAGCCGGAAACCGATGGCCGCGAAGGCCTGAAGTCGCTGGAATTGATCATCGCGATGTACCTGTCGGCCCGTGACGGGCGGCGGGTTGCCCTGCCGCTGGAGTATTGACGATGAGCGCCACGGTGCACTCGACCGCTATCGTTGACGAGGGCGCACAGATTGGCGAGGGCAGCCGTGTCTGGCATTGGGTGCACGTATGCGGCGGTGCGCGTGTTGGTAAGAACGTGTCGCTGGGTCAGAACGTATTTGTCGGCAATCGGGTTGTCATTGGCGACCGGTGCAAAGTTCAGAACAATGTGAGCCTTTATGACGGCGTAACCCTCGAAGAAGGCGTTTTCTGCGCACCCTCGATGGTATTTACCAATGTCCATAACCCTCGCGCCCTGATCGAGCGCAAGAATGAGTACCGCGACACCCTGGTGAAACGCGGCGCCAGTTTGGGCGCGAACTGCACCATTGTCTGTGGCATCACCATCGGTGAATACGCTTTCGTCGGCGCCGGCGCCGTCATCACAAAGAACGTCCCCGCCTACGCCCTCATGGTAGGAATACCGGGCAGGCAGATTGGCTGGATGAGCCGCTACGGTGAGCAGATACCCTTGCCACTCAGCGGAGAAGGGGAATACACCTGCCCTCACGGCGGCGAAAGCTACCGTCTGAGCGACAACACACTGATCTGTCTAAGCCCATGAATATCCCTTTTATCGATCTAAAGGCCCAGTACGAAGAGATCAAGCCGCAGGTCCAGGCGCGCATCAACACCGTGCTGGAGCACGGCCAGTACATCATGGGCCCGGAAGTCCGCGAGTTGGAGGAGCGCCTGCAGGAATACACCGGCGCCAGGCACTGCATCACCGTCGCCAGTGGCACCGAAGCCCTGCTCATCAGCCTCATGGCGCTGGACATTGGCCCAGGCGACGAAGTCATCACCACCCCGTTCACCTTCGTCGCTACCGCGGAGGTTATTGTGCTGCTGGGTGCAAAGCCGGTCTTCGTGGACGTCGAGCCGGACACCGGCAACATCAACGCTGCCTTGATCGAAGACGGGATCACCGAGCGAACGAAAGCCATCATGCCGGTCAGCCTCTACGGTCAGCCGGCGGCCATGGATGAGATCAACGCCATTGCTGCCCGTCACGGCAATATCCCCGTCATTGAGGACGCCGCGCAAAGCTTTGGCGCCGAATACAAGGGCAGGAAATCCTGCAACCTATCCACTATCGGTTGCACCAGCTTCTTCCCCAGCAAACCGCTGGGCTGCTACGGCGACGGTGGCGCCATTTTTACGAGTGACGACACTATCGCGCGGGCCTGCCGAGAAATCCGCGTGCACGGCCAAAGCCAGCGCTATGTGCACAGCCGCATTGGCGTCGGTGGCCGCATGGACACCCTGCAGGCTGCCATCGTCCTCGCCAAGTTGGACCGCTTTGACTGGGAAGTCGAGCAGCGGATCGCTATCGGCCAGCGATACAAGCAGCTCATGGACGAAGCCGGCATCCAGCGCGTCCAGCAGCGCGAAGACCGCACCAGCGTGTTCGCGCAGTACACGATCATGCTGGAAGACCGCGACACGATCCAGACCCACCTGAAGCTGGCCGGTATCCCCACTGCTGTGCACTATCCGGTACCGCTAAACAAGCAGCTCGCCTATGAGCACCTGTGCTCCACGGAATGCACACCCGTATCAGCCAAGCTTTCCCAACGGGTCATGAGCTTGCCCATGTACCCCGTGCTGGGTCATGACGCCCAACAGTCCATCGTCGGCGTGCTTGCGCAGACGAGCGAAAGCCCGGCATCAACGAGCCTCTGAAACGGCTGCTGCCGAAGAACAAGTTTACGCGTGCCGTTTCGGTGCGGGCTGGCGGCGGTCGGAGCAAATTGTACAATTGTCTGTGGCGTCGGCACCTGTGAGTACGCGTTCCCCGGTGCGAGTGCGGTGATCAACAAGCACGTGCCCGCTGACGCTCTCATGGTTGGCGTGCCCGCAAGGCAAATCGGCTGGATGAGTCAATATGATGAGCAGTTGGATCTGCCGCTGGCGGGGAAGGGTAAGGTCTCATGTGAGCTTGCCGGTGCTGTCTATGTGCTTGAGAACGGCACATTGCGCGTTGAAGTCTAGTGTCGGGAGAGCATCGGC